>NZ_JAJPRF010000001.1:0-300000 GCF_021206925.1 Rhodoflexus caldus | reverse complement strand
AACTTTAATGCTAAAAAGGCTTGCAATTATGCTGAGCAGGCATTGGCCATTGCAGAGAAAATCAACGATAGAAAGCGGATGGCTGCCGCAATTAATCGGATAGGAACTGCTTACTGGGGAACATCGGACTATGAAAAGGCTATGTATCAGTTCCGACGGTCTTTACTGATTGCCGAGGAACTGCAAGATAAAGAGTTGATAGCACGCAATACTGCACATATCGGTTTGGTATATTCGGGACTGAATGACTACAAGCAGGCACTGAAATACCTGCATCAGGCACTGCACATGTTCATCCATTTGCAGATTCCTGAACGCACAGCCACTTTGTATTACAATATAAGCGATGTTTACACGCGTCAAGGAATAACAGATTCGGCTATTTATTACACGGAAAAAGCAATTCCTGCGATTGAGAAAGAGCGTCCGTCCGTATTGTCATTGCTGTACGTGCACCATGGAGCAATTGCTTTGCAGCAGCAAAAATTTGAGCAGGCTACGGAGTGGGTCGGGCTTGCATTGGAGCAATTGAAATTATATGAAAATATTTTTGCTAAGTCGTATGCTTATTGTGTCCGTGCAGAAGTGGCTAATGCCAAGCATGAGTATCAGCAGGCAGAGGAGTATGCCCGTCAAGCGTTGGATTTTGGCTTGCAGGCTGCCAATAAGGAGCGGATAGCAAAGGCTTACAAGGCACTTAGTACTGCATTGTATGAGCAGCAGAAATATAAAGAAGCAGCCGAAAGCGGGGTGTTATATGTTGCTTACAAGGACAGTGTGCACAACGACTTGGCGCACAATGCGATGCAAATTTTTGAATATGAGCGAAAAGAAGGTGAACTGGCACTCATGACCTCACGACAAAAGGCTCAGGAAAGTATGTTTGAGCGTCAAATGGCTGCACAAACCAAGGCCATTGTTCTCATTACGATTGTGCTGATTTTTGTTTCTGCTGCCGGTTTGATGATTTGGCAAAGCCAGCGAAAAATCAAAAGCCAGAATCAGGAGCTTGAGGCTTCATTTCAAAAGTTGGAGGAGCAAAATCAGATTATAGAACATCAAAACCGCACCAAGGATAAAATTTTTTCCATCATCGGGCACGATTTGCGAACGCCGATTAATGGTTTGGCGGCACTGTTGGAATTAGCCGCCGCCGGCAATATTTCGCAGGAAGACATGTCTTATTTTTCTCTGCATCTTCGGCAAAGTGTCAAAGGTTTACAACTGATGCTCGACAATCTGCTCCGTTGGGCAAACACGCAGTTGCAGGGCGACAAAGCCTTTCCGCAGTTTTTTTCGGTGGCAGAGATTGTTGAAGAACACATGCTGTTGTTTACCGATACGGCACGCATGAAACAGATAACTTTGGAAAGTAAAATTAATGGGGATGTAAATGTATTTGCCGATAAAGACCATCTGCGGCTTATTTTGCGTAACCTGATAAGTAATGCCATTAAGTTTACGCAACCGGGGGGCAAAGTTTTGGTGGAGGCCTATAAAGAAGGCGAATCTGCAGCCATCAGTGTGGTAGATACAGGCGTAGGAATGTCGGATACACAGTTGCACGATTTATTTGATGAGAATACGCACATGACCACCTATGGCACGGCAGGAGAAAAAGGCACAGGTTTGGGGTTGCAGCTTTCCTACGAAATCGCACAAAAAAATGGAGGTTCTATTAGTGTGTTGAGTGCGCCGGGCAGAGGTACTACGTTCATTGTGCGCCTGCCGCTTGCAAAGCAGGCATAACGGCTTGCTTATCGGAAAAGCCTAGACAAACAAAGGGCGGATTGACCAAAGACGGTTTGTTGTAGCTGAAACGCTCACCGTTCATTGCCAGAATATGCCCGCCGGCTTGTTCCAGCACGGCTTGTCCTGCGGCAGAATCCCATTCGCTGTTGCCGCGCGTGCGGTAGAAAATATCAGCTTTTCCTTCGGCAAGGGCGCAATATTTGAGTGCGCTGCCCATAGGGGTAGCACGGTTGATACCCCAGTTTTGCCACAAAAAAGCACGGTCTTGTTCGGGCATCTTGCCCTTGCTGCAAACAGCCCGCCACGGTGTTTGCAGAGGTTGATGCGGCAATTGCAGCCTCACAGTGGTGCCATTGAGCAGCATTTTGAATGACTGTTTACCATCGGCAAAGAATAGTTCTTGAATGGCAGGCAGGTAAACAGCACCTGCCACCGGATAGTTTTGATGAATCAGCCCGATGCAAACCGCAAAATGTCCCGTTCGGCCAATAAACTCCTGTGTGCCGTCCAATGGGTCTACCAACCAGAAAGTTTCCCATGCTTTGCGGGCTTCGTAGGGGATATGCTCACCCTCTTCGGAAAGAACAGGAGTATGCGGTGTAAGTTGCAAAAGGCTTGTGTGGATAAAGCGGTGTGCCTCACGGTCGGCATCCGTAACAGGTGAGTGGTCAGACTTTTTGAAAATGCCTAATGTGCTGCTTTGGTAATGCTGCATTACAATTTGTCCGGCACGTACAGCTATTTTGACTAATTCGCCAATGTCTGCAAAAGGGAAAACAAAGTCCGACATGAACAGGCTTTTAAAAAAAATGAAGAATGAAACATTAAGGATAAAAGTACTAAATTTCGCCCATCAACCTATGCGACCTGCTTTCTTATTTCCTTTTTAACTCCATACTCACCTGTTTTATTTATGAAATCACGCTTTTACCGCATGGGAAGCATGCTGTCGGTAGTGTGTGGGCTTTTTGCCTTTAACGCACAGGCACAGCAAGAAGCGCTCTGGATGCGCTATCCTTCTATTTCGCCCGATGGGCAAACAATAGTTTTCAGCTACAAAGGCGATTTGTTTAAAGTGCCTGCCGCGGGTGGAGTGGCCACTCCGCTCACTATCCACGATGCGCACAATACGATGCCTGTTTGGAGCCGCGACGGCAAGCAGATTGCTTTTGCCAGCGACCGACACGGCAATTTTGATGTTTTTGTGATGTCGGCTAACGGAGGGGAAGCCAAGCGATTGACTTTTCACTCTGCCAATGATTATCCTTATGATTTTACGCCTGATAATCAGAGTGTTGTATTCGGAACGCAACGCAATGACCCCAATACCAGCGTTCGTTTTGCCAACCGGACATTATTCTTGAAATTGTACAGCGTGCCTGTAAAAGGCGGACGCAGCGTAATGATAAACGCGGCCGGCACAGAGCAGGTACATTTTAATTCAAAAGGTAATCAAATCGTTTTTCAAGACCGCAAAGGCTATGAAGATGCTTGGCGCAAGCGTCATACCTCTTCTGTTACCCGCGATATATGGCTGTATGACATGACGGCCAAACAATACCGCAAGATTTCGGCTTTTGAGGGAGAAGACCGTGAGCCCAAATTCAGCGCCGATGACCAGTCTGTTTACTACCTGAGCGAAAAAAACGGTGCGCAAAACATCTTTAAAATAGGTGTCAATGGTTCCGGCGAGCAGCAACTGACCCGCTTTGCCGACCATCCGGTGCGCCATTTGAGCCGCTCTGCCAACGATTTACTTTGCTTTACATGGAACGGCGAAATTTATACGCTCAAAGAAGGGGAGCAACCCAAGAAAGTAACCGTGATGATGGCAGGCGATTTCCGCTCCAATACCGAAAAAACGGTTTCTATCAGCAGCGGCGCTTCCGAGATGGCTCCTTCGCCCAACGGTAAAGAAATTGCTTTTGTGTTTCGCGGCGAGGTATTCGTAACCTCTGTGGAAACAGGTACAACCAAGCGGATTACCAATACCCCTTACCAAGAACGCAGCCTCTCATGGGGAGCAGACAGCCGCACGCTGTACTATGCAGCCGAACGAGGTGAAAGTTGGGACATTATGCGCAGTTCTATTGCCCGCAAAGATGACCAGTATTTTTATGCCGCCACCATCATTAACGAAGAACCGGTTATTGCGACCGACAAAGAAGAATTTCAGCCCGAAGTATCGCCCGACGGCAAAGAAATCGCCTATTTGGAAGAACGCAACATCTTGAAAGTGTTCAATTTGGTTACTAAACAGTCGCGTGTGATTATTCCTGCCGGGCAAAATTTCAGCTACTCCGACGGCGACCAGAGTTTTGTATGGTCGCCCGACAGCAAGTGGATTGCCGCGCGCAGCAACAAAGGGCGCTTTAATACCAACGAAATTCTGGTGTTCAAAGCCGACGGCTCGGACAACAAAGGCATAGACATCACCCAAAGCGGATTTGGCGAAAGTGTTGGCGGATGGGCGCTGGAAGGCAAAGCATTGCTGTTTTCTACCGACCGCAACGGACGCAAGTCGCTGGCATATCAGGGTTCACGCGAAACCGATGTGTACGCAGTTTTCTTTGACCAAGCCGCCGCAGATCGTTTCCGACTCTCCAAAGAAGATTTTGACTTGCTGAAAGAACGCGAAGAGAAGGATAAGAAAGACAAAAAAGACAGTGCAGGAACAACCAAAAAAGCATGGACAATGAATTTTGACCGCTTAGACGAGCGCAAAATTCGCCTGACGACTTTCCCGCTGACCATGAGCTCTTATGCGCTTTCTCCCGATGGCGAAAAACTGTACATTATGGCGCGTTTAGACAGAAGCTATGATATATGGACGCTGGAAACACGCACCAAAGAACTGAAAGTACTTGCCAAACTGAATGCCGAGGGTGGGCAGTTTGAGATGAGCAAAGATGGAAAAACCCTGTTTGCCATTGCAGGCGGACGTATCAGCAAAATAGCTACTGCCGATGGCAAAGTAACACCGGTCAATATTAAAGGCGAAATGACGCTGAACACGGCCGGCGAACGCGCTTATATCTTTGAACATGCTTGGAGGCAGGTAAAGAAAAAATTCTACGACCCGCAATTGCACGGCATTGACTGGGCAATGTATCGCAAAGCCTATGAGCGATTTTTGCCGCACATCAGCAATAATTACGATTTTCAGGAACTGTTGAGCGAAATCCTTGGCGAACTGAACGCTTCGCACACGGGAGGACGCTACTCACCGCGCTTTGAAAATCCTGATGCTACGGCTTCTCTGGGCTTGTTCTACGACGAAATGGCAGGAGGAAATGGCCTGAAAATCACCGAAGTAATTCCCGGAGGGCCTTTGGACAACGCCAACAGCATGATTCGCGCAGGGCATGTGATTGAAAAAATAGACGGCACTGCCATTACAGCCGATATGGACTGGGCGCAATTGCTCAACCGCAAAACAGGTGAGCGCACGCTGCTGAGCGTATTTAACCCTACTAACGGGCAGCGTTGGGAGGAAGTAGTAAAGCCTATTTCTTTGGGTGAGGAAAACAACTTGCTTTACAAACGCTGGGTAAAAACCATGCAGGACATGACCGAAAAACTCAGCGGCGGCCAAGTAGGCTACGTGCACGTGCAAGGCATGAACGATGGCAGTTTCCGCACTGTTTACGAAGAGGTTTTGGGCAAAAACATCAACAAAAAAGCCTTGATTGTAGACACCCGCTTCAATGGCGGCGGTTGGTTGCACGACGACTTGGTTACTTTTCTTGGAGCCAAGCAATACCTGACTTTCGGCCCTTATGGTTTCAAATCGGAAGGGGGTGAGCCTTTGAACAAGTGGACTAAGCCAAGCTGCGTGCTGATGAGCGAAGGCAACTATTCCGATGCTTTTATCTTCCCTTATGCCTACAAGCAATTAGGTATCGGTAAACTGATTGGCAAGCCCGTACCGGGAACAGGAACGGCCGTATGGTGGGAAACGCAAATTGACCCGACGATGGTGTTCGGCATCCCGATGATTGCAACAATGGGCAAAGAAGGTCGCCCGACCGAAAACCTGCAAATCAATCCTGATATTGACGTGGACAATGATTACAATTCAGTATTAAGCGGCAAAGACCTCCAACTGGAGCGTGCCGTTGCCGAAATGCTGAAAGAAATCAAGTAACAAGCCGCTAAAAAGCGATTGATAGTTTAACAACCCGACGGGTCTTGGAGAGCCGTCGGGTTGTTGCATTTTGCATAGCGAAAGGAACTGCGAATCCTTTGCTATGCAGCCAATACAGAATTGCCTGCCAAATGTGAATATCCAACGCGCATGTGCTAACTTTCACCCCTGAAAAAGATTTGCATGGCAACCTGCATTTATTTTTATGCCTGATATACTACTTCATTTACTCATCCTATTGCCGCTGGCAGGCGCTGTAATTGTTTTGCTGATACCCGAGCATGCTTCGCGCTTGATGGAGCGCCTGACACAAATCGTCACCTTGCTGCTGGCGCTGATGGCCGCTGCTATTTTTGCGGCAGCGCATGGCAGAACGACCGCGCACTACGGCGACCTGTTGTTTGCCGAAAAGTACGAGTGGATTCGTTTTGGAATGGGCGAACTTGGGGAGTTGAAAGTTTTGTATTTTTTGGGGGTGGATGGGTTGAACCTTACGTTGTTGCTATTGAGCGGCATTGTACTTTTTTTGGGTGCTCTTGCTTCTTATCACATCAAAAAGTCGCACAAGGCCTATTTTTCGCTTTATCTGTTGCTCAGCGGCACAGTGATGGGCTGTTTTTTGGCATTAGATTTTTTCCTGTTCTTTCTGTTTTTTGAATTTATGCTGCTGCCCATGTACTTCCTCATCGGGATTTGGGGCGGCGAGCGGCGCGAATATGCAGCTATCAAGTTTTTTATTTATACGTTCTTCGGTTCGGTGCTTATTCTGGCCGTTATGATTGGGCTGTACCTCTCGGTACAGGACAGCACGGGCGCGCAGAGTTTTGACCTGTTGCTGATGGCCAAACCGTCAGCCTTTATACTGGACAGTTGGCTGCATCCCTCCTCTGCAAATACGCTGCTGGGCTATCCTGCCCGCACGGTTGCATTCCTTTTGTTATTGATTGGTTTTGGCATCAAAATCCCTGTTGTGCCCTTGCATACATGGCTACCCGATGCGCATGTGGAAGCGCCAACGCCTATTTCCATTGTGCTGGCAGGGATTCTGCTCAAAATAGGCGGCTACGGTATGATGCGCGTTGCCTTTCCGATATTTCCTGCCGAGGCACAACAGTTTGCATGGTGGATGGGTCTGATTGGTGTAGTCAGCATTTTGTATGGCGCAATAGTGGCGCTTGGGCAAGTGCAACTCAAAAAAATGGTGGCCTATTCTTCTGTGTCGCATATGGGGTATGTAATGCTGGGGCTGGCTGCCTGCAACGCCGAGGGGGCAAGCGGCGCAGTGATGCAGATGTTTAGTCACGGAGTGCTTTCTGCCATGCTTTTTGCCATTGCGGGTGTATTGCACGAGCGTACGCACAGCCTGCAAATAGCAGATTACCGCGGACTCTCACAGCCAATGCCTGCCTATGCGGCCTTTACAGGCATTGCATTTTTTGCATCATTGGGCTTACCGGGTTTCTCGGCATTTGTAGCTGAACTGTTAGTGTTTCTGGGTGCTTTCGGAGCGGAGAGTTTACCGCTGTGGATGCCATTATTGGCACTATTGGCACTATTAATTGGTGCGGGTTATTTTCTGTGGACTTTTCAGCGGATGTTTCTTGGTGAACTTTCCCTTAGTCGTAGCGAATGGCGCGAAAGCCTGCAAGACCTTACACCAAACGAATGGGCGCTATTGCTCTTGCCCGCCGTATTGGCATTGCTGTTTGGTATTATGCCGCAATTGCTTTTGCATGGTGTGGAAACCGCCCTGAACCACTGGCTGCGGCTGCTTGGACGGTAAAAAATTGCTACTCGGTTGTAGCATCGGCCTTGGGCAGCCGGAAGGTAAAAGTAGTGCCTACCCCCACTTCGCTGTGTAAATTAATATCGGTGCCGTGCTTTTCCAGAATGTGCTTAACAATGGCAAGCCCCAGCCCTGAACCGCCCTGCTTGCGCGAACGGCTTTTCTCAATGCGGTAGAAACGTTCAAAAATGCGGCGCTGATGTTCTCTCGGAATACCCGGGCCGTCATCCGCAACCGTTACCTGCACAAGGCTCGCATCTGCCATGAAACTCACGCGAACGTGTCCGCCCTCATTGCCGTACTTGATGGCATTGTTAATGAGGTTAGTCATTACCTGTCCGATGCGATTATAGTCAGCATGTACCCAGAAGGCCTCTCCCACAGGGTTTTCTATTTGCAGTTCTATGGCGCGCTTAGCGGCTTTTTCCTCTAACTGCTCAAAAACGTGCTCGGTCAGTTGGCGGATATCAAAATCCTCAAACTGCATGGTAATTTGTCCCGATTCTATCTGCGTGAGCGTGAGAAGGTCTTGCACGAGCATACTCAAACCGTCTAAACTGCGGGCAGCCTTTTTAAGGAACTTGTACCGCACGTTCTCATCGTCAATGGCACCGTCTAGCAGCGTTAGTACAAAACCCTGTGCGGCGAAAAGCGGTGTTTTCAGTTCATGCGAAACATCGGCAATAAACTCACGCCGGAAGGCCTCCATTTTTTTGAGTTCCTCTATTTCGGATTGTTTCTGCGAAGCATAGGCCAAAATCTGCTGATTAGCGCGTTTCAGAGGGTTGGCCGAAGGTTCATAATCATCTAATATTTCGGTAGCTGCCTTAAAATCCTGCCGATTGATTTTGTCTATGGCCTGATACAAGTTTTTAACTTCTCTGAAAATCAAAAATTCCAGCGTAATAAAAGTGAGAATAAAGCAGGCGGCAAAAGAAAGACAAAATACAATAACAAGGGCAGAGGTGCTTACGCCTTCCACTAATGAGAGGAAGGCAGTGGTGATGGCAGCTACGGAAACGGCCAGCAGCAAAGCAACTGCACGCGAATTAATCAGCATTACTCGGGTATTTCAAACTTATAACCTACCCCTTTAATGGTTTTGATGTAGTGTTCGCCTATTTTTTCGCGAATGCGGCGAATGTGCACATCTACCGTGCGTGCCAATACGTACACATCATTGCCCCAAATATTTTGCAAGAGTTCATCGCGGTTGTAAACCTTGTCGGGGTTGCTTGCCAGAAAAAACAACAACTCAAACTCCTTTTTGGGCAGTGCAATCTGGTTATCGCCCTTGTAGAGTGTGTAGCTGGTGCGGTCAATGGACAAGTCGCCAACCTCAATCAGGTTACTTTCTTCGGAGGAAGTTTTTTGCGATTCGCGACGGAAAATGGCATTAATCCGACTCATCAGCGCCCTCGGCTTAATCGGCTTGGTCAGGTAATCGTCTGCGCCGGTATCAAATGCAGCTACTTCGGAGTATTCTTCCGAACGCGCTGTGAGGAAAATAATAAACGTATTGCGCATTTCGGGCATTTCGCGAATCTGGCGGCAGGCTTCCACACCGTCCATCACAGGCATCATGATGTCCATCAGAATCAACTCCGGCTGGAACGACTGCGCCAGCGTAACCGCTTTTTTGCCATTGGTAGCAGTTTTGACCTCATAGCCCTCTTTCTCGAGGTTATAGGTGAGTAATTCCAGAATATCCGGCTCATCGTCCACCACCATCACTTTATGGGCTTTCGTCATCATGCAGGTCAGGGTTTATTCATACAAAGTTACGCGCTCAGACTTTACTTTTGCTTGAACAAAGCGTAAAGGATTGGTTAAATTTAGGGTTTAAGCAGGTAAAAACGCTCCCCTGACTTGCTGTCCACAATGCTGTCGGTAATCATGGGTTGAATGGTGGGCGGCACGATGGCACTCTTAGAGGCAATCAGGTAGCCTATTTTGTGCTTGCGGATAAAGTCGGCTTGGCTTTGCGGAATACTTCGGAAAGTCCCCTCTGCCTTCTGGCGATTGACAAATTGGGTGAAAGCCATGAGGGTGAGGTCGTAGCGACGCAGACGAGGCACTTCCGGTACTTCAAAGGTAGAAATAGAAAAAGCCTGAGCAGTAGGATGCAACAAAGGAAGGTATTCGCCCATTTGAACCATAACAGGTAAATGGCTCTGAAAGGTTCTTACATATTCATTGGCATGTAAAATAGATACCCCCCAACCTTGTATTTGAGATTTAATTTTCGGTGAGACAATCTTGTTTAAAAACTCAAAATCGTACAAGCGGTCATAACTGAAATAGTGTCTTTGAGTAGTATAATGCCTGTTAAAGTTTATCCACACAAAAAAAATTAAGCCCACAGAGGCAATGCCATAACGTATGCTATTGACATGAGGTTTGATAATCAGTACTGCCAATTGCACCGTGAGCAACAAATTAAGTATACTGAAAGTAGGATGTGTAAAAAATTGAAAAGCCTCTAAATTTGGTGAAAGCAATGCCCAATTGACAGCACCCGTTACCACGATTGCGCATGTGATTACATAATCGCGCCAAGCAAAATTTTGATATCGGAATCCTAAAAGGATTAAAATCAATAGCCAAGGCCAATATAGCACGCCAATGTGAATAAACAAACCGATAAATAAATTCAACTTTGTTCTAACAATTTGCCAACTTGAAGGTATGGCATTAGCAAGCAGTTCGCTTGGGCCGCCTGACTCCACCCCGCGTAAACCGAACGATAGAAAAAAAATGCTGATAGTAACTAATGATAATATCGCCATTCCTGTGTGCCATATCCATGCTTTCCTGTCAATATTGCCTAATATCCAAAGTATCAAAGAAGCAAGCATGACTCCCCCTGCCATTGTAGGCAGCGCAACGGTTGTTACAATAGCGATAGAAAGCACCCAAACAGTGGCATCTTCATATTTTTTGCGTTGAAAAAGCAACAACAATCCTATGGCATACAAGTAGTAAGGACCTGTTTTTTTCCCGACGAAATCAAGTAAATCGCTGCGAACATCTTCCGAAAGAGCCGTAAAAGGATGTGCTTTGTACCATTCAAAAAATACTCCGTTGACAAATAAAAGCCCAAAACAAAGTAAAGCCAACCACCACTTAATCGGATGATTTCTTTCCATCCATGCCAAAATGCCAATCAGAACAAAGCAGTGAAATAGAGGTACATTAACAGCCATCAGTAAAACAAGTGACGGCATACGATATATTTCAACCAGTAGGGAATTAAGCCACAGTTCATAGTAATGATACAGTGTTATACCTTTATGGGCGGCATTGCTTAATTCCATATCCAACGCCCAACTGCTTTCCAGACCTATCACCACTAATGCAGAAGTAACCCTTGTGTAGTAAACACTATCCCAGAAAGGAATATGATACTTCATCGGTCCGTCGGGCCAGAAAAAGAAATAGGCTTCCCAGCCGTAGCAAAGCAGCGTTCCCAGCAGTACCGCCCCGAGGTGATGCGCCGTTATTTCAAAACCGAAAAAGGGTTTGCGAACGGTATTTCGTTTAGGATAATATTGATATAAAAAATAAGCAGCAGGCAAAAGCCACAAAATATTAATGGTTCGCCCGCCCGATTTGACAATGGCATACAGGGCAATCCAAGCCGTCATGCCGATAAAGGAACTGAAAAACAGTTCGGCAAAAAACTTATCGGTAATGCCTAAGCGCCAACGAATGAGCCTTCCCGTCAAGAAAAAGACAAGCAGTGCCAACAGCAACTGCCCATAGTGCAACAAAACTTCGGGGAAAATATTCATACCTGATTAAAACTTGCCGTTAAAGAATCGTTGAGAAACAAATTGATATGTATATGCCGCCAAAACAACGGCATATATCTGCAAAAAAGGATAACTCATGACAAAATGCCGATACTCAATGCGCCGCAGCACCAACGGACACAATAGCACTACATACAGCGCCATTGATGCCAGCATCCAATCATTCACCGATAACCTGCGGTAGTGATTGGCTGCATACAACGGCAGCCCAATAAATCCGCCTGCCCAAACAAAATAATACAATGCCGTGTATAAAAGCCGAATGATTTGTTTTGTAGCAGGAAGCGCAACAAAGGGCTGCGGCGTCAAATTGTAAGTGCCGCTGTGCAGCAGAAACTTGGGCAGTAATCGCAACGGGGCTACTATGTAGTAGTAAAAAGGTTTTTCACTGATAAATGCTTTGCGATAAGCGCGCAGTTTGGCATATGCCAACGAATCGGCGTAGTGCCTAAGATTGGCGGGCGTATCTGCCGACTCTGCCACATGATACCACTTTTTCAGTTCGCGCAGCGAATCGGCGTTGTATGCAGAGGTAAATACATAATCGGGTAAATCTTCCATGCGTTGGTACTTATTCGGTACGGCACGGTTTGTTCGTACGTCCAAAAACAGCATCATCTCTGCCGCAGGATTCCACGAAACAAAATCGCCGCCCCATGCCTGTACAAATTCCATCAGTGCCAGAAAGCGCCCTTCGGGTAGTCCGGCGTGCGCGTCGGTAACTAAGGGAATTATTCGCTTGAAATGCACGTAATTTCTTGCCACCCAAGCCGTTTCTACTGCCACAAATACCGAAGCAAAAGCAATCCCTTTCATAAGAGCTTGTTGCCACTGCCCGCGATATTGCCAAAGCAAGAGCAACCCCAACAGAAAATACAAGGGCAATAAGTAAGGACGCAAGAATACAGCCCAAGTAAACAGCCCCCCCGAAAGAATCAGTTCGCCTGTGCTGCGCTTTCCCGTCAGCAGATAAAGCCCCAGAATTTGCGCCGATACTGCAAAACTTTCCGTCAAAATAATCCAATCGTAATAAGCAACAAATGTGTTGAGGCTGTAAATTATCAGCGTAGCGGCAAAAATTGTTTTACTGTTGAAAATCCGATAGGCAATAACAGCCAAACAGTAACACGAAAGCGTGGCAAGCACCCATTGCAACAAAAAAGTAATGTTCAGAGCCGTTGCTTGGTCAAAAAGCCGCAACAAGGGCGCAAGCGCTATATCGTAGCCGGGTGTACGCCCCGCATAGGGAATACCCGTTACTTTGGCATACGTGCCATGCTGCGCCAACTGATGCGACGTAAGCAAATAATCCTGCGAATCCGTTGCCAAGTTGCCAATCAGCCCGTCGCTGAGGCTATATTCGCCCAACCAAAACAACACAGCAACTGTACAGGCTCTAATCAGAAAAGTAACAGATAGCCAGAATATGGTTTTCTCTGGCATTGGAATTGCCTTAGCAGAAATCATTATATATTTGCTTACCCGACAAAGATAGCAAGGCACTACCATTTATGAATCCTATTTTGAAACAGATTGTTTCCACCCGAACATGTCCCTCACCCGATGGCAATGGAAATATCAATTTACTGCAAAACACAGCCGAGCCGGCCGAAGGTGAACTGATTCATAAGAGCATAGCTGCCGTTCAAGCTAAAACTACCCTTGATATCGGTTTAGGTTATGGAACCTCCTCCATGTTCATTTGCGATGCCCTTACTCAAAGTGGTATCAATAATGTACAGCATATTGCCATAGACCCCCACCAGCGCGATAAAACTTTCAGAGGCATAGGGTTGAACAACCTTAAATTGGCAGGGTATGAATCACTGACCCGATTTTTGGAACAACCTTCTCATCAGGCATTGCCGGCATTGCTGAACGAAGGTGTAGTATTAGATTTTGCCTTTATAGACGGTTATCATACGTTTGACCATACATTATTGGACTTTTTCTATGTGGACTTGATGCTGAAGGAAGGCGGCATTGTAGTGATTGATGATACCGACTGGCCTGCGGTAAAAAAGGTATGTGCTTTTATCCTGCAAAATCGCAGTTATGAAGTATTTGATTTTGTGCCTATCCCAACAGGTTCTTCATCTAAGCGACTTTGGTTGAACAATCAGGTAAGCAGAATTGCCCGATGGAAACCTATCCAAACCTATTTTCGGCCTTCGGTTGCCTTTCTGGGCAACTATCTTGATGAAATCACCTATGGCAGTTGTGTAGCCTTCCGCAAACTGGCTCATGACAGCCGTCAGTGGGATCATTATGTGGAGTTTTAGCAATAGTATTCTCCAAATACATTAGTTTTACAACAAGAATAGCAACCCCAACCGACTGCATGCAAGCCGAAAAGCCTTTGATTAGTATCGTCAGCCCGGTGTACAAGGCGGAAAAAATAGTGGATTTGTTGGTGCGACGGGTGAGCAGCGAGGTTAGTAAAATAACAACATCTTACGAAATAATTCTGGTGGAAGACGGCAGCCCCGACGCTTCATGGGAAGCCATTGAACAAAATTGTTTGCAGGATAAACGTGTGAAAGGAATAAAATTAAGCAGAAACTTCGGACAACATTACGCAATTACGGCAGGTTTAGACCATGCACAGGGCGAATGGATAGTCGTGATGGATTGCGATTTGCAGGACAGGCCCGAAGAAATTATTAATCTGTATCAAAAAGCATTGGGGGGTTATGATATTGTGCTGGCACGCCGCCACGAGCGACAGGACAACTTTTTAAAGCGATTTTTTTCATGGTCGTTTTATCAAGTTTTATCCTACTTGACAGGTACAAAACATGACCCTGCCGTTGCAAATTTTGGGATATATCATCGGAAAGTCATTCAGGCAGTTTGCCAAATGAGGGAAAGTATTCGTGTATTCCCGATTATGGTTAGGTGGACAGGATTTAAAACAGCTAAGTTAGATGTTATTCATTCGGAAAGAGAAATAGGGAAGACCACATATAATTTTAAAAGACTGCTGAATCTTGCATTAGATATCATGCTTGCATATTCGGATAAACCTATCCGCTTGACTATTAAATTAGGACTTACTATTTCTATTATAGCTTTTTTATTTGCCTTATTTTTATTATTTGAGTATGTATCAGGAATAATTACAGTTCCCGGCTATACAAGCATTATTATCTCTATTTGGTTTTTGTCCGGACTGATTATTATGACCTTAGGAATAGTAGGTTTATACGTGGGAAAAATCTTTGAAGGTGTCAGAAATCGCCCTATTTATATTATTAATACCAAACTTAATTAATTATGCATAATATCAAGGCTGATTTTGTTTCTATCGGTAAAAATACTTTTATAGAACCTTCTGCTTCTATAAGGGGTATCAATGGTAATGCCCGCAGTGTTAGAATAGGAGACAATTGTTATATAGGTGAATATGTACAAATTATTTGTGATGATTTCTCATTAGGAGACTATTCTAAAATACATCATCACACAAATATTCATGGATACTTACCTTGTAAAATAGGACATAATGCATGGATAGGCCAGTATTCAATTATTGATTCTATTGGAGGTACTACCATCGGAAATAATTGCGGAATTGGTGCACACTCACAACTTTGGAGTCACATTAAGTATGGAGATACGCTTGAAGGTTGTCGCTTTCTATCAGAAAAACCTTTACAGATAGGTAATGATGTTTGGTTTGTAGGTCATTGTATCGTGTCGCCTATTGTAGCAGAAGATAAATCTATGGCAATGGTCGGGTCTGTTATTACCAAAGACATGAAATATAATGAAATATATGCAGGAAGTCCTGCTAAGTCTATTTCTGATAAAATAGGTTTTCAATTTCAACAAGTTTCCATAGAAGAAAAGTTACAAAAAATGAATTCTTATTTGAAAGAGTTTGGTTCAACTGCTAAAATTAAAATAGTATCCAGCATAAATGAAGTAAACTTTGAGGATGATATTTCTTACTTTGATGTTTCATCACGTAGGTATAAAAAGGTTCTTAGTGATGAAGAAATTAGATTTATGAAATTTTTACTGCCTGCAAGAGCAAAATTTGTTCCTTTTGAATAAGTAAAGTGTTGTTCTTAACCCCTTTCAACCGCCCTCACCTCACCGGCAAAGAAGCCCACTACATGTACGATGCCGTATATGAGGGTAAACTGTCGGGCAATGGCAAATACACCAAACTCTGCCAGCAATTTTTTGAAAACCGCTACGGTTTCGGTAAGTGCTTGCTGACCACTTCCTGTACCGATGCGCTGGAAATGGCAGCCCTGCTGACCAATATCCAGCCCGGGGATGAGGTGATTATGCCCTCTTATACCTTTGTTTCTACTGCCAATGCCTTCGTACTACGCGGGGCAAACATCCGCTTTTGCGACAGCCGCAGCGAAGAGCCAAACATAGATACCGAACTGATAGATTCGCTCATTACGCCGCGTACCAAGGCAATCGTCCCCGTGCACTATGCGGGTGTAGCCTGCGATATGGAGCGCATCATGGCACTGGCTGCCAAATACAACCTGTGGGTCGTTGAAGATGCCGCACAGGCAATTGACAGTTACTATACCTTTTCCGACGGTACGAAAAAAGCCTTGGGCAGCATCGGGCACTTGGCGGCGTTTTCTTTCCACGAAACCAAAAATATTATTTCTGGCGAGGGGGGCATGCTTGCCATCAACGACGAGCGTTTCAAAGCCCGAGCCGAAATCATCTGGGAAAAAGGCACGAACCGTTCTTCATTCTTCCGCGGCGAGGTGGATAAATACGGCTGGGTTGACGTAGGTTCCTCTTTTCTGCCTTCGGAAATTGTCGCTGCTTTTTTGTGGGCGCAGTTAGAGCATCTGGAGCAGATCCAGCAGCGCCGCAAAGCCATATGGCAAACCTACTACGAGGGCTTACAGGAATGGGCAACCCGACACGGCATCGGTCTGCCGGTTACTCCGCCCTATGCAAGCAACAATGCGCATATGTTCTACTTGGTCTGCCAAAACTTGGAACAGCGCACCGCGTTGATTGAACATTTGAAGAAAAATCAGATTTTGGCAGTATTTCACTATTTGAGTTTGCACAAATCTCCCTTCTACGCTCCCCGCCACGACGGGCGCGAACTGCCCCACAGCGACCGTTTTTCGGATTGCTTGGTCAGGCTGCCAATGTTTTATGATTTGGATGTTGAGCGGGTGGTGGATGAATTGATAAAGTTTTAAGAGAAACCATGCAGGAAAAAATTATTGCTATACTTAATCAAAGACCTTTTCAGGCATCTTTGGTACTTCATTTGATTTTATTTGGGTTGGTATATTCCATATTTACCCCATTTTATCAGACCAATGACGATGTATTAATGATGCTCATTGTGCGTGGAATCAGCGTAGTAACAGAGCCGTCCGAGTATGTACTTTTTATGAATGTACTGCTTGGTAGATTCCTCAAAAATTTGTTTTTACTGTATCCCGATTTTGATTGGTACAGTTTTTTTATGGTAAGTTGCTTGTTTGTAAGTTTTACTGTTTTGGGATACTTGTTTTTTAAATATTTAAAAAATACATATATCTTACTTTATTTTTTAATCTTTGTATTTTGTATTGAAATATATATTTTGCTTAATCTGCAATTTACTATAGTTGCTTCTATTACTGCGCTTGCAGGCATGTTAACTTTATGTCAAACTAATATTATTCCCCCAAGAGATATTGTTATATCTACATTATGTATATTGATATCTACCATGATTCGTTATCAATCAACTTTACTGATATTTATCCTATTGTTGCCTTTTATTATTATAAGTTTTTACCATGAAAAACTTGAATCAATCTCAAGATATTTTAAAATAATTGTTTCAAATATAATTATTGCATTTGTGTTTTTTATTTATAGTGATGCTGACTATAAAAATTATTCTAATGATTATATATACTTTAAAAGCTATATAGTCAAAATCACAGATCAGAATTTAGAGACTTTCTATAATGAAAAAGAATTTATGGATATACTGAATAGTGCTAGGTGGTCTAAAAACGATTTTGAAATGATTAAAAACTGGTTTTTTATGGATAAAAATTTATATAATATTAAATCTTTTAAAAAAATTACCAATAAAAAGCATTTATTTTCTGTAAATTTTAATTTACTATCTGTAAAATCCTATTTCTTCTTATACGAAATATTCTCAAGTAAAATATCTTTTTTTATGATTAGTGTTGCATTAGGATTGTTTTTTATTTTCCCTAATAAAAAAGATGGGTATATAACTTCATGCTTAACTATAGTTGTCTTAGTAATCTTAGTGGTATTTATTCGTTATACAATGAAATGGCCACCTGAGAGAGTGCTCATCCCGATGTTTATTACCGCTATTTCTGTTATTTTATTTAGTTATAGGAAATTAAATATACAGAATATATGTAGATGGAAATTACATGTATATTTATTGACAGCATTAATAGCTTTATATAGCGGAGCTTCTTTGATACAAGACCAATATAATAATTCTATTTACATATCTTCTTATAATGATTCTCTTAAAAAGTTTTGTAATCGTATTCCCAATGGTAGTTTAGTTGTAGGTTGGGGGGTAGGATTCCCTTATGAAAATATTTTGCCATTTGAAAGTATTTCTTATCTAAAACATTTCTATACTTATCCATTAGGCGCTTTTCAAAGAGCGGATGACCAAATGAAGATACTATATCAATATCATATTGGCAATATATACTATGACATAGGAAATAATGATAAAATATTTTTAATGGTATATTCCGATAAAGAGAAACACCTTCTAAAGACGTATGTAAAAGAACATTATAACTTTAATACAGAGTTCTTAGTCGTTGATCGCATAGGTCCGCGACAGCTACTTAAAATAATATACAAGCAGTAATGTATGAGCAAATAAATAACATCAAGTGCTACGCCCCCGAATTGGCTCATGCCAATGAAGACTTTCCGGCAGAGGGCTTTGAGATTCTTTACCGGGTAGAAGAGGGACACTTTTGGTTCACTTCGCGCAACCGTGTGATACAGTATCTCTTTTCCCGCTTTATTGGCAAAAATTGTTCAGCAAATGTGTTAGAAATTGGTTGCGGAACAGGGTTCGTACTGAAAGGCTTATCGGAGGTTTTTCCCCAATATCGTCTTCAAGGCTCAGAAATTCATTTGGCAGGCATTGCTTTTGCACAAAAGCGACTTCCACAGATAGAGTTTATCCAGTTGGACGCAACCCGTATGCCATTCCGAGCAGCCTTTGATGCAATTGGTGCATTTGACGTGCTTGAACACATAGAGCAGGATGAAACAGTTATGCAGCAGGTAGGATTAGCACTCAAAAAAGATGGCTATTTTTTCATCAGCGTGCCCCAGTATCAATGGATGTGGAGCATTACCGATGATATAGCATACCATAAACGGCGCTATCATCGGGCGGACTTGCAACAAAAGCTGGAAAAAGCAGGGTTTGAGGTACTATATATGACTTCTTTTGTTTTTGCGCTTTTCCCTTTTATGGCACTGTCACGCCTCCTCAATAAAAAGCAGCAATCGCAAGAGGTGCATTTGCAAGCCAATAATGAAATAGCAATCCACCCGTTGCTGAACGGCATTTTTAAGATTGTCATGAAAATAGACGAATGGCTTATTAGAAGCGATATATCGTTGCCTTTTGGTGGCTCATTGATAGTAGTAGCAAAGAAAAAGGGATAGTCTCCCTCACCCCCACAACCCCATTGGCACGCGAAGTTCAAAAGCCGTAAACTGTGGGCGGCTTTCTACCAGACGAACTGAGCCGCCGAGGCGTTTCATGCACAGCCATGTGAGGTACAAACCCAGCCCCGGCCCTTTGGAGAGTTCCGAGCCGCGGAAGAACATTTCAAACAAACGTGGTTGGTGTTCAGGTAGAATGCCTGTTCCGTTATCTGTGACGGTCAGAAAGAGCCAGCCGGTTTCCTCCCGACTGCTGACTGTAATCAGCGGCTCTACCCTTGGTGAGGTAATACGATACTGCACGGCATTTCGCAACAGATTTTCTATGGCCAGTTCCAATAAAAAAGCATCTGTATAAATCAGAGCGGGGGGGATATCTATCACGTGTGCAATCGGGGGGTGGCCTTCTTCTTTAAAAACGGTTTCTATGGTTGCCACTACTATTTCCGGCAGGCTGACAGGAGCTCTATTGAGTTCTTTTTGCTTTACTAACTCAATTTTAAGCACTTTGTGCAACATTTCATCCATTTCATTGGCCGCATAGGCAATGCGGTAGAGATAGTTCAGTGCCTGTACATCGCTGACTTCTAATGCGGCCACATTGCATAAGCCGATTAAACGGGAGAGAGGCCCGCGCAGGTCGTGCGAGGCGCGATAAATGAAGCGTTCTAACTCATCCGCTTCGCCGTGGCGTTCTTCGGGCAATGAAGTATCAGTGGGTGTGTGAACTGGTTTTTGTACGGCAGGTACACGCATTTTTGAGTTTTTCATGTAATTTTTTAAGCAAAAATGAATAATAAAAAACCACTCACTTGCTTTAAATAGTTGTAAAAGTAGTTGCCGTGCGCTTAAAACCTATTGGGTATGCTATTAGCTGTTGATAAGCAAAAGTAATATATTGCATAAAAACAAACAAATATCAAACCAAAACTTCTTCCTGTCAAAACGGTTCCTGCAAATTCAGAAGTCTTTCATAGCTTTGTGTCTTACTAATCGCACGAGTCATGTCAGTTATCATTCGCAAGGGCACCCCTGCCGACCTGCCTGCTGCCCATCGGTTAATAGTAGAGTTAGCTATTTATGAAAAAGCTGAAAATGAGGTGATTACAACACCTGAGCAAATGTTGCAGGACGGTTTTGGCGATACGCCCGTATTTGGTTTTTATGTGGCAGAACGGGCAGATAGCGGCGCTATTGTGGGCATGGCACTTTACTACACGCGCTATTCTACATGGAAAGGCCGTTGCCTGTATCTGGAAGACCTGATTGTTACACAAAGCGAACGCGGCAAAGGTATTGGCAAGTTGCTGTTCGATGCAATGGTACGGGAATGCCTGAACCAAAACATGGCCTTAATGACTTGGCAGGTGCTGGACTGGAATACGCCCGCCATAGAGTTCTACAAGCGATTGGGGGCGCATTTGGACGGCGAATGGATGAACGGCAAATTGTTTCGTTCGCAAATGGAACAATGGACATTTGGCACTGTGGCAAGCTAAATTTTTGCGCAGTATTGCAAATACAAAAAGGCAACTCTAAATTTGCAGCCCTAAATCGCTTGATTTATAGGATTTTATACATTTTCAGGAACAGAAAATCTTTTTACCGGTGACAAAAGCAGACGTAATCGCAGAAGTTGCGGAAAAGACAGGGATAGATAGAGGCGACGTAACCGCCACAGTTGAAGCCTTCCTTAACGTAATTCGCCAGAGCATGGCCGAAGGGCACAACATCTACATCAGAGGTTTTGGCTCTTTCATCAATAAGAAGCGAGCCAAGAAAATTGGTCGCAATATCTCTAAAAACACTCCTATTGAAATCGGTGAGCACTATATTCCGAGCTTCAAGCCGGCCAAAACCTTTGTAGATAAAATTAAAAACAGCGAAAAGGTGCGTTTGGCACACAATGCTCAATAAGTAACTAAGGTTATGCATAAGCATCAGTTAATTGTCGCAGGTGTAGCCTTGGCAGCCGTTGTCGGTTTATCGGTTCTTCCTAAATCTATCGTGGAAACCGATATCAAAGACATGAAAACCGCTCCCGCAGCCGACCGGCAGGCAGCACCCGACTCAAACGTGGTGCGTATGCATAATCTGCCGTTAAGCGATGTTCAGCAGCAGCAGCTCAGAGCTTTGCAGGCCGAATTTCGCAGCGGAACCGATAAAAATCGCCTGACGGTGGTGCTGGACTCAATGGCGGCACTCTACCGAGGCGTTAATCAGTTGGATAGCATTGCCTATTACAGCGGCATCCTTGCCGACCGCTATCCATCAGTTAGTTTGCAAATGCGCGCTGCCGATGCTTACTACGAAGCCTTCGGATTTGCCATTAGTCCCGAAAAAGGGAAACAGTTGGGCGAAAAGGCACGCAGCTACTACAAACAAGTGTTGGCAGCCGACCCTTCGCGGTTAGATGCCAAAACAAAAATGGGTATGACCTACATCGTCTCCGATGCGCCTATGCAGGGGATAGCCCTGATTAGAGAAGTATTGGAAGAAGACCCCCAAAATCAATTTGCATTGTTTAATTTAGGGGTACTTTCCATGCAATCGGGGCAATACGACAAGGCCATTGCCCGATTTGAACAGTTACTGGGGCTCAACCCTCAGGACACCAAAGCGCAGTTTTATCTGGCAATGTCGCTGGCAGAAGCCGGAAGAAAGCAGGAGGCCATTAAATGGTTCGATGCAGTAAAAAAAGCTGACCAAGACCCTGCCATTCAGGCCGCTGTCGATGACTACTTGCAGAAATTAAAATAAATGATTGTTTCACCTTTAACCGTGTAAGACTATGCCTTGCGGAAAAAAAAGAAAAAGACACAAAATCGCTACGCACAAACGCAAAAAGCGCCTCAGAAAAAACAGACATAAGAAGAAGTAACAGCCTGTAACTCTATTCCGCGCCACTCATGAGTAACGAATTAGTTATCAACTCAACTCAAAATGGCGGCCGGATAGCGCTTCTACGAGATAAAAGTTTGGTAGAGTTTCATTACGAAGACAGTAGTGAAAATTTTGTTGTAGGCGATATTTTTTTAGGAATCGTTCGGCGCATCGTACCCGGGCTGAACGCAGCGTTCATTGACATAGGATACGAAAAAGATGCATTTCTGCACTATTTAGACTTAGGGCCGAACTTCCGCTCTATGCAGAAGTTCACCAAAATGGTGCAAAACAGCAAGTACGATAATGCCCTGCTCTCAGGGTTCAAAATGGAGCCGCCATTAGATAAACTGGGTAAAATCAGCGATGTGCTGAAAGTAAACCAGCAAATTCTGGTACAGGTGGTTAAAGAACCCATCTCGACCAAAGGGCCACGCCTTTCCTGCGAGCTTTCGCTGGCGGGCAGGCATATTGTACTTGTGCCATTTTCCAATACGGTCAATGTTTCTAAAAAAGTAACAGACAATACAGAAAGAAAGCGGCTGATTAAGCTGCTTTCTTCTATTAAGCCGGAAAATTTCGGAATCATCATCCGAACGGTCGCCGAAGGCAAAGACATTACCGAACTGGATAAAGACCTTAATGAACTGCTGAGCAACTGGCAAAAAGGCATGGAAAAATTGCAGACCGCCAAACCGCGTGAAAAAATTATTGGCGAAGTAGGGCGTGCTAACTCTATGCTGCGCGACATGCTCAACGAAACTTTCGACAGCATCACGGTTGATGACCGCGAAATGTTTGAAGACATTAAAGGTTTCATTCGGAATATTGCTCCGGAAAAAGAAAAAATCGTAAAGCTATATACCGGCAAAGCCAAAATTTTTGAGGCCTTCGGAATCGAAAAACAAGTCAAGTTACTTTTCGGTCCGACTGTAAGCCTTCCCAGCGGCGGATACATCGTAATTGAGCACACAGAAGCACTTCACGTAATAGACGTAAACAGCGGCAATAAATCTAATTCGGAAAGTACGCAGGAAAACACGGCCTTTGCCGTAAACATGGAAGCTGCTACCGAAATAGCCCGCCAACTCAGGCTCCGCGATATGGGCGGCATCATTGTCATCGATTTTATTGACATGAAATCTGCCGAACATAAGCGAATGCTCTATGAGCACATTAAAGCCGAAATGAAGTCTGACCGTGCGAAATTTACCGTGTTACCGCTTACCAAATTTGGTCTGATGCAAATTACCAGACAGCGTGTACGGCCTGAACTCAATATTTCTACCGTAGAAAAATGCCCGACTTGCAACGGAACAGGCAAAATCAACGCTTCTATATCGGTTGCCGACCAAATTGAAAGCAAACTCGACTATATCCTGACCCGACAAAATGAAAGTAAAATCGCTCTGATTGTCCATCCTTATCTGTACGCCTATTTTACGGCGGGGTGGCCTTCCATTCGGTTGAACTGGTTTTTTAAATACAGAAGATGGGTAAGGATTGAAAAAGATTCTTCCTTGGGGGTTACTGAATTTCATTTCAAGAACCAGCAAGACCAATTCATTGAATTGTAAATATTGCCGCAATGAAGGCTGTCCGTTTCGGGCAGCCTTTTTTTTATGTCCTCACAGGTGAAGCAAGCTATAAACAAGTTCACGCAAAATGTCCCCGTCTTCCATGGTGCTGTCAATGCCTTTGGCGCGGCAGTCTGCCTGATAGAGCAGGTGAATAGCCTGTATCGCCTTTTCGCGGGTGTAGATGCGGGCGGCAGCTATGTACTCTTCGGCAAAGTAGGGATTGATGCCCAAAAGTGAAGCAACGGCCTGCTTACTCTTGTCGGAACTTTCGTGTATCTGTAAAATTTTGGTAAAGTAGCCAAACAACAACGCAATAACGGGAATGGCCGGATTGTTTTTCGGATTGGCGGCAAAATGATTAACTATTTTGTTGGCTTTCAGAATGTTGCGCTGGGCAATGGCACTTTGCAACTCAAAAGAGTTGTATTCTTTGCTGATTCCGACATAGCGTGCGATTTCTTCATCGGTGATGGTAACGTTTTTGTCGGAAAAGTTAATCAGTAGTTTGTCTATTTCGTTGGCCATGCGCGAGAGGTCATTGCCGATAAATTCGGCCAGCATGGCATTGGCTTTATCGGACGACTGGAAGCCCTTACCCGCAAAGTACTGTTTTGCCCAGCCTGCAAGCTGATTGTCGTAAAGTTTTTTGGTTTCTACTACAACCGCATTTTTGGCAAGCGCCTTGGCAAGTTGCGTGCGCGCATCCAGCTTTTTGTATTTGTAACAAAACATGAGCAGGGTAGAAGGTACAGGCTTTTCTGTATAACGAAGCAGCATTTCTTTGGCTTTGTCGCTGTTCCAATCGCTCATATCCTGCGCCTCTTTTACCAGCACAACCTGTCGTTGCGCCATTACGGGGAAACGCCTTGCCGCATTGATAATCCCCTGCATGTTCGTATCTCTGCCATAAACAACGGTCATGTTAAAACCGCGCTCTTCGGGGCGAAGCAGCTCATTTTCAACATAATCACTAAGCAAGTCAATGTAGTAGGGCTCATCGCCCTGCAAAAAATACAGGGGGGCGGTTTTTCCTGCTTTGAGGTCTTTTAGTATGCTTTCAGCGTTTGCCGACATGATTTAGTTTTTGGATGCTTCGGACAAATTTACGTTGTATCCGAAACTTGCAATAGGGTTGGTCTTGCCGGTCAAATCGCAGGCGGCATAATTGATGGATATAGGCCCTGTGCCGTAGCGATACAGATTCAGGGTGCGCCATTCGCCCGATGTGGTTTCTATGAGCAACTTGACATCTACACGGCCTCCCGCGGGGGAATAAACAATCCCTGTTTCAATGCGATAAGAATGCGGGCACTTGGGGTTGGCTCTAACGGTAGTAACCAAACACTCCGGCTTGCTGGTTGTAAGCACTTCTTTGTGCCGTTTATATACTTCATCAACAGTGGGGAAGTTGAAATCCGTATCATCGGCGTATTTGATGTAGGCGTAGTGATTGCCGGTGTAGTCGCAGTCAAATATGTTGAGCTTAACATTAATTGTACCCGCAGGGTAAGTTTTGCGTATGGCTACAAAAGCTCCGTTATTTTTTTCAAAGTAAATAGTTACAATTGTCGGCTTTGTCATGTCTTCGGCAGAAATGTGTCCCTGCTCAAAAACGACGCCCTGATTTTTCGTACATCCGCTGACTTCTCTGAAATGCGTGATGCGAAATCTAAGTGAGTTAGTTTGTGCGTAGGTGCCGCTTATACAGCCTAAGAACAAGAAAATTGCGGCAAGTAATTTCATTCCGATACTTATAGGTTTAACTTTACACGAGCAAAGCCTTCAAATTTATTCCATTTGCTACAAATGATGCAAATATTACATCAATTTTATCGTCTTGTTGTATGAAAAGCACTACCTACTTTGCCCCTGAAGAAACCCGACAATTTTCCAAATTATTTTTACAATATGTTCGTCAGGATGATTCGTTGAAATCTTTTATCAGGGAATGGCCTGTGGAAACTGCTTTTGGCGATATAATTGATGTAAAACAGTCGGTATTTCATGCAGAAAACAGAGTAATATTACATCAGGCAATTACGAGGCAATATGAGCAGGGAAAATGTGCATTACCTGAAACCGTAGCATTGCTTACCAAGCCGACCACTTTTACGGTTACTACCGGCCACCAGCTCAACATTTTTACCGGGCCGTTGTATTTTCATTATAAAATCATTACGGTTATCAATGCGGCCAAACGCCTCAAAGCCTTGTATCCGGCCTATGATTTTGTGCCCGTCTATTGGATGGCAAGCGAAGACCACGATGCCGACGAAATCAGCCATTTCAGGCTGTTTGGTAAAAAATATGCTTGGCACACCACCGAAAAAGGTGCAGTAGGCCGATTTAACCCGCAAAGCCTTGTGCAGGTGGCACGACTTGCCCCCGAAATGCACCACATATTTACAGAGGCCTACGGCAACAGTCCGACACTGGCAGATGCAACCCGCAAAATTGTACATTATTTCTACGGAAAGGACGGGCTGATGGTGATAGACGGCGATGATGCGGCACTGAAACGCTTGTTTCTGCCTGCCTTGCGCCGCGAAATAGGCGAGCAAGCCTCATTTTATGCGGTGAAGCATACAACCGAAAAACTGACAGGTTTAGGGTATAAAGCACAGGTTACACCGCGCGAAATCAATCTTTTTTATTTAGACAATCACCTGCGGGAGCGCATTACGGTAGAGCACGAGGGGCAAGAACACATTTTCAGGGTGCTCAATACCCACCTTACCTTCACAGAACAGGAACTGCTCCGGCTTGCGGAAACCCACCCTGAAAAGTTTAGCCCTAATGTTATTTTGCGCCCGCTGTATCAGGAAATGATTCTGCCCAACCTGAGCTACACGGGAGGCCCCGGCGAGTTGGCTTACTGGCTGCAACTGAAAGAGATGTTTGAAGCATTTGATGTACCGATGCCGCTGTTGTTGCCTCGTAATTTTGCCTTGCTGCTGAACGAAGCTCATCAAAACAGGTTGGAAAAAATCGGGTTTACCGTAACGGATATTTTTGCCCCCGAAGCCGATAACAAGCAAAAGATCATTCTGCGCGAACAAAATCATTATACGCACATACGGCAGGAAATGGAGGCAATTGCGCAACAATTTGACCTGATTATAGCCAAAGCCATGCAGGCAGACGCTACCTTACTGAAAACTGCACAGGCGCAAAAAGTATTGACCCAAAAAAAGTTGCTCCACATAGCGGGTAAAATACGCAAAGCACAGGAACGCAAACACGAAGCCGCCATTCGCCAATGGATATGGCTGCGCGAGGAACTGTTTCCCTCGGGTGGATTACAGGAGCGTTCGGAGAACTTTCTAACGTTCTTGCTCAATAATCTGGGGTTGATAGATGAACTCAAAGCAACTTTTAATCCTTTTGACAGCCGCTTTGTGGTGGTGGAATTGTGAGGAAGTAAGCAAATGATACCGACATGCGTTTATGCAAAAAGCGCAAGTATTTTGCTCATTTGCCTGATTTACTCTACCATCAACCGCTTTAATACTGTGCCTTTGGAAGTATTCATTTGTAACAAATACAGTCCTTTGGGTTTGCCTTCCAGCGAAAAATCAACCTCATTATCAGTGAGGCTGCCTGTGGCTATTTGTCTTCCCATGGTGTCGTATAGCTGATAGTCAACTGCTTGTGCGCCTGTTATTGCTACCTTAAAGTTGCCCTGCGTAGGATTGGGGTACAGCCGCACTTCGGGGCGTATCTCTTCCGATTCCAGACCTACCGTAGAAGTCAGCAGTTCGCGGCGGCGCGGACTGACCTCCATTACGCGCCTCATGCGCTGTGCCTGACACTGCGTAAAAATATTCATGCAGAAGTCATCGGTAAAGTCCATGTAGTTCTGAATCATGGTAGGGGTAGGGGCGTTGGGGCAATAGCGCGTGCTTAGGTTACAACGGAAATTTTCCGCGTTGGTCAGTGGTGTATCGGGGCAAAAGTCGCCGTCTGTTGTGCAGGAGTATTGGTCAAACGGGTGCAGCAGGCCAAAAAAATGTCCCATTTCATGGGTTAGTGTACGGCCTAAGTTATAGGGGCCGCGTTCCAACTGGCTAACACGTACCTTGTTGTAAGAGCCGATGCGGTTATAGCGAATAACCAGCCCGTCGGTAAGTGCCAGCCCGCCTTGTTGCGGAAGCCCTTGCAAGCCGCTCAGGTCGGGAAATTGTGCATAGGCCAGCCCTACGCGGTTGTTGAGGCGCAAACTGTCTATTACCCACACGTTCAGGTAACGAGTGGGGTCCCAGATGGTTTGCGGTTTCAGGTCGCGGTCTAAGGTCTCATTTGTCCAGAAAAAGCCCGGAATGCGCTGAATGCGATATCTGCGGATGCCTCTTTCGGGCAATAACCGACCCGCGGAGTCATAAGCCGCCGGGTAAAACTCAATGCCCACATCTGCCGCTACCGACTGAAAATCCGGCAGTGTTTCGGTTCGGTCGGGGTTCAGGCGGCGAAAATCTTCATTCAAAACTTCTATCTGCGAATAAATCTGTGCTGCACTGATGTTAGTACCCGTGCCGACAGGTTCGCCATAATGGAACACGTGGAAAATTAGCGGAATGCGATAGACCACATTTTCCGTGCGGGCATTGGCAGGCGCTTGCCCCAGTTTATCGGCATTTTCAAAAAAGTAAGCCATTTTTTCCCGCGATTCGGGGCTGAGATAAAAACTGCAACGGGTTTCTTCTTCCTGTTGAGCAGCCACCGAAAAAGCTACCATAGAGAACCAAACTAATGCAATCCACTTTTTCATAGTCCCAAACTTACTTTTTTTAGCTTGCTTTTCCATCTGGTAGATGGGTGCAAACCCTATGAAGGGATTTTAGCAAATTCCGTCTGTTGAGCAACTTGCGCCCTCTGCCAATGTTTCAATGGCGGGATTGGTTTGCTGCCACTCTCTGAACGATTGTTGCAGGGCAGAAAGAAATACGCGGCTTTCCTGTGCGCCCGATATGGCATATTTGTCATTAAAAACAAAAAACGGCACGCCGCGCACTCCTATCTGATAGGCTTCGTATTGGTCGCGCTGCACGTCGGATATGTAGGCTTCCGATGCCAACATTTCGCGCACGGCAGTTGCGCCAATACCGATTTCTTCGCCTAATTGTGCCAGCACCTCTGCATCATCTATATTTTTACCGTCCGTAAAGTGAGCTTTAAAGAGTAATTCCTCGGCTTCATTTTGTTTGCCGCGTGCTTTGGCAAGGTGCGTAAATCGGTGTGCCTGCAACGAATTGGCTACTACAGCCTTGTCAAAATTGAGCTGTAAACCTTCGTTGCGTCCCATTTCTGCCACGTTGGCAAACATCTCGCGCACCTGTGGCAAGGGCATATTTTTCTTTTCTGCCAAAACCTGTGCATAGTTTTTGGAAGTATCGGTAGTGCTTTCGGGGTCTAACTGAAAGCTTTTCCATTCAATTTGCACCTTTTCAGCCTGAGGGAACTGTGCTAAGGCGCGCTCAAAACGGTGCTTCCCGATATAACAAAACGGACACATGACGTCCGACCAGATTTCTACTTTCATAAAATTGCTAAATACAAGGGACAGGGTTATTTTTCTTCGCTTTCTGTCGGCAGTCGTAAACCTGTGATGACAGCAAGCAAATATACAAACAACACAAACAGGCGAATAATTGTTCGGGAATGTGCAATTAAGCACCCAATCGGGCAACTGCTACGGCAGTACTTCATAAAATTCCAGCCAGCAACCATCGGGAGAACGCACGGCAAATGCCTCTACGTCGCCATACGGGGCTATGTGCGTGCGCGTAACGGGAATTTGCAGTTCTGCGCCATTGTGCTGTACAAAGTCTGCATAGGCGCGCAGCCCCTGCACCGGAAAGCGAAACATCAGCACGCCGCGATTAGGCGGCACGCCTCTGTCGGAAAAATCTTCTCCTGTTACGTTATCAATTTTGATGATATCCAGCATATGGTCGCGCGAGCCGTCGGGCGAAACAATGGCCAGATGTGCAGGTGCATGAGGTGCCATATTATGCGGAAAACCAAAAATGGTAGGGCCGGGCGTATCGCGGCGAATAGTCATTTGATTGAGCAGTTGAAAACCTAACTGATTGACAAAGAAGTACTTGGCTTGCTCCAAGTCTTTAACAATCATTGCCGACAGGTAAACGTTGCTGACGATGTGGCGGCCGCCTTCCATTGTCGGTTGCGGCGGGTCTATGCGGTGCACAAAGGCAATCATAATTTCGTCGTGGCCTTTCATCAAAAGTTCTTGCAATAGAAAAGGCCCCATCTGCATCTCCACAGGATTGCTGATACCGTGCCATCCCATTTCGCGCAGGTCATTTTGGACTTGTTGCATGTCATCTACGCGCAGGTCAATGTCTAAATAGCCGCCCGTATCCCAACTCTGCCCCCCGGGTCGGATGTATTCTTGCGCTACACCGTTGAATTTTAACAGGCGGATTTGCCCTTTGTCGGTGCCGGGTAGCCTGAGCAGCATTTCATCTGCCGTACAATGTTCGGGCAACTGCCAAAATGCGGGCTGTTGGCGGTCGCCTTGGGCTGTATGCACAACCTGCCAGCCCATGTAGTCGCGGTAAATGGCGGCGGCTTTTTCAATATCACCTACGCTGAAGACTACTTCGGTGTAAGGAAACAGTCGGAATGACATATCAATCAGGTTAAGCAGTAATTAAGAAGCAGTTAATTTACACAATCTGTCGGAAGAAAAATTTTCGGTAGCGGGAATTTTGGGTAAAAGCCTGATAGCGGCCGCAGTGAATGTATTTTGCACCGATGGGCAGCAATGCTATTGTTTTCTCAAACAATTCTGGACAAACTGCTAACTTTGGCGCTACGCATTATGCTTTTTTTATGTTTGAAGTCCGACTCATTCCCACCGAAGAAATACATTCCATCTTGCCGTTGGTCAAAATGACCAACCCCGATTTGCCCGAAGAAGTGCTGCGCGAACGGCTGGAACAGATGCTGCCGCTGGGCTACCGGTGCGTCGGCGTGTACGACGGCGACCGCCTGATTGGCATTTCCGGCATCTGGATTTTGGTCAAATTTTACGTCGGCAAACACATTGAGCCCGATAATGTCATCATCCATCCCGACTATCGCAGCCGCGGCGTGGGCGAACTGATGATGAATTGGATTTTTGACTACGCCCGCTCTATCGGCTGTGTGGCATCGGAACTGAACGCCTACGTAACCAACGACCGCGGGCATAAATTCTGGTTCAATCAGGGCTACAAAATACTTGGGTTTCACTTTCAGAAGAAGTTGTAAGCCATGCGTTTCAGCGACATCACGGGTTTTGACGAGCTCAAACAAGCGCTCACGGCAGCCGTTCGGGCAGGGCAGATTCCGCACGCGCAACTCTGGTTGGGGCGCGAGGGCAGCCCAAACCTCACGCTGGCACTGGCTTATGCTACGTTTCTGAATTGCGAAAACCGCGACGAAAACAGCACCGATTCCTGCGGAACTTGCGCTTCGTGCTACAAATACGACCGCTACATCCACCCCGATTTACATTTTGTTTTCCCCACGGCAACCACCAAGCAAATCACCAAACGCGAGGAAGCGGTCAGCAGCGCCTTTCTGAAAGAGTGGCGCGAATTTCTGAAAAACAAGCCCTACGGCAATTTGGCAGATTGGGCGGGCGAATTGGGCGCGGAAAATAAGCAGTGCATCATCCCCGTGCAGGAAGGGCGCAACATCATCAAAAATCTGTCACTCAAATCTTTTGAAGCGACCTACAAAGTGATGCTCATTTGGCTGCCCGAGCTGATGAACGTCAGTGCTGCCAACGCTATTTTGAAAATTTTGGAAGAGCCGCCCGAAAAAACGGTTTTTCTGTTGGTAGCTCAGCAAATCGAGCAGGTACTGCCGACTATTCTTTCGCGAACGCAGTTGGTCAGCGTGCGCCCCTACACCGATGCCGAACTTGTAGCGGTACTGGAACGACAGTACGGAATACCGACGGAAAAAGCCCGTCAAACGGCACTTTTAGCAAACGGCAACCTCAATCAGGCATTGCGCATGGCAGAAGCTGCCGACCAAACGGGTCAAAATGCCTTCCGCGATTGGATGCGTCTCTGTTTCAAGCCCGACGTGGCAGCGCTCATCAAAGAAGCCGACCGATTCGCGGGATTAGACAAAGAGGCACAAAAAGGCATCTTGCAATACGGACTCACCATCCTGCGCGAGTCGCTCGCTTTTCAACACTTGGGCGAGGCAGGTACGCGGCTCACAGCCGATGCGCTGGACTTTGTCCGCAACTTTTCAAAAGTCATCAACGAAAGAAACCTCGCGCTTTTGAGCGATGTTTTCAATCGGACGTATTACGAAATTGAGCGCAATGCCAACCCGCGGATGGCGTTTTTGAGTCTTTCGTTCCGAATCGGCAACCTGTTGAAATTGAGATAGCCCATGCAAATAGCCAATCCGATATACGACGTGGTATTCAAGTACCTGATGGAAGACAACAAGGTCGCGCGGATTTTCCTGTCGGCACTGTTGGGCAAGGAAATCGTTGAGTTGCAGTTTCAGCCGCAGGAATTAAGCACCGACTTTGGTCAGGAAGAGCAGTCTTCGCGCATCGAGTTTACTACGGGTTTGACGTTCTACCGCTTGGACTTTGCCGCGCGGATTCGCACCGAAACGGGCGAAGAGCAACAAATCATCATCGAGTTGCAAAAAGCCAAGCTGACCAACGACATGATTCGTTTTCGGTCGTATTTGGGCAAGCAATACATGAACGCGGATTTGTTCCGCTGGATAGTCAGCCGTCAGGGTCGGCGCTACAAGGCGGGGATTCCCATATACGCGATTTTCATTTTGGGCGAGAGTTTGCAGGAATACGCCGAGGTTCCTGTGGTGAAGCTGGAAACCGCCGTTCGGGACTATCACACGGGTGAGTTGTTGGGTTCCAAAGGCGATTTTGTGCCGTCGCTGTTCCACGAGGGTTTGATAATCAACGTGCCTGCGTTGAGTCATCGTCGTCGGAACGAGTTGGAAACGCTGTTGAGCATCTTTGACCAAGAGCAGATAGACGAGAGTCATCATGTCATGACTGTTCGGGAAGAGGATTTTCCCGAGCGGTATCGTCCAGTGATACGTCGTTTGCAGGCGGCTGTACAGAGCAAAGAGATGCGCAACAAGATGCAGATAGAGGACGACTTTTTGCGTGAGTTGAACGACTACGAGTTTCGGATAGAAACGGCAGAAAAACGAGCCGAAGAGGAAAGGCGACTCAGGCAAGCCGCCGAGCAAAAAGCCGAGCAAGAGCGCAAGGAAAAAGAAGCTGCCGAGCAAAAGGCATTACAGTTGCAAGCCGTGTTGGTCAGGTTGCTGCACGGTCAGGGACAGGACTTGGCGGAAATCAGCCGTCAGACGGGCTTGTCGGTTGCTGAGATAGAACGGATTTTAGCCGAATGAAAAGAACAAACGCAAGCCGCATCGGTTATTAACCATAAAACACTAGCTTATGTCAAACGAAGCAGTAGCCGATTACGCCGCTCAAACCTCTTTCCGCCGACAGGTAAAGTCGGGAAAGGGGGTATGGATTGCAGCCCTGATTATCGGGTTGTGGGCATTAGTGATGAGCTATGCCGTCGGTTTTTATCGCTTGGATTTTTATTCGCCGATGACCTACGTGCTGTTTTTGTTGCTCACGCATCTGTACACGGGCTTGTTTATCACGGCGCATGATGCCATGCACGGCGTAGTTTCAACCAACAAAAAACTTAACGAATGGATTGGGCGGATTTGCTGCATCCTGTTTTCATTCAACTTTTACGACAACCTGAACCGCAAGCATCACTTGCATCACCGATTTGTAGGCACGGACAAAGACCCCGACTACCACGGCGGCAATTTTTTTGTCTGGTATTTCCACTTTGCCAAACAGTACGTCAATATTTGGCAAATTTTGCTGATGGCTGTAACGTACAACCTGTTAAAGTTGGTGTTGCCGATGGAAAATCTGATTGTTTTCTGGATGTTGCCTGCCGTGCTTTCAACTTTGCAATTGTTCTATTTCGGCACGTATGTACCCCACATGGGCGAACATGCTCCCGAAAATATCCACAAATCGCGCAGCCAACGGCTAAACCATTGGTGGGCGTTTTTGAGTTGTTACTTTTTTGGTTATCATTACGAGCATCACAACCGCCCCGGCACGCCTTGGTGGCTGTTGCACAAAGAAAAAGAGTTGAGCCAACGATGAGCATAGCCGAGCAATATCAACTTTCGGAAGAAGACGTGAGCCGCATCATAGAAATGGCGTGGGAAGACCGTACGCCGTTTGATGCGATTTTATCACAATTCGGGTTGCCCGAAAAAGACGTTATCAAACTCATGCGGCAAGAAATGAAACTTTCTTCATGGAAAATGTGGCGCGAGCGTGTACAGGGCAGAGCCACTAAACATGCCGCCAAATCACCCGATACGGGATTTCGCCACCGTTGCAGCCGCCAACGGGCGATTTCGTTCAATAAAATCAGCAAGCGATGAGTATTCCCCCGAAAATCCGCCGTTATATTCTTCACCTGTCGCTTTTTGTTGCCACACTCATTTGTACCACATTGGCAGGGGCAGAGTGGATGTTTGGCAATTCATTCCTTTATTCTGCCCGACCGATGGGCTGGCAGGAATTTTGGCAAGGGCTGACCTTTTCGCTGCCGTTTTTGGGCATCCTGACCGTGCATGAGTTCGGGCATTATTTTACTGCTCAAAAATACCGTTTACGGGTGAGCCTGCCCTACTACATTCCCATGTGGTTGGGTTTTCTGGGCTTGCCGACATCCATCGGTACGTTGGGGGCGTTCATTCGCATTCGCAGCCGCATCCGCAGTGCAAAGGCATTTTTTGATGTGGGCATTGCCGGACCGCTGGCGGGGTTTGTTGTCGCTGTCGGGGTGCTTTGGTACGGCTTTGCCAACCTGCCGCCCATAGACTACATTTTCAACATCCACCCTGAATATCGCCAGTTTGGGGTACGGTTCTACGAGCAGGCATATAAGAATCTGCCGCCGGGCAGCAACGTTATCTTGGGCAGCAACTTGCTGTTTGAGTTTTTCAAAACTTATGTGGCAGACCCCGAGCGCATTCCGCCACCGCAAGAGATGATGCACTATCCTTGGTTGTTGGCGGGCTACTTGGCGTTGTTTTTTACGGCGCTCAACCTGATTCCCATCGGACAGTTGGACGGCGGACATATCCTCTACGGGTTGATTGGCGGCAAGGCGCATCGCCCCGTTTCGTTGGCGCTGTTCTGGATTTTCATCTTTTACGCCGGATTAGGTATGATTACGCCCGAAGATGCCCCCGAAGACTTGGCAACGTCGCTGCCGCTCTATTTGCTATATCTGTATTGGGTATTCGGCAAAACTTCCGATAACAAACTAACCGTTTTGCTGCTTGCCGTCAGCGTATTTGGGGCGCAGTTTGTAACGGTTTTTTTCTTCCCCGCGCTCAAAGGTTATCAGGGCTGGTTAGTTTTTGGGTTTTTGCTGGGGCGCGTGCTGGGCATCTACCACCCGCAAGCCGCCGACGAAACACCGCTAAACACGGGCAGAAAAATATTTGGCTGGATAGCCTTGCTCATATTTATCCTTTGCTTTTCGCCGCAGCCGTTTTTGATTGAGTAGTATTAGGCGGTTTGCACTGCCAGCAAATCGCGCAGAGCCTCTTCCAATTGCGGGTATTGAAAAACGAAGCCTTCCTGTTCAATTCGCCGACTGCTTACCTTATTGCCGCCGAGTACGATATTGCCCATTTCGCCGAAAATGAGTTTGATGATGAAAGCAGGCACGTTGAGCGGAAGAATCGGGCGGTGCAAAATCTTACCGACCATTTTGGTAACGGTTTCATTTGTGGCGGGATTGGGCGCTACGGCGTTGTAAGCCCCCGTTGCCTGCGGATTTTCCATTGCCCAGATGAACATGCGGCAAAGGTCTTCTATGTGAATCCACGACATCCATTGCTTGCCGCTGCCGAGCGGTGCGCCTGCATACATGCGTACGGGTTGCACCAGTTTGGGCAAAGCGCCGCCTTCGTTGCTCAATACAATGCCTATTCGCAGTTTTACCGTACGGATGCCTGATTTGGCAATCAAATCGGTTTCGGCTTCCCAAGCCTGTACTACGCGCGCCAAAAAATCCTGACCTGCGGGTGCATTTTCCGTCAGCAGGCGGTCGCCCGTATCCAAGCCGTACAGTCCTATGGCACTTGCGGCAATAACCGCCTTTACGCGATGCGGCATTTCGCGCAATGCTTTGGTCAGCAGGGCAGTAGAGTGGGTGCGACTTTCCAAAATTTCCTGTTTGCGTGCCGTTGTCCAAGGCTTATCTGCCACGCCTGCCCCCGCCAAGTGGATGATGTAATCGGTTTTGGCGAGGGCTTCGGGGTCTATGTAGCCCTTGCGAATATCCCATTTGTATTTTATAATCTTACCGGCCGTGTCCGAAGTTCGCCCCAGCCAGCATATATCGTAGCCTTTTTCTAATAACAGTTTCGTAAGATGGCGGCCTACAAGTCCACTGCCACCGGTAATCAGTACTCGTTGCATGATTGATTCGGAATAAACAAACAACCTTACAGAGTTGCCCCTGCAAGGTTGTTAAACGGTTGTGCGGTCTTTTTGTTAGACGGAAATATTATTCGTTGCCGCCGTTAGGTGTACTGCCGTTTTCACGACGGGCGCGCTGCATCGGGTTTTCTGCTCCGCCCGTTGCGCCGCGACCCATTTGGCGTTGTTTGAAAATTTCAAAGCGGGAAGGCTGACTCTTTCTCGGGAAGAAGTTGTTTTCCATGTTGATGTCGGCTGTTTCCTGATAAGGGTCTAAATACACCTGCTTCACGCGCTTCTCTGTTTTGAAAATTTTGCTCACTTCCTTATCGTTTTTGCGCCAGATTTCGGCAGGGATGCGGTGCAGTTCGCGGGTGCCGTCCTCAAATTCAAACTCAACAATTACAGGCATAACCAGCTCGCCGTGGTTTTTGAAATCAATCTGATAGAAGAAGTTTTTGCTTTCAATCATCTTCTTTTCCTCATCGCCCAACGTGGCTAAGTAGCGCTGATAATTTTCTTTGTCGGTTTTAGTAGCTGCAAACGGGTCGTAGGTGTTGTAGAAGTCGTTCAATGCCGGATTAGCTTCGGTGGCAGTTTGCTTTACGTCGGTGCGGTTGCGGATGATACCGATATCTTCACGCTCGCCACCCATAGCTTTGGCTTTGGCAAATGGTTTTTCTACTTCGGGGTTGCCTGTGGAAGGTACGGCTTCAATCACATTTTCAATGGCAATATCGCAGTAATCGGTGGTGTAGAACCATCCGCGAATGAACCAGTCTAAGTCAATGCCGGAAGCATCTTCCATCGTGCGGAAGAAGTCTGCGGGAGTCGGGTGTTTGAAAGCCCAGCGGCGAGCATATTCTTTGAAGGCATAATCAAAAAGTTCGCGCCCCATGATGGTTTCACGCATGATATTCAAGCCGGTAGCTGCTTTTCCGTAGGCATTAGCCCCGAGGTTCTGTACCGACTCGGAGTTGGTCATAATAGGCTCCAAAGTATTGGGGTCAGCCTTCATGTAGTCGGTGATGTAGCGGGCAGGGCCACGGCGCGACGGATAGTTGCGTTCCCATTCCTGTTCGGTCAGATATTGAACGAATGTATTCAAACCTTCGTCCATCCATGTCCACTGGCGTTCGTCGGAGTTGATAATCATCGGGAAGAAGTTGTGGCCTACTTCGTGGATGATTACGCCAATCATACCGTATTTGATGCGCTCAGAGTAGGTGCCGTCTTTTTCGGGGCGGCCATAGTTGAAGCAAATCATCGGATATTCCATACCATTTTCGGCATCTACCGAAATGGCTACCGGGTATGGGTAATCAATGGTGTATTTGGAGTAAACGCGCAGGGTATGAGCTACCACTTCGGTTGAGTATTGCCCCCACAACGGGTTGCCTTCTTTGGGGTAGTACGACATGGCCATTACGGTGCGTCCGCCAATGTTTACGCCCATTGCATCCCAGATGTGTTTACGAGAGCTTGTCCATGCAAAGTCGCGCACGTTTTGTGCATAATATACCCACGTTTTAGTACCTGTTGCACGGTTTTTTTCGCGGGCTATGGCTTCTTCCTGCGTAGCAATTACCACAGGTTTTTTTGCTGTTTTGGCTTGCTCCCAGCGGCGCAATTGCTCAGGAGTCAGCACCTGTGCATAGTTCTGACATTCGCCGGTTGCTCCTACAATATGGTCTGCCGGAACGGTAATAGCCACTTTGTAATTGCCAAAAGGCAGCGTGAACTCACCCTGACCAAGGAATTGTTTGTGTTGCCAGCCGTTATAGTCGTCATAAACCGCCATGCGCGGGAACCACTGGGTGATGCTGTACAGCCAGTTGCCGTCTTCGGGAAAGAAATCGGCACCACCGCGCGAGCCGGCACGCAACGCGGGATTTTTGCGGTCGTTGATGTTGTAGTTCCAACCGATAGCCATTTTGAAGTTTTCGCCTTTGCGCAACGGACGTGGTAACTCCACCCGCATCATCGTTTTAACAATGGTATAGGGCAGCGGGCGATTAGTCGTTGCATCACGCACGTACTGGATTTTGTGTCCGCCGTCGAAACTGCGGTCGAACTGTGCGTTAAGTTCGCTGCTGCTCATGCGCTCTTCTATTTTGCCTGTGGCAGTTTTGTAGGTATCCGACTCTTTGTCCAAGATGTTTTGGTCTAACTGCAACCACAAGTAGGTGAGCGGGTCGGGTGAGTTGTTGAAGTAGGTGATTACTTCATCGCCGCTGATGCGCTGTTTTTCATCGTCTAAACGCACCTTGATGTCATAGTCAGCGCGCTGCTGCCAATAGTTGTAACCGGGCGCACCTGAGGCTGTGCGGAACGAATTGGGCGTAGGCAGTTCAGTGCCTAATTGGGCAAACTTTTGGGCTGCCCTGTTTACGTAGTCGGCTTTGCGCGGTGTTTGTGCAGAAGCATTCCATCCTGCCGCCATCAGACAAACCGCCAGCCCTTTGCTAAATAGTCCAAATAGTCTATTCATGATTGAGCGAAATTTTTTAAAAAATCCATGTTTTTTGTATCAGTGTGATTGATATGCCTAAAACAATGCCTGAAAGAATGAGATTCCATTCTCTTTGTTTCACTTTCAGAAAATTAGTCATTACACCTGAAAGTAACAAGATGGCAAACACAATTGCCAGTTGCCCAATTTCCAGCCCAACGTTGAATGCAAAAAGCGGTGTAACGATACTTTCCTCTTTGCCTAACATGCTGCGCAGAAAATTAGAGAAACCTAATCCGTGAATCAGCCCGAAAAGTGCCGCCGTTACATAGCGATAGCCCATGGGCTGTTTGGTGATGTTCCTGTTGTCTGTTACCGAAAAGAAATTAAACAGACACGTGATAACGATGGTAATAGGAATGAGAAATTCAATGACTTCTGTCGGAAAAGAAACAATGCGGAGCGTTGCCAGCGCAAGGGTAACAGAGTGCCCGATAGTGAAAGCAGTAACCAAAATCAGGATTTTCTTCCATTCGGAAAATTGATAAATGGCGCACAAAGCGGTGATAAACAGAATGTGGTCATACGCGCCTAAATCAGAAATGTGCCTGAAACCTTCGATAAGGTACAATTGAAAGTCGGACATGTACTTGCTTTATGTGTTGAAAATCAGGGTGATTTTCGCAAATGTATGTGATATATCGGAATGCAAATACTTTTTGACATGAAAATATGCAAGAGGCTGCGTATATTTGAAATATTATCCATATGCGTATGAATCCTGTTTCGTACCTTTCGCCCGAAGAAGAAGCCTACCTCGTTCAGGAATCGCAGGCAGAGTACAAAAGCGAATACCGCGCCGGTGAAATTGTGGCAATGGCAGGTGCACAAGAACCGCACAACCTAATTGTCAGTAATTTGATTTTTCTCTTGCAACAATGTCTTTGGAAGGGGAAATGTCGGATATATCCCGGCGATATGCTCATACATATTCCTGATTGCCAACGCTATGTTTACGCAGATGTGGTGATTGTGTGCGATGAGGTGAAACTTGCCGAAGAACGCCGAAAAGGGATAGACGTATTGCTCAATCCCAATATTGTGATTGAAGTGCTTTCCGAAAGCACGGCCGTTTATGACTTAACCGAAAAGTTTGAGTGCTACAAAACCATCCCCGATGTACGGCAGTATGTGCTGGTAGACTCCGAGCGTGTTTCGGTAGATACTTTTACCCGCACACCCGAAGACGATTGGTTGCTCAAGTCTGCCAAAGACAAAAGCAGAACCATCCAAATTGGCGAGTGTATGATTGCACTGGCTGATATTTACAACAAGGTAATGCTTGTAAAGCCCGAAATTCGGCCCTGATTTTTACCTTTGATTCAAACTAACAAACTGATTTTTACCATGAACAAACTGACAAACAAAGTGGCCGTCATCACGGGAGCGGGTGCCGGCATGGGCAAAGCCATAACCCTTCTTTTTGCGGCCGAAGGTTGCAAAGTAGTAGCCGCCGATATCAATCAGGCACGTTTGGATGCCCTTCGCGAGGAAATTACACAATCGGGCGGGCAGGTTGTTACCATACTTGCCAATATGGCAGTAGAGGCCGACATTGAAAACATGATTCAAACGGCAGTATCGCAATTCGGCACTTTGGATATTCTGGTGAATAATGCGGGTATTATGGATCACTTTGCTCCTGTCGGAGAGTTGGATAATGCCATGTGGGATAAGGTGATGAAAGTGAACGTAGAAGGCCCGATGAAGGCCATGCGCAGTGCCGTCAAAATTTTTCTTGCCAAAGGCAGCGGCAATATCATCAATATTGCTTCGGTAGGAGGTTTGCAGGGTGCACGTGCAGGCGCAGCCTATACCGCCAGCAAACATGCGCTCATCGGTCTGACCAAAAATACGGGCTTTATGTACAGCAAATCGGGGATTCGGTGCAATGCCATTGCGCCGGGGGCGGTAAATACAAGCATCAGCGAAACCATAGATTTCACTAAAATTACTCCTTTAGTCAATGACAGAATCATGTCGGGGATGGTGTTGAACCCGCGCACAGGAGAGCCGATTGAGATTGCTAAAGCAGCCCTTTTTTTGGCCAGTGACGATTCAAGTTTTGTCAATGCGGAGGTGCTTGTGGTAGATGGCGGGTGGCGGGCTTATTAGGCCGTCGTTTGGCTTTTAAGCAGGTGAGCAATTTAAAATGACCTTTCAAATTTACCGCAAAGCCTGCTGAGTATCACGCAAAGAGCGCTGAGTGTTTTCATGATGAATTTTTTCTTTGTGTACACTGTGGTGGTTAAACCTTTGCGCACTCCGCGGTGAAAAAGAACGCGTTAATCTGCTCACCTGCTTATCGGCACTCACATTTTCAAATGCGAGTGCCGTTCTTTTTAAATGAGTATCAAACAATTTCAATCGCATAATACAGGCGCGCGGATGGTTGCGGATGGGGCTTTCGTTGTTTTTTTAACTTCCAAATCCCAAATCCGAAATCCCAAATCCGAAGTCCGAAATAATGACTTGCTTGTTTTGCTTACGCGCCTTGCTATCACTAATAGTCTTGCGTCCAATACCACTCGATGGCTTCTGCCAAACCTTCTTCAAAAGAGTGTGTAGGATGGTAATCTAACAGCTTTTTACCGCGTTTGATGCTTGCCAGTGAAAACGGGATATCGCCCGGGCGGGGGGGCGCATATATCGGCTGAATATTGACTACGTCGGGCTGATAACGGGCTGCGAGTGATACCATGGTAGCAAATAATTGATTCAGCGAAATGGTTGCGCCACAAGCAACGTTGTAGCACTTACCCGTCGATTCGGGGGGGCTTGTCAAGGCTTTTACGTTCGCCTGAATCACATTGTCTATGTAGGTAAAATCGCGCGATTGCGTGCCATCGCCGAAAATAGTGGGTCGCTCGCCTTTTTTCAGTTGGTTGATAAATCGGGGGACTACCGCAGCATACTCGCCCAGCGGGTTTTGTCTTCTGCCGAATACGTTGAAGTAGCGCAGACCAATGCAAGGAAGCCCGTGCAACAACTGATAAACGCCTGCATATAACTCATTGGTGTATTTGCTAACCGCATAAGGTGATAGCAGGTTGCCCGTGCGCTCTTCTACCTTCGGCGATTCGGTCAGGTCGCCGTAAACCGATGAACTGGAGGCATAGACAAAACGCTTCACGCCTGTCTGACGTGCGGCTTCAAGCGCATTAAGAAAGCCCGCCACGTTTACTTCGTTGGTGGTGTGGGGGTCTTTAATAGAGCGCGGCACAGAACCGAGCGCAGCCTGATGCAGCACATAGTCGGCCCCGGCAAAGGCTGCAAGGCAGGTTGATAAATCGCGGATATCACCTTGGATGAAGGTAAAATGAGGATTTTTTTCTAAATCTGTTATATTTTTTCTGCTGCCTGTTGAGAGATTATCTAAACAAACGACTGATGCGCCTTGTGCTAACAGGTATTCACACAGATTGCTGCCAATGAAGCCTGCGCCTCCGGTAACTACGATTTTCGTGCCTTGCAACATAAACTATGCTTGTGTAATGATTTTGACAGGCTCATAGCCTAATTTTTTGCCTATTTCCAGCATAAAAGGATAAGCCTCTTCAAATTCGTTGCGGATTTTCCCGTCTAATATAGCTTCTCGCACTTGAATTTTGATATCGCCGACGGCTTTTCCCGGAGTAATATTAAAAGTTTCCATGATAATTTCTCCGGTAATAACGGGTTGAAAATTGCGAATTTTGTCGCGAGCTTCTACCTCGGCGATTTTTTGTTCTACACGGTCAAAATTTTGTAGGTATTTTTTCACTTTTGCGCCGTCTTTGGAGGTAATATCGGCGCGGCAAAGTTTCATCAGGCAGTCAATGTCATCGCCTGCTTCAAACAACAGGCGGCGGATGGCAGAGTCGGTTACGGTTTCTTTCACCAACGCAATGGGGCGCAAATGCAGACGAACGAGTTTTTGCACAAACTTCATTTTTTCGTTCATCGGCAATTTGAGGCGGCGGAAAATGTGCGGCACCATGCGTGCGCCTTTCTCTTCGTGCCCGTGGAATGTCCAACCCTGTTTAGGGTAGTAGCGCTTCGTGGCCGGCTTGGCGATGTCGTGCAGAATGGCAGCCCAGCGCAGCCAAAGGTCATCCGAATAGGCGCAGAGGTTGTCTAATACTTTGAGCGTATGATAGAAGTTGTCTTTGTGCGAATGTCCATTAATGGTTTCTACACCGTGCAGCGCCACCATTTCAGGGAAAAACTGATGCAGTAATTCACTGATAAACAGCAGTTTGAACCCATAAGAAGGCACATTGGAGAGGATGATTTTATTCAACTCGTCCGTGATGCGCTCCATGGAAAGGATAGACATGCGCTCGCGGTTGCGGATGATTGCCTCAAAGGTTTCGGGCGCAATGTCAAAATTGAGTTGCGTGGCAAATCGGATTGCCCGCATCATGCGCAGCGGGTCGTCCGAAAATGTAATATCGGGGTCTAAGGGTGTTTTGATGAGCTTTCGCCGCAGGTCGCCTTGCCCGTCAAAAGGGTCTATCAGCGTGCCGAAGTCTGCCTTGTTCAAGCTGATAGCCATGGCGTTGATGGTAAAATCGCGGCGCAGTTGGTCGTCTTGCAGGGTGCCGTCTTCCACAATGGGCTTGCGGGAATCGGCGCGGTAAGACTCTTTGCGTGCTCCGACAAATTCCAGCGTCATATCGGGGGCTTGTACCATTGCCGTGCCGAAGTTTTTGTACACCGCAAGGCTGACCGGTTGCCCGTAGAGTGCTTCCAAGCGCTCGGCAACGCGCTCTGCCCAGCGGATACCGCTGCCTACGCAAACAAAATCCACATCGGGCTTGTGATGGCGACGCAGCACAAGGTCGCGTACATAGCCGCCTACCATGTAGCCGGGTACGTTAAGTTCGTGTGCAGCCTCCGCTACCTGCATGAACACAGGTGTTTGGTGCAGTAATTCGGCAAAATTCATATGCAAAAATACAATGATTTTTGGTTTGCGGGCGATTACACCACATTCACCTCCGGCTGCAACTGCACGCCGAAGCGTTCGGCTACCGAAGCCTGAATCTGTTGTGCCAATTGCCAAATTTCCGCACCGCTTGCCCCGCCGTAGTTTACCAATACCAAGGCTTGGTCTTTGTGTGCGCCCGTGTTACCTACTCGTTTGCCTTTCCAGCCACATTGTTCAATCAGCCAGCCCGCGGCTATTTTCATGCGGTCGGGGTGGTCGGTCGGGTAGGCGGGCAATTCGGGGTAGCGGGTTTTTAGTTCCTCATACTGTACCCTCGGGATTTCGGGATTTTTGAAAAAACTGCCTGCATTGCCTAATTGCGCAGGGTCGGGCAGTTTGCTTTGGCGAATGTGAATCACAGCGCGGCTCACGTCGGCAATCGTCGGTGAACTGATGCCCATCGCTTCCAGCGTTTGGCGGATGGCACCATAGGAAACATTGATTTGCGGCACTTTGCGCAAGCGAAAAGTTACCGATGTGATGATGTATTTTCCTTTGGCTTCGTGTTTAAACACACTTTCCCGATAACCAAAGCGACAATCGCTGTGCGAAAACGTATGCAAACTGCCGTCGGCAATGGCAAGCGCCTGCAATTCATGGAAAACATCTTTCAGCTCCACACCGTAAGCGCCGATGTTCTGCATGGGGGCAGCACCCACCGTACCGGGAATGAGCGACAGGTTTTCCACACCTGCCCAACCGTTGGCGATGCAGTGTTGTACAAAGCCGTGCCAGTTTTCACCTGCACCCGCCCGCACGTAGTAGCATTGCTCATCTTCATGCAGTAACTCAATACCTTTCAGGCTGATTTTCAAGGCAAATCCTTCAAAATTGCGTGTGAGGAGCAGATTACTGCCTCCTCCGAGCACCAGTAATGGTAAACCTTGAATTTCGGGTAGTTGCAGGGCATTTTGCAAGGCTGCGACGCTGTCCACTTCCATGAAATAATGAGTAGTGGCATCAATGCCAAAAGTATTGAATGGACGCAGCGATTGGTTGACGAGCAGGGTGTTCATAATGCAAAGAAAACGGATTTGCAGGTTTTACGACAGCAGATTATGCATCTTCGGTATCTACCTCGTTCAAATCTTTTGAGATTTCTTTGAGTAAAAAGTCAATTTCTCCTGCCTCGCGCTCTATTTGTCCGACAAACCACGTCAGGTCTTCTTTAGGAGAATGCATGGCAATCATCAGTAGCCCAAGAATACGCGCCAGTGGCGCACGAACTTTATGCGCATTCGTAAACGCATATTTCATCAGCAGCAGATCGCGTTCTTTCAGGTTGCGCGTTTTTTCATTGATGATGAACGACAGCCTGTCATTGGCTTCGGTGAGATCGTCCTGATGTACTTTGAGCTGTTCATTTTGCCGTTGGATCTTTTCCGACGGACTTTGTAAGTGCCTAATCAGGCGATCATTGTGGTTGTCGCTGGCTTCAATCATCAGAACAAATGCCCAGCAACCGCCTGAAATGACGACATAAGCCGTCAGTGTTCTCAGCGACATTACTTCATGCTCCGGCCCGTGCAGCAGAGGATCTGTATAACTGGGCATCAATGCTGTTAATATAGGATCAAAAAAGGCGATACTCAGCAGGCAGGGGATTACGCCTATCGCCAGCAGCAGCCACTCACGCCTGTGAGCAGATAGGGGATGATACTGAAAGTAAGCAGAAATATTCGGTAGGTATCGTAATCGGTTGTAAGTAGTATTTGATTGCTAAGCACGGGTTTAATAAGCGTAGAGAGCAATAAGGCGGGCGGTGCATAGCATAAATAAAGCCTGTTGAGGGTTGTCAGGCGCAGGAAATTCAGAATGAAAGGCACTATGAAAATAGTGAACGATATAAACTGGCGGATTGGGTTAATCATGCCATAGTTAATATACATCGTTATCCACAAAGAAAGCATCGCCAATAGGATGACTAATGTCAGTGCGTTGGCAACGATGATGCTTCGCCTGGTGCGATAGTCGGCAATATGAGTAATACCAATATGGATGAGTTGTTGGATAAAATGGGTCATTGTACTGCTTTGAGTTATCGCCTGTGTGCCAAAAGTTACTAATATCAGCTGACAGAAAAGCAAACAGAGAAACAGTAATTCTTGTAATGAGCTGATAATCAAATATAAAAATCCCTGCAAAACCTTTGGGGTATTTGCAGGGATTGCGTACCAGAACAAATATTGCTGTGGTGAACTTCTTTAGAATGTCAGTGCGATGCGGCCATTTTGGATGGTTTTTGTGCGCAGCACAGCCGGATTTTTCCAACTTTCATTGTCAGTAGCTACAGGGCCGCGGAGCTGTCCGCTGAATGTGCCTTCAAAGCTTTCACCGGTGCTTTTGGTGATTTGTAAAGTCCCGGAAGTTGTTTCTGCTTCACGCATACTTACCCAACCTTGCTTATTGGCAGCTTCGGTGTAAGTAATGGTTACCCATGCGGCAGTAGTATTTTCAGGTGACTGGCGAGGATGCAACACTTCCATTCCGGGCGCATAAAATGCTGCCTGTCCGTTTAACCCCCGAAGTGGTGTGCTGCCTGTAACCAGTGCGATGAAAAATGTGCTGCCATTGCCTGTAACAGCCTTTACGGTTAGTCCGTTAGAGGTGCGTACGGTTTCTGTAATAGAGGCTGTGATGGTCTGATTGTCAATGACTGCTTGAATTTCGCCGGTAGTTGTTGAAATATCATCCTGCTTACATCCGAAAAGTGCTGCAAGCACGAACAAGTACAGCGAAAAGGAGATTGATTTTTTCATAATAAAGAATATTTAAATTTAATTTATTGCCAATTATTGCCAAAACCAAGATGCATTAGGTACATTGTAGTTTCCACTTGAATGTCCAGATGCAGTAACTACAGCACTATAATTACCTCTAACATCAGCGCTCCAATAAGGACTTGTGCCATTTATATAGGCTCCACCAAGAATCTCGATCAAATTACTGCCATCATGCTGATTGCGATAAACAATATTTGTGTTATTACTGTACGTGCCAAAAGCTGATAAGGTTGATACTCTTGCAGAAAAATTTGAAAGAGTTTTATTATTCATCTCTGTAGCAGGCCTCCACCTTCCTCTATCTAACCATTCTAGCTTAATACGGGTTTCTATTGTTGAATAATTAATTCCACTAATACCTGTAGGCATAACATAGCTGGATAACTCGAATACTATTTTCATAGTATATCCAAGAGCGTTGTATTGATACTGGTACTTTGCATCATTCCAATTTTCCGTACGACCATTAGATTTAGAAACTTCTGGAGCGTCATTAAGTATTAGACTTTTTGGAAGTTAAAATACTGAAAATCAATTGATTGAAAATTTCAACTTGTAATTATGTAAGCCTGCGGTTAATTGGAAATTTTCTAATATCTGCTCTTTTTGCTTCACTCTGCTTCTAATCTGATTCACCAAAAAATGCTTACAACCTGCTAAAGCATTTTCTACTCTCACCCTAAAACTTGAAAATATTTTGTTGATGCTTCTTTCAAAATCACCTAACAACTTCCCTTTAGGCTTTTTATGGGGTTTTACAACCCGTGCGTTACATATGATACTTTCCATGCCTTGAAATCCTAAATCTACATGTGTCCGTTTGCCTCTGAAATTAATCCATGAAAATTCATCTTTAAAAATGGTTATATCATGTACGCTGCCTGTCCATAATTTACCTACATATAAAATTCGCTTTTTACTATCACTAATCATCAACATTTTTACTGTATGTCGTTTTTTTTCCTGAGTAATATCCCCGCTGTTCCTCCTGATTATCAGGTCGTTGTATCGGTATTTCCGTACAATCCATTATCAAATCTTCCACGCCTTCAAAGGCCTTGTCAAAATCTGATTGATTTTTAAATACCTTATTGACAAAAACATCTTGTGCTTTTAAGGCTGCTTTTAAAGATTTTTTAGTTATTTTCAAATAATCAGAAACCGTACGGATATCCACGTTAAAATATAAAGCCATATTTTCCAGCGTTGGATAAGACTTTAGGTAGTGCAAGACAAAGAAAAGTGCCTCTTTGGAATTGGTCAAAACAGGAGGTTTGGAATACTGATGACCTAATTTGGGCTTGTAGTATTGGTTGAAAACGTCTGCCAAGGCATTAAATTGTTCAAGGCTTAAACCTGTGGCAGCCTTACATTTCTTGTCACTTTTAAGATGCGACGTGCAACGTGTGAAAAATACTTGCCATAGTTATATAAATTTGAAAGAATCACCAAGTAAAATTAGGTAATTCACTGATAATCACCAACCAAAAGGTCTATTGGTTGTGTATAGAAATAAAGATATATGGTTGTGTTTTGATGTTGTAAAGCAAAATTAGTTGTTGTAACATATTATGTTGCAACAATATCTACTAGTTGGACTCTTTTTCCTTTTTACCTCATTTATTATATGTACAAGAAAGTCTATAAGGTCTCTGCCGAAAAATCGTAACTTGCGGCACGATGGAAAAGCGCTTCACCGATTATCTGGCTTCGCTGAACGAGCCTCAGCGCAATGCCGTGTTGCACACCGAAGGCCCGCTGATGATTATTGCCGGAGCAGGCTCAGGGAAGACCCGTGTACTGACCTACCGAATTGCCTGGCTGATGCAACAGGGCGTAGAACCTTTTAATATTCTGGCACTGACTTTTACTAACAAGGCTGCCCGTGAAATGCGTCACCGCATTGAGCAGGTGGTCGGGCACGATGCGCGCAACCTCTGGATGGGGACGTTTCACTCTGTTTTTGCAAAAATTCTGCGCATTGAAGGGCATCGCCTCGGTTATACTTCTGACTTCACGATTTACGATACAGACGACTCCAAGTCGCTCATCAAAACCATTCTCAACGAAATGGGGCTGGATGATAAAGTGTATAAGGTATCGGCAGTGATGTCGCGTATCTCGGCGGCTAAAAACCGCCTGATTTCATGGAATGAGTACATCCGCAATCCGATTTTTTTGGCGGAAGATACCGAAGCTGCCAAACCAAAACTTGGCGAAGTCTATAAACAATACGTGCAGCGCTGTTTCAAAGCCAACGCAATGGATTTTGATGACTTGCTGTTCAATACCAATGTACTTTTCCGTGATTGCCTGGATGTATTGCACAAGTATCAACACAAGTTTCGCTATGTGCTGGTAGATGAGTTTCAGGATACCAACTTTGCCCAGTACCTGATTACCAAGAATTTAGCGGCTGTTCATCAGAATATTTGCGTGGTGGGCGACGATGCGCAAAGTATTTACGCCTTCCGCGGGGCAGACATTCAGAATATCCTGAATTTTTCTAAGGATTATCCCGACTTGGTAACGGTTAAGTTGGAACAAAACTATCGTTCTACCAAAAAAATTGTACACGTAGCCAATAAAGTAATCGCGCAGAACCGCGACCAGTTGCAGAAAACGGTTTGGACGGACAACGACGAAGGCGAGCACATAGAGATTATTCGTGCAGCGACCGACAACGACGAAGGCCGCCTGATTGCCACTTCTATTTTTGAGTTGAAAATGCGGCATCAGGCACCCAATACCGATTTCGCGATTTTATACCGCACCAACGCGCAGTCGCGTTCTTTTGAGGAGGCCTTGCGCAAGCTGGGTATCAAATACAAAATTTACGGAGGTCTGTCGTTTTATCAGCGCAAAGAAATCAAAGACCTGATTGCTTATTTCCGCTTTACGGTCAATCAGCGCGATGAGGAAGCATTTAAGCGCATCATTAATCTGCCCAAGCGCGGTATCGGCGATTCTACCATTCAGAAAATGGTGGTGGCTGCGGCAGAGCACAACGTGCCTGTATGGGAGGTAGTTTGCCATCCTGAACAGTACTTAGGCAAGTCGCGGATTGGTGCTGCCATTGCCGACTTTGCCACCATGATTAAGGATTTCATGCTTACGCTGACGCAAAAAGATGCGTATGAAACCGCTTCGCACATTGCCAAGGCTTCGGGGTTGCTGCGTGAGCTTTTTGAAGACAAAACGGTAGAAGGTCGCGCCCGCTACGACAACGTGCAGGAATTGCTCAATGCCATCAAAGAATTTACCGATACGCCCGACCGCGAAGACAAAAGCCTATCGGCATTTTTGCAGGAAGTTTCGCTGCTCACTACCGCCGACGAAGGCGACAAAGACAACGAAGACGCGGTTTCGCTCATGACCATCCATCAGGCCAAAGGTTTGGAATTTAAGTACGTGTATGTGGTGGGTATGGAGGAGGATTTGTTCCCTTCGCAAATGATGCTGGCCTCCCGTGCCGATTTGGAGGAGGAACGCCGCCTGTTCTACGTAGCCATTACCCGCGCCGAGAAGAAATTGGTGTTGAGTTATGCGCTGCAACGCTACCGATTCGGCAACTTGCGCCCCTGCGAACCGAGCCGTTTTCTGGACGAATTAGACCAGCGCTATGTGCAAATCAGCCGCATTCGCCGCGACGGTTTTGTAGATAACGCGGGGAAAGTAGTCAGCCCACCCGACATGCCCCGCAAACTTCAGCGCGGAGAATCGCCGCTGCGCGAAAAGATGCTGGAACGGTCTTCTTCGCCTGTTTCCCGCGGTGTAATACCGCCACCGCCCGCCAACAATTACCTGCATAAGCCTTCTGCCAATTTTACAGCCAGCAATCCGGCACTTCTGCGTGAAGGTATGCGCGTAGAGCACGCCAAGTTCGGCTTCGGCAAAATCGTAAAATTAGATTTGCAAGGGGCAGACAAACGGGCGGTTATTCAGTTTGACAAAGTAGGAGAGAAAACCTTGCTACTCAACTTTGCCAAACTGATGATTGTGGAAAAGTAGGGCTTCCGCCTTCATTCCGATTGAATCCTTTGCAGTGCGTTTGAGTTTGGTGAATTACTTCCTCCGCAACGCAAGCGGAAGAACGGTACACGGGAAGCCCGTCAAAATAGGATTTTGCTGATGCGCGCCGTACCGTCCGGGGCTATTTTTACGACTACGCTCACGGTAACAGAGTCGCGGTTTTGCCACGAAGTGAGTGCTTCCAGTTTTTTGGCTTGCTGTGGATTGGTAAAATAGGATTCTATCCCGCCTTGCAGGTTGAGATAATTATAGCCTCCGTTGTGCGTATAGGCATAGGAAGGCATCACGCGCAGGCAAAGTTTATCTTCGGGGCGTTTGCAATACAAGGCTGCGGGCTCATAGAATTTGCCTTTGGGGCGAAGTTCCAGATAGAGCGCATCGCCGAAGTTATAGGTTTTTCCGGCTTCCAAGTCGTTGGGCAGGCTGTCCAAAACAAGCGACGAGAAGGAATACTGCAAGTCCACATAGTTGCCGCGGAAAAAGTCGCGCGGGTCGCGGGGGACTACCCGCAGCACTACTTCCTTGCCTACCCAAAGAGGGTAATAAGCCTTTACAAACATGCCTGCCAAAATCAGGCATTGGAAGGCTATCAAATGCCGGAGCCGAATAAATTTCATTCTACAATTTACGCAAATGAAAAGCACTATTCAAAATTGAGAATCAGTGCTACCCGATGCGTGGTGAGGCGGTCTAAGCTGTTGGATACCGCATTGCCGTTTTTGATGAGCAGATTGGGAATGCCGTGCGAAAAGCGGAGCTCGGGTGCGAATTTGAAAAACTCAAAATACAAATCCCAGCCGATGCCGTAGCAGACCTCTATGTTTTGATTGGTGGATTGCAATTGCAAATCGTTCAGGCGCTCCTTTTTTCCTGCCACCTTAAAATTGGCAGAAAGCCCGCCCACCATGTACATCCGATGATTGCCTCGCCGCACAGACTTGTATTTGAGCAGTACGGGAAATTCAACCATCGTATTTTCAAAAGTTTCATTGTGCAGGTTTTCGGGATTGTTGCGGTACTGATACTCAATGCTGCGTTCATAAAACGACACATTGGGTACAAAGCGCAGATTCCAGAGCTCATTGCCCAGCCGAAAACTCGTAATCAGCCCCAGCATGAATCCGGGCGACCATTTGGGGCGAACAGCAGTGGTGCTGTCGCCATTATTGGCAAAAAAATCGGAATGGCGAATATTGAACCGGGACTGGTGCAGCCCTAACTGGAAGCCGTAGCGCAATACGCGGTCATCGTAAGTTGGCAGATTTTTGCTGCGCCCGTATCCTGTATTGTTGCGCTTTTTCTGCGCCACTGCATCGTGGGCAAGCAAAGCCAACAGCAATGCTGCCCCAATCACTAAAAATCGCATGAATAACTGACTTGATGAACTGTTGTTGATAGGCGTAAAAATTCATGCCATAATGTATCAACCTTCGCTTTTTTTGCCGGTGTAAATGGAACAAATGCCAAAAGTGAGCGGTTCGCAGTGGGTTTCGGAAAAACCTGCACGGCGCATGTGCTGTAAAAACATTTCACCGTAGGGAAAAGCCTTTACCGATTCGGGCAGGTAGTCATAAGCCGAACTGTCCTTGGAAATGACTTTACCGATTCGGGGCAAAATATGCTTTGAATAAAACGCATACAGTTGCTTGATAGGGAAGGCGGTAGGTTGTGAAAATTCCAGCACCATTAACATTCCCCCGGGTTTCAGCACGCGGCAGATATCTGCCAGCCCTTTGTCTAAGTTTTCAAAGTTGCGCACACCGAAAGATACCATCGCTGCGTCAAAGGTGTTATCATCAAACAATAGTGCCTCCGAATCGCCTTTGCGAAGTTCAATTTTATTTTGCAAGCCCATTTTTTCTAACTTTTTTCTGCCGAAAGCGAGCATACCTTCCGAAATATCAACGCCTATGATTTTTTGCGGATGCAGCGAAAGCGCTTCTATGGCAAGGTCTGCTGTGCCTGTTGCAATATCGAGGATGAGTTGAGGCTTGGCAGGGGCTAATTTGCGGATGGCTTTTTTGCGCCAGTAAATATCAATTCCTCCGCTGAGCAGTCGGTTCAGCAAGTCGTAGCGCGGCGAAATGCTGTCGAACATATCGGCTATCTGCTCTTTTTTTCCCTCTTCTCTGTCTTTATATGGAACTACGGTCATGCGGCAATCGTTGAAAGTTGCAAAGTTACACCCAAACAACGGGAACTTTCCCGTATATTTGCTTACACTCTCTATAAGATGATTTTTACCGAAAATGTTCGCGAGGCAATGAAAGCCATTCGCGATAACTTGTTAAGAACTTCACTGACCGCTGCCATTATTGCCATCGGCATTACAGCCTTGGTAGGGATTCTGACGGCAATAGATGCCATTCAGAACTCTGTTTCACAAGGGCTTTCCGACCTTGGGGCTAATACCTTCAACATCAGCGACTTAGACCGCAGGCGCAGGCAGCAAATGGGGGTTAATACAACACAGGCCGAACCGATTTCTTACGAAGAAATCATGCTTTTTAAGCGAAAGTTTGAAGAATATGCGCCCGTAGCTTTACAAACCAGCCTTTCGGGAACGGCGGAAATCAAGAGCGGCTCTTTAAAAACCAACCCCAACATATCAGTTACCGGAGCAGATGAGCACTATCTGGCCACTGTCGGCGGCGATTTGGAAGTCGGCAGAAATTTCTCGACCGTAGAATTGCGCAACGGCGTACCCGTAGCCATTATTGGCAACGAAGTTGCTCAAAAACTGTTCACAAGTGCCGAACAAGCCCTAAATCAACCCATATTGCTGCTTGGCAATCAGTTCCGTGTTATCGGGGTGCTGAAAGACAAAGCGGGCTTTGGCGGCGGCGGCGGAGGTCTGAACCGCAACGTACTCATTCCTTTTGAAAAAGCCGTAGCGCTTGCCAACGGGCGCAGGCTGTACTATCGGGCAACCTGCATTGTTCGCAACCCTGCCGATTTGGAATACCTCATGGGCGAAGCTACGGGTAAATTCAGGCTTATTCGCCGCGATGCACTCGGCAAACCCGAATCGTTTCTGATAGAAAAAAATGAAACGGCACAGGAAGCCTTAGACAATATCAGCGGACAACTTCGCATAGGCGGTTTCGGTATCGGATTCATCACCCTTTTGGGCGCATCTATCGGGTTGATGAATATTATGCTCGTTTCGGTAACGGAACGCACCCGCGAAATAGGTATTCGCAAGGCACTGGGCGCAACCCCTACGCGCATCCGCGAACAGTTTTTGATTGAAGCCGTTGTCATTTGCATCATCGGCGGAGTAGTCGGCATCATCCTCGGCATCCTGATTGGCAACTTGGTGGCAGTGCTGGTGAAGGCAGGCGGATTCCTTGTGCCTTGGGCATGGATGATGATTGCGCTTGTCGTATGTATAGGTGTAGGTATCCTGTCCGGTTATTATCCCGCTTTCAAAGCCTCCAAATTAGACCCGATAGAATCGCTGCGGTTTGAGTAGGACTACTCTACCCGAAACTCTACCCTGCGGTTCTTCTGTCGGCCTTCTTCGGTCGTGTTAGGCGCTATCGGTTGCGTTTTGCCGAAACCCTTGGCTATTATCTGCGCTTTGCAACCTTTGGCAAGCAGGTATTTCTTGACAGCCTCGGCGCGTCGGCGCGACAATGAAAGGTTAAACTCATCACTGCCTTTATCGTCGGTGTGGCCTTCAATGTGGAGCATCAAGCTGTTGTCTTGCAAAAGTGCCGCCAAGCGGTCTAAGTCGTGAAGGGACTGCGGGCGAATAACATCGCTGTCAAAGTCAAACTCCAAAGAATTGATGACAAACCCCTTTGATTCGGACTTGTTTAAACTGCCCATTTCCATGGCGGGCTGTTCTATCACAAGAGTTGTTGCGGGCGTTTGCGTGAGGTCTACAATTTGCGAACCCGAAAAGTAGTCGGGAGCAACAGGCTGATAGCGGTATTTTTTGCCTCTTTTCAGGGGGATAGAGAACCGCCCGTTGGGCTGTACGCTTGCCGTGCCTTTCTGTGAGTTATCGGTTGCCTGCCATGTTATCTGTGCTTTTGTTACAGGTTTGCCATTGCTGTCAATAACAGTACCCGTTACAACTACGACCGGTTCTGCGCGGTGCGGCTCCGGTATCGTAATGCGATAAATATCGGTTTCTCCATACGAATTACCCGGTTGAGAAGAAACAACCAGTGCCGTTTTACCGTCGGCTGTTATGTGGATGGCATCGCTGCCTGCGCTGTTAATGGCTTTGCCCAAATTAACGGGTTCGCTCCATTCTGTCCATGAGTCTTCGCGCAGGCGGCGGCTGACAAAAACATCGTAACTGCCCAGCCCCGGGTGCCCATCGGAAGTGAAGTATAAGGTGCGCATGTCGGGATGCAGCCATGGGCTGTTTTCTGCAAAGGGCGTATTAATCACTTTCCCCAGATTGATAGGGGTGCTCCAACCGTTTTCGGTGCGCAGCGATACGTAGATATCCACATTAAACTCCCCCGAACCGTGATAATACAGGTAATTGGGGTTGTAGTTAGGGAAGTAACCGCCTACATTACCCGGCCTGTCGGAAGCAAACAGTATTGCGCTGCCGTCCGCACTCATACTAAAACCTGATTCAAAGTACACAGAATTTACAGGGTTTGGCATAGCACTGATTTTACTCCAACTGTTGCCCTGTTTTTCGGCAAAGTAGTAATCACCTTTGCCTAATTGTGCATCCTGTATAACGTAGAAAAAATTAGGCAGCATGTAATAGTTGCCAAACAGGAACAAGGTTTGTCCGTCGGGACTGATGGCCAGCGGTGTTTCGTGCGATTCTGTATTGATTTTTTTATCTAACGGTTTTGCTTGCGACCATTCTTTGCCGTCCCATTGGCTGACAAACACATCTTCGCCTGTATTGTAGGCGCGGCGGGAGAAGTAGAGTGTGCGACCGTCTAACGTTAAAACAGGGTTATATTCACGCTTGTCGGAGTTGATGGCAGTTCCTAAGTTTTCTAATTTTTTTTCACCTTCGGGTTCAGCCAACAGTGCATCCATTTTTGCGAAATAATTATCCTTGCCGGGAAACAGTTGGCGATAGCGTTTAAAAATCGTGCGTGCGTTTTCCCATTCACGCTTTATGATGGCAGGTTCGGCCATTTTTTTTATGGCCACCAGCGCTACGTCTTCGGGTGCAAAAGTGTTGATAAAAGCCTCATACAAAGCCTGTTTTTCGGGCGTGTAACCGGCATTATGCAGGTTGAGTTCGCACAGAAGACTTTCGGGCGAAAGATTGAATTTCTGTGATAACTCTTTCAGTTTGAAGTAGTTGTGGTGCCTGAGATAATTCTGCTTGTTAAAACCAAAGTAAGCCCCGTAAAATTCAGGCAAGACGTGCCGATACTCATCAGCCGTGCAGTATGTCAAAATAAGCTCGCAGAACTGTTCATATTCCCGTCCGTCGCGTTCACCGGAGCGGCGCAACTGCTCCATGCTCAGGTATTCCTGTAACATCTCGCGGGCAATCTGACGCACCGTACTGACGTGCGTACTTTTCGGAAAGGCACTAATGTATTGCCTGCATTGCTGAACCAGCAGGCGGCGCAGTGCAATTACCGTATCCGATTCGGTAACACGGTCATAAATTTTGCTGCCGAACATTTGATTTAACGCGCGGCGATAGGGTGCCTGATTGATTAACTGAAAGGCCTCTTGCATAATGATTTGCGCAAAATCGGTTGTGAGCATCTGCTCGCTTACGGCCAATAAACGTCTGATATCTTCCTTAGACCTGCTTTCCAACTTGGTGTAGAGGCGATTAAAATCGGCTGCTGTCTGATGACTTTTTTTGAGTAAGTCCAATTGCGGCTGGATATTCAACAGGCGCACCTGATGTTTTTGCTGCTCCCGCAGCGTTTTGTACTGCTCAAAGTAGGTCTGTGCCAGTGCAAAATAAGCAGCAGTATGAGTGCTGTCTGTCTTGATGATATCTTCAAAAAATTCTTGTGCTGCGCCAAGTTGTTTACTTGACAGCAATTGAAGCCCTTTCTTTAAGTCTGCCTTTTGGGCAAAAGCCGATACAGGCAGCAGCAAATACAAACTGCCGATAAAAGCTACGATGGTCGGCAGTGGGAAGGAGCGAGGAATGTTCATGTACTTTTACTGATTAGTGCCGGTTATTGTTTGATTCCTCCATGCGTGTAAACGTTTCATTGTCGGCGCAAATTTTTTTACACAATACCCCAATGGGTTTGGTAAATGTGCCTCTCCGCGTGTAATACTCCGCACACACTGTGGGGTATCTTGTGTACCGCAAAGGACGCAGCAATTGACCGCAAATAGTTTTGCATATAGCTTGATTCATAAAAGTTACAAGCAAGCAATCAGCACCTTTGGTTTACTCCCAAATCCGAAATCCCCAAGCCGAATTTCCTATGCTAATCCCTGTCCACAACAACCAAGATGACAGGCCGTTCGGTGCGGGGTGTATTTTCGGTGCGTCCGCGAGGGAAAGTACGGCGTTCGCGCAGTGCATCCGATACAAAAGCAGGAATATCGGTGCGAAACTGGTAATGATAAATCTGTACGCTGATAGTGTTTTGTACAACTGCAAAAGGTGTTGCCCTGCCGGGGATAGTATCGCGCACGGCATTTTTAACACTGTCGCGGAGCGTGTAGCGCACCGTCAGGTTGAGCGGATTGGTAAAGGCCGAATTGGTGCGTCGCCGCTCCAAAATGATATCTTTGGCGCGGTTCAGGTCTATAATGCCCAGCGAATCGTTCAATAGCGGCGGCAGCGCAGAAGTAAAGCCGAAATTGCCCGTAAATCGCCCGTTCATGCTGCGCGGCAAACCTGCCTGCCCGTTGGTGGCCTTGTAGTTGCGGTCTGCGTTTACTATCGGGAAAGCACGGAATCGGTTGCGTGCCAGCACATAAACGCTGTCCAAGTAATCAAGTCCGGCAATCAGCAGGCCGACGGTATCCGGTTTCAGTTTGGGGTCATTGGGTACAAAGCGCACCGTATAGCGAATACCTGCCTCGCTGCGGTCTATGTTGATGCTGCCGTCCGACTCGTTTATGTCTAAACCTGCAATATCGGTTTCAAAACGCCCGCGGGCTTCTTCGGGGCTTATTTTGGGGCGGATGATGCGCTCGCGTGAAGTATTGCGCCGCGTAATATCGGGGTGAAAAGCAAGGCTGTCAAAACTGATTTCCGTAGGCTCGCCTTCGGGAGCAACGTTACTTTTACAGGCAACCAGTGTGCCTGCCGCAAACAGTAGCAGCAATAGTTGTTTCATAAGTTGAAATGAGCGCAAATCTTGTGCAAATGTAGCCATCGTGCGGTCGGAATGGCTTGGTTACAGCTAAATTTGCAAAAAAGCCTTTCAAAATACATGATTCGTATAGGAAATGTTTTGCCGCACGACTTGGCACAAATTATAGACCTTCAACGCGCTAACCTGCGCGAAAACATCAGCGAAGCTACCCAGCAATCGCAAGGATTTGTGGTGGCGCGCTATGATGTCCCCTTTTTGGAGCGGCTGTATGCAGCAGAGCCGCCGTTGGTGGCTTATGACGGTGATAAAGTGGTAGGCTATTGCCTGCCGACTCCCTTAACGGTTGCCGCTGCTTCCGAATTTTTGCAATCCACATCCGAGATGATTGCCGGGCTTACTTATAAAGGCAAACCCATGACGGATTATCGCTACTGCCTGATGGGGCAAATATGTGTGGCAGAGGGCTATCGGGGCGAGGGGCTTTTTGACAAGTTGTATCTGGCCATGCGCGAGCAGTTACAGGGACGCTATGATTTGGTAGTTACCGAAGTTTCTTATCGCAACGCGCGCTCTATGCGGGCACACCAACGCATGGGCTACGAGATTATTCACAGCTACCAACACGATGAGCATTGGGCAGTGGTAGTCTGGGATTTGACGGCTATGTAAAAGCGCGAGTGGTTTGCGAAAAATTTTTATGTAAACTCCTGAAAAACAAGTATTTAAAAACCCCGATAGGCTGCCAAGACCTGTCGGGGTTTTTGTATAAAAGCATGCCGCCACTGCACAATGATTACAGCGAAGCAACCGCCGCGTCTTTATTGATTTTTTTCACAAGTCCTTGCAAAACCTTGCCGGGGCCACATTCTACAAATTCGGTAGCGCCGTCGGCTATCATATTTTGTACGCTTTGCGTCCAGCGCACGGGGGCGGTCAATTGCGCAATCAAGTTGGCCTTGATTTGTGCGGGGTCGGTGTAAGGTTTGGCATCCACGTTTTGGTAAACGGGGCACACAGGTGTTACAATATGTGTTTTTTCAATGGCAGCGGCCAGCTCTGCGCGGGCTGGTTCCATCAGCGGCGAGTGGAACGCTCCGCCCACCTGCAAAGGCAGCACACGCTTAGCTCCTGCGGCTTTCAATGCTTCGCCTGCTAATTCTACGCCTTTAAAAGAACCCGAAATAACCAATTGCCCCGGGCAGTTGTAGTTTGCCGCAACCACTATTTCATCGGTGATTTGGGCACAGATTTCTTCTACCTTATCATCGTCCAGTCCCAGCACGGCCGCCATGGTAGAGGGGTTAATTTCGCAGGCGCGCTGCATGGCTTGTGCACGCTGCGATACCAGCATCAGCCCATCTTCAAAGCTCATGGCTCCGGCAGCTACCAAAGCAGAAAATTCACCCAGAGAGTGGCCGGCTACCATGTCGGGTTTGAAGTCTGCCGCTGTTTTGGCAACAGCCACCGAATGCAGGAAGATGGCAGGCTGAGTAACTTTGGTTTGTTTCAGGTCTTCTTCGGTGCCGTTGAACATGATATCGGACAGGCGGAAACCCAGCAAAGTATTGGCTTGCTCAAAAAGTTGGCGGATAGCCTCATGCTGCTCGTACAGTTCTTTGCCCATGCCGGGGAACTGCGCGCCTTGTCCCGGAAAAATGTATGCTTTCATTGCGTTGCGTAAATTGGTGTGCAAAATTCACCGAATCGCACAAAAAATCAAACACGTATTGTATCTGTCTATAAATCAATTAATTTTGGACAAAGCAACTTTATCAACTTATGGCAGATAATTACGAGTTCTCGCCCGAGCAGGAACAGCAAATGGCACGTTTGGCGCGTATGTTACGCATTACAGGGATTGCGTTCATTACAGTGGCGGTAGTCGCTGAACTGATGGCATTTACCAAAGCCTATTCCGTGTCTTCCTTAAACATTAAGATTGACTGGATGGAGTTTGCTTATGAAAGCATTGCTGCTGTGTTATATGCCTTTATTGGTGTTACCTTGTGGCGTGTGGCGTATTCGTTTGCGCTGTTGGCAACCACCGAGGGGCACGATATCCCGCACCTGATGGATGCTATTAAAAAGTTGATTTTTGCCAAGCAAAAGCAGGCTATTCTGCTGTTCCTAATAGCCCTCCATTCGGCAGCTTATTTGTACCGTATGTTGCAGGCAATGTTGTAAGCATGAGCGAAATAAAACGCATTGCGCAAAGCAGGCAGATGTAGCGAGATCCCTTCGGGCTTCCGCTACATCGGGGGGGCGGCTTCACGGCAGCTGCACGAAGCCCTGCGGGACTTCGCACATCTGCGGTTTCACGACAATACCTCCCTGCGGGAGGCACTGCGTGAAGCCGCCCCCCGATTGTTGCGGCTGATACGGCTTTCTACCGATTTTTTTAAATCCGCAATCCGATTGATTTTGCTGGCTTGCAGGCGTGCACAAACAGAGCATCAGTAGCTGCCTCTGAATTTTCGGACGAACCATTCGCCCGTAGCAAGTGCCAGCAACAAGAAACACAGCCATTTCAAAAACAGGATTTCCTTGTTTTCTTCGCTGCTGTGAATAACGGCCGTAGCTTCTAGATTTTCCAATTTATCCAGCAGTTGCGATGAGTTTTCCAATGTGTAAAATTCGCCGCCGCTTTGCTTGGCCAATTGACGCAGCAGGTTGAAGTCGGCGCGGGTGTTGAGTGCTTCCGCCTGTATTTCTTTTACCGCAAACCGACCTTCCGCAGTTTCGGTTTTGCCGTTCAGTACGGTGCTTGCTTTGAAGTTATACACGCCTTGCTTCAATCCGGAGACTTTATAGCGGAAACCTTCACCACTGTTTACGTAGCTGAATGTACTCTTATTGCCTTTTTCGGGTATAATTTCCAACTGCACGGTTTGCCCGTATATCTTTTCGTAGATATCGTTGTAAACTTCGGTTTCAAACTCCACGGTTTCACCCGTAAAATACTCATTGGCAACAGTATTGACGCGAAACTTGCGCTTATCCTGCCTTGCAGTGAGGTATTGTGTAATTTTCCCAATCATTTCATCAAAAGTGGCTTGTTCGCCGCTGCGGGAAAATTCCTGCAATCGCCATTGCCAGATGCCTTCGCCAAGCAATATGCCGATTTTGCGCTCGTCTTGTTCGGCAAAAACAAGGAGCGGCTTGTTGGTTTGCAGGCTGCCTACGCGCTGCATCAGCATGGGAACAGTGCCCTGTGCCGGTTTAAAGTCGCCAAAAGGAACAACTAATGGCGGATATTTGGCAATGGCCGACTTGTTTTCGTCGCTGAGCAAAAACTTGTCAAATTGTGGGTTAATGGCAGCCGTTACGCGGTCTGTCTGATAGCCCGATGCGGCAATACTGACACCCGGGCTTAAAGCATTGAAAGCTGTAATATAAGTTTGTGTGCCTACGATAAACCATGCAGGCGTTTTGGCAGCCAGCAGTTCTTTCACCAAATTGCCCGTGATGGCATTGGCATTGGGTAACTGGTGAAAAATTATCAGGTCGTATTTTTCGTTGCGTTTTAAGGCCTCATTGGGCATCACATTAGGGATGAAAAGGCTTACCTGATAATTGGAATTTTTTTCCAAGGCAGCTCGCAGGGCTTTGATGTCGGGGTGGGGGGAAGCAGCCACTATCAGAATTTTTTCTTGCCCGTCCAAAATGTCAATGTAAACCTGCCTTACGTTGTTTTGCTGCGTAAACTCGCCTTCCAGCGGGCTAATTTGTAATTCATAGCGTTGTACGCCCTTTTGAGAGGCAGTTACTAAGAACTGTACTTGTTGCAGCGCACCTTCTTTGCCTAATACTATGTGTTTGGAATCAAGCACTTTGCCTGCCTGCGAAACGCTCAACTGAACTTCACGACCTTCAAATCCGGAGTGGGTAATTTCCGTTACAATCGGGAATTGATTGCCGAAGTAGGCTATTTTGTTGTGATAAGCTGCGCGAATGCTGACATCGTTGCGGGGGAGCGTATCGCCTATGCCGATAGTATAAATACCGGCCTTGACGGGTTGGTACAAAGGCGAACTGCCTTGGTTGTAGATGCCATCGGAGAGTAATACCACAGCACCCAAGTTGCGGTTCTCAAAGTTGTTTTGAATGGAAGCAAACAGCCCTTGCAAGTTGGTAACGGGCAGATTGAACCGCACGGAATCAAAACTGCGAAGAGGCGTTGCATTAGGCAAGAGGCTGCGCATTTGCACCTCAAATCCTCGGTTTCCCAAGCGTTCGGCTACGCTGTTCATGGTTTCAACAGCCTTTTTTAACTTCTCGGGTGAGTTGGTAAGTGCCAGCGATTCGGAATTGTCTATGGCTACGACCGCCACAGGCTTCTCATACTCATTGTTGATTTGCCGAATCATTGGTTCAAGGAGCAAAAAAGCAAGTAAACTGACCAGCAGAAAGCGAACAAAAGCCAATATACGATTGGTAGATTTGCTCCAAGGGGCATCCTGCGAATACAGCAGTGCCGCATAGAGGAGACCTGTCCCAATGCAAAGGATAATGAACCATGGAGAGTAGGCGGTGATGAGTTGATTCATGCCGGTTTGTGCGATTACTTAAAAATCATCCTTAAAAGTCCGATTCCTAAGCCAAAAAACAAAAGTAATGCAATAATTCGGGCGATATGTTGTGATACTTTTTCGTATGTTACATACAAACGATAAACCGTTAAGGATTGTCAGGTTTTAGTCTGCCGGTTTTGATTTTTTTATGCAAAAATTCTCTTCACAAACTGCTTGCGCTTTCGCATATGTGCAAGTGAGTAATTTAAGGCATTTTACCTAAATCCGTCGGCGGACGAAGTCTTTGCCGGCAGTTTTCTTATTATAATTTGCTTATCTCATCTGAATAGTTACCATGCCCCTGCAACAAAGGCAGTATTCCCAAAAATACGAAATTCGGTGCATTTTACGGCAGGAATTAAAAGCTCATGGCCAACACAATCGCCTGACGAATGGTTTTTAGGAAAATCGGTTAAATTTGCCAAAACGCTACAAGACTATTGCAAGGACTTATGGAACTGTTTACTTCACTTGTGCAGCAACTTTTCTTTTTGGCAGCGCTTGCGGCAGCCGCGATTGCCGTTACATCGCGCGTACAACGCATTGCGGGCAATATCAGGTTGGGTAAACCGCTCGACCGCACCGACCGCCCTGCGGAGCGCCTGAAAACCATGCTGCTGATTGCCTTCGGGCAAAAGAAAATGTTTGATAAGCCCTTGGTGGGTCTGATGCACTTCATCATTTACGCGGCTTTTATCATTGTCAATATTGAGGTGCTGGAAATTGTGCTGGATGGACTGCTGGGCACGCACCGCCTTTTTGCGCCTTATTTGGGCAGTGCCTACCGCTTGTTGCTGAACTTCTTTGAGTTGCTTGCTTTGGGGGTTGTAATTACCTGCGTAATCTTCCTGATTCGTCGCAATGCCCGACTGGTGCCCCGCTTCTGGAGCCGTGAAATGACCGAATGGCCGCGAATGGATGCCAATATCATCCTTACGGCCGAAATTGCACTGATGTTCTGCCTGTTCACTATGAACGCCGCCGACAGCATTCTGCAAACCCGCGAAGACAGCGCATACGCCATGGCTCACTACCCCGAAGTAGGCTCATTTCTGGTAAGCAGCCTGCTCATCCCTTTGTATAAAGGCTTGGATACCGGCTCTTTGATACTGCTTGAGCGCGGTGCATGGTGGCTGCACATTTTAGGCATTATGTCCTTTGCCGTTTACGTAACCTACTCTAAACACTTGCATATTGCGCTGGCATTCCCCAATACCTATTTTTCCAATCTGGAACCCAAGGGTAAGATTGAAAACATGGCAGTAGTTACTGCCGAAGTAAAATCTATGCTGGGTATCAACGATGGTCAGGAAGCAGCCGCTCCACAAGAAATTTCCCGATTCGGTGCAAAAGACGTGGAAGACCTGACATGGAAAAACCTGATGGATGCTTACAGTTGCACCGAATGCGGACGTTGTACGGCCTCTTGTCCTGCCAATATCACCGGCAAACTGCTCAGCCCGCGCAAAATTATGATGGACACCCGCGACCGTCTGGAAGAAAAAGGCGAGCTGATTGCCAAGTTCGGCGAGGGCTATGATGATGGCAAATCCCTGTACGGCGACTACATCACCAAAGAAGAAGTGATGGCATGTACTACCTGCAATGCCTGTGTAGATGCCTGCCCGATTAATATCAACCCATTGGACATCATTTTGCAAGTGCGGCAATATATAGCGATGGAAGAGTCCGCTACGCCTGCATCATGGAACTCCATGTTTGCCAATATTGAAAACAATGCGGCTCCGTGGGCATTTTCTGCTTCCGACCGCTTCAACTGGGCATCAGAAATTAAGTAGTCGGGAAGAAACGAGGCAGATGGGTAAGCGTTGGTGTAGTTATTGGATAGGCCTGTTGTGGATGAGCCTTGTAGCATGTAATGCTTTTGGGCAGTCTGCAACAGGTCTTGCCATCTATGAAGACATCAGCCACCGGTGGCTGATATATGACTACAACGAAAAAATATACGTGCCGTACTTGCCCGGTATTCATCCGCCTACTCGCTATCTGCATGTAGTGCTGCAACCTCAGGCATGGCAACCTGCCCGAAAGTTGGTATTACCCGTTGAAAAGGAAACGCTATTGTTTATTAACAACAATCTCAGCCACTATATCCGACAACCCCAAACAATGGTATGGGACTTGGACAGTTTAGCAGCAGGCAATACCACTTTGTTACTAACCTATGCATTCGAGCGCCCGATAGCAAAACTGCCCCCCTTGTTTTTAGGCGAGCAACAAACCGAACCTGTTGCTGTACGAAGAGACTCTTTAATAAAAAGTACTGCAAAATCTTTGGCCGCTAAGAACAGACCGAGGCAAACTGCAACGATACGCCGTACTCCCGAGCAAAAGAATTATCTGTTGGTAGTTGCTGTTGCGTGTAGTGTGATGCTTGCCGCATTTTCGTTAATCAACCCGCGCTACGTTTCCATTAAGGATAGCTTACAGTCGCTCATTCAACTGTTCAAATACCGTGAAGTTCAGGAAAAAACAGACTTTAACGCATTGTTGGTATTTGCAGTAATGTTTGCTGCCTTAGCAACCTACCTGCTGATGCTTGTTGCCGAATACTCCACTTCGTTCGCACAAGTTGCCGCCCTTGCTGAAGGGAATGATTGGTTTATTGGCAATTACTTGAAAATCGGCGGGTGGTTGATGCTATTTCTGTTGTTGAAATACCTGTTAATAGAACTGTTACATGGCGTTTTTGCACATCGCACACTGGCCGAAAAGCATATAGCCATCAGTTTTAATATTTACAAAATATTCATTCTGCTCATATTTGCGCTGTTTACAGCCTACCATCTGAGCCATTATTATCGGCTGTATATTTCACCGCACATATTGTATTATTCGCTGATTTGGGGGTGGGTAACAGTAACCGCCCTCACAGGACTTGTGTTGTACTTATCGGTTCCACAGCGATTTATTTATTTAATTGCCTATCTTTGCACTACCGAAGTATTACCTCTATTGTTAGTACTCAAGCTATTTCTGATTCCTTCATAAATCTTACATATGACAGAGGGTAAAGTTTCATCCATTGTGCTGCATCCTGAACGTCTCAAGCCAATCAAAAGAATTCTGATTTCACAGCCAAGGCCGGAATCCGACAAAAACCCTTATTCCGAGTTGGCTGCCAAATTCAACTTGCAGATAGATTTTCGCCCCTTTATTCAGGTTGATCCCGTTGGTATCAAAGAGTTTAGGAAGCAAAAAATCAATATATTAGAACATACGGCTATCATCTTTACCAGCAAAAATGCGGTTGATCATTTGTTCAAACTGTGTAGCGAAAGCAAAATAGAGATGCCCCCCGAGATGAAATATTTCTGCATTTCTGACCAAACAGCCAATTATTTGCAGAAATATATCACCATCCGCAAGCGCAAAATATTCACGGGTAAAAGAACCGTTACCGACCTGTTCGATTTGATTAAAAAACATAAAACGGAAAACTACCTGTATCCTTGTTCAGATATCCGCAAGGACGACCTGCCCGCATTTATGGAAAAAAGCGGCATTAAGTTCACGGAGGCCATTATCTATCATACAGTCCCCAGCGACTTGAAAGATATGGACATTAAGCAGTACGACCTCATTGCTTTTTTCAGTCCGTCGGGCGTTAATTCACTGCTGACCAACTTCCCTGAATTTAAACAAGGGGATATATTATTCGCCGCTTTCGGGCCAACTACCGGCAAAGCTGTTACAGACAATAACCTGATACTCGATATTCAGGCTCCCCATCCCGATGCACCTTCCATGACAGGGGCTATCGAGCTTTATATCAAAGAAACAGAAAAAAGCAATAAGCAATAATTTGCTATATTGCCCAACATTCTGTTAGGCAATTATGAAAAGAAACCTTGTTTACTTTCTCATTACCCTGTTTACGTTAGGTTTTGGGTGGGAAGCATCGGCACAGCAAGATGCGCAGTTCAGCCAGTTTATGTTTAATCAGCTTTACTTAAACCCGGCCACTGCAGGTATAGACAGTCGTTTTACACATTTTAATTTAATCCATCGCAGGCAGTGGGTAGGTTACAGCACCACCCTCGATGGTGATGGTGGAGCACCTGTCAGCACCGTATTGTCTGCCACTATGCCCATTAATGCCATACGCAGCGGCGTGGGTATTCATATTCTGAACGATGCATTGGGGCCAATTACTAACAACGACATACAACTGTCCTATGCATATCATCATACATTAAAAAACGGTGCGCGTTTGTCTTTGGGTATGCGGGGCGGTTTCTATAATCAAACCTTCGATTTCGGGAAACTGCGTCCTAATGAACCCAACGACCCGCTCATCATAGGCAGGGGCAGAGAAAGCCAATTTACACCCGACTTTGCAGTAGGCATGTACTACTCTACCCAAAAGTATTTTGCCGGCATTAGTGCCAACCACTTGCTGCAACCCGGATTTGAATATGGTACAACATTTGCGATTAGCCCGCTTGAGCGAAACTATACCTTATTGGGCGGCGGAGAGTTTGTGTTGTCTTCTGATTTTTCTGTTCGGCCTTCCGCCATTGTTAAAACTAACTTGCGAAACGTTGTTTCTTATGAAGGTGCCGTATTGCTGGATATCAGCCGCAAATATTATGCGGGAGCCTCCTTTCGCGATTTAGGCCCTGTCAGCAGTGTTTCAATGCTCATCGGTGCTTCTATATTGAAAGACAATTCCATGACACTGGGCTATGCATTTGACTATGAAATAACCGGTGCAGCGGCAAAAGCTGCCACTTCGCATGAACTCAGAATTGGCTATCGCATACCTGCCCCTAAAAAGGCGGAATTATTTAATATCAGAACGCCAAGATTCAGATTTGACTAAAACTTTTGGACTTATTTTTGCAAGAAATTGCGCTGAAAGTCGTTACCTATTAAAACCCTATTGAGAAGACACGACCAATGTCTGATAAACTGATAGAAATCATGCTCAGAATTATGATACGATATGGCCGATTGCGTAGTGTATCACCGCTTTACAGCACTTTGGCATTAGTGCTGGTCTTACAAAGCTGTATTTTTGGCGGTAAGAACAAAGATACCGGTGAACTGACAGGCGTTCAGGGGCGCGAAGGGTGGAAGCAGGAATTACCATACGGCATGGTTTCCATTCCTCCCGGTACTTTTCACATGGGGCAGGCAGACGAGGATGTAGCTTCCTCTAAAATTTCCATGAACAAGCAAATTACCATCAGCGGCTTTTACATGGACGATACCGAAATTACCAACAACGAGTATCGCCAGTTTATATATGAAGCTGCTGACCATTTTCCTTTGGGTGGCGACAGCACCATTTTTGTTCGCTACAGAAAAGTTCTGCCATTAATTGAAGATGAACAGTCTCTGAAAGATATCGCCTATCCTGACACAATGGTATGGATGAAAGATTTCACCTACCACATGGGCGACCCAATGACTACCTATTACTTTGACCATCCCGCTTATGACGATTATCCCGTAGTAGGTGTTTCATGGAAAGCTGCCCTGCTGTTTTGCGAATGGCGCACCAAAAAGTTGAATCAGGCCAGAACAGACAAAGGCAAGTTCCCGATGCCTAACTTCCGCTTGCCTTCCGAAGCCGAATGGGAGTATGCAGCTCGTGGCGGCCGCGACATGGCAAAATATCCTTGGGGTGGCCCATATGTACGAAACGCCAAAGGCTGTGCACTTGCCAATTTCAAACCCGGACGCGGTAATTATTATGATGACGGCTTCTCTTACACAGGCCCGGTAGCGTCTTACTTTGCTAACGATTACGGCCTTTACGATATGGCCGGTAATGTTGCCGAGTGGTGCGAGGATGCTTTCAGCCCCGTAAGCGTGCCGTTGGTATGGGATTTGAACCCCACCTATTACGACGAAAACGAACCACGCAAACTTATCCGTGGCGGCTCATGGAAAGATATTGCTTTCCTGATTGAAACCGGTACACGTAGCTTTGAGTATGGAGATACTGCACGTTCATTTATTGGTTTCCGTTGCGCAATGACCTATTTGGGACGCTCTTCTGGCTTTGAATTCTAATATTTCACCATTAATTTTTTGTAAAAAGTCCGGCAATGGGTTGCGTCCAATGCAATATTGCCGGACTTTTTGCGTTAAAAGTGAGAAATAGCGTAAATCCCCTATTGACAATCCGTAGGAATTTACCTTATTTTGACAACCTCAATCACAATTTTAACTTAATTAAATTTTCAATCATTTAACCTTCAAACAAAATGGGTAGCGGAAAAGAAAGCGCTGTCGCGAAGTTTAATCGCGTGGTAGTTCCAAAAATCACCAGCGTAGGTGCTGCGGTGGTTATCGTAGGTGCCATGTTCAAGATTATGTCATGGCCGGGTGCCGGTCCTATGCTCGTTGTAGGACTTTCTGTGGAAGCATTCATCTTCTTACTGGGTGTAATTGCACCTGTTCCTCCTCCTGAGAAGCACTATGAGTGGGAGCGCGTGTATCCTGAATTGGCAGATGAAGGTCAAGCTACTAAAGTTGATTCTCAGGCTGCCAATAAACTTGCTGCTACAGGTGCACTTGTTGGCCTCGACCAAATGTTGCAAGAAGCAGACCTTTCTACCGAATCTTTCAAGAGCTTTGGTAAAGGTATCAAAACTCTCAACGAGTCAGCATTGAAAATGCGCGACATGAGCGAGGCTGCTGCTGCTTCCGAAGACTATTCTAAAAATCTGCGTGCAGCTTCTCAGTCTTTAGTAACACTGAATAAATCATATGCTTCTACTGTGGAAGCAATGGCTGCAATGGCTAATGCCTCTGCACAGGCAAAAGAATATCATGCACAAGTACAGACTATTACCAAAAACTTGGGTGCGCTGAACGCAGTGTATGAAATGGAATTGAAAGATGCCAACAGCCACTTAAAGGCAATGAATAAATTCTATGGCAACCTTACAGTAGCTATGGAGAGCATGGCCGACGCAAGCAAAGAATCTCAATTGTTCAAAGACCAGATGTCAAAACTGACAGCCAATTTGACTTCTCTGAACAAAGTGTACGGCAACATGCTGACCGCAATGAAAGGCTAATACCTTGTCATATTAATTTCAATAATTTTCTAACCAAAAAAAGAGAACTGAGTTATGGCAGGTGGTAAGGTAACACCAAGGCAGGCGATGATTAACATGATGTATCTCGTACTGACCTGTTTGTTGGCCTTGCAAGTGAGCAACACGGTATTGGAGAAGTTCTATTATATGGATGACAGTCTCCGTTATGCCAACAGTCTTGCTCGCGAAGCAACCAATAAAACATTAGAGGGCATGAAAGCCCAAGTGGCCAAAGAAGGCAATAAGCCAAAAGATTTGGCAATTATTGCTCAGGCAGAAGACGCTAAGGCGAAGACATCGGAAATGATGGACTTCATCGAGAAAATACGCAAAGACTTAATCGAGTACACCGGCGGTATGAAAGACGACGGTAAGTATGTAGATGAGAAAAACTACGATAAGTCCACTACATTTCTTATTGGTCCGGAAGGCTCAAAAAATGGTAAAGCCTATGAGTTGAAAAAACGACTCAATGAGTTTGCCGAAAAAATGAGCACTTACGACAAAGAAATTCAGATTGCGAAAATTGCGCTGGATGCTAAGGAAATGCCTCGCTTCAAAAACGACGGCAACCAAAACCACAAGGATTTTGCGCAAATTAACTTCGAACGCACTCCTTTAGTAGCTTGTTTGGCTATTCTTAGCCAATTCCAGTCAGATGTTGTGCGTGCGGAGAGCGATGTTATCAAGAAGCTGAGTTCTAAAGTAGGTGGTGTGGAAATTAAATTTGACCGCATCAATGCTATGGTAAGCGCAGAATCTAAGATTGTAGCTGCCGGTACAAAATATCGCGCAACTATGTTCTTAGCTGCCTCTGCTTCTAATATCGTGCCTCAAATGTCTTCTACAGCCGGTGCAGTAAAAGTTGAAAATGGTATCGGTACCGTAGAGTTTACTGCTCAGGGCGGCAACTATGATAAAGATGGTAATCTGAAAAAATCTTGGGAAGGTACTATCAAAATCAAGAAAGCCGACGGCGAAGACACTGTATTCCGCGTGAAAGAAGAGTATATCGTGGCTAAACCTGTGGTAGATATTCAGGCAGCTAACGTTTCTGCTCTCTACTTCCAGTGCGGTAACGAGTTGAAAGTAAACGTACCTGCATTAGGTGCCGCTTACAACCCGTCTTTCCAAGCTGAAGGTGCTGAGGTAATCAAAGGTGCTTCTAAGAGTGAAGTTATCGTTGTACCTACTGCCAACAAAGTAGTGCTTAAAGTATTCAGCGATGGCAACCTGATTGAGCCTAAGGAGTTCAAGGTAAAACTGTTGCCTGAACCTAAGGTTGAAATTCTGAATGGAGGCAAACCTTTGGATGTGAAAAACGGTGGTGCTTGTCCTACTTCGCTGAAAGCACGTGCACTTGGCGACCCAAGCATTCGCGATGTAATTCCGAAAGATGCTAACTATCGTGTTACAGAATGGACTGTAATGCTGGTGCGCGGCCGTCGTCCGATTATTCCGGAGCGTAAATTCACCACTGAAGAGGCTAACTTGGCTGACTTCCGTGCACAAGCAAAAGAAGGCGACCGCCTGATTATTGAGGTGAAACAAGTAAAACGTCGTAACTACAAAGGCGACATTTTGGATGTGAAAGCAAACGTAGATGCTATCAGCTTCCAAATAACTCAATAACAGTTTTGCGGTTTGTATAAAGAAAGTCCTTTTCATCTTTCATGAAAAGGGCTTTCTTTTTATCGAGCGGCATATTTATTGTTATGAATGTCTAAAATATCTATCATATGAAATCGTTGATTAGGTTAGTAGCAGCAGCATGTGTAATGGTTTCTGCAACCATATCCTATGCGCAGGAAAGAGATGAATTCGGGTATAACTCAAACTCGCTTCGTCCTATCAAGTACCACGATCAGTTATTTAGCAAAAGGCTTTGGTGGCGTATAGACTTGCGTGAAAAACAGAACAAGCCATTAAATGCCAAGGGACATGAAATTACAAGAATTATTATTGAAGCTGTAAAGACAGGTATCATCAGGCCATTTGTGGACGACTCTTTGAAAACTCGTTTGAGCTATGAGGAGTTTATGGCTAAAATCACAAGACCCTCTGCCGGAGACGGTCTTACCGAAGAAGAGAAAGCGCTTGGTTTTGGGGTAGAAGATGATGGGGGCGGTTGGGGTAATGAGTTTAGCGACGGAGACGACAATGCAACGCCCGCAGGCCCTGATACATATCTTCCCGGTAAAGAGTTGTACTTGTTAGAATTAAAAGAAGATTTGATTTTTGATAAAAAGCGTTCGCGCATGTATCGGGATATACAGAGTATCACATTACTTGTACCCTTTGAAATCAATCAAAAAGCCGACCTTCCCATTGCATCTTTCTCTTATAAGGAGCTCGTAGAAAACGTTTTTAAGGATAATCCTGATGCGATATGGTTCAATAATGCGAACCCGAAAGAGCACCGCAATATGGCAGAGGCATTTGATTTGCGACTGTTTGCTGCGCATTTGACTAAATACTCTAACAGCGAAGATGCAACCATTATAGATATCTATGGCGACGGCGATTTGGCTCTGTATGCTTCTTTACAAATAGAGTATGCGTTGCTTGATTTTGAGGCGCAACTTTGGGAGTATTAATCTTTTAAAAATTGCATATAAAAGAATCCTGACAGGCATATAACTGTCGGGATTTTTTTATGGCAGCGGCCGATTCACTTGCAGAAGTTGCTTGCTATGAGCACCAGCACCACAAAAAACACAATTACCGCAATGCCCAATTCCTTCAGTACAGCCTTGAAGTTTTGTTCTTTGCGATGTCGCCAAGCAAAATGCCGCCCAGCAAAGCCCCCACCGGAGCACTGAATAGTGGCAATAGGAAATAAAGCAAGTCTTCCTTGCTATGGGGCGCGCATCAGCCGCATTCAATCGGATTTCCACAAAGGCTGTGGGTAGGGAGGACTGCCAGTGCAAAAACGAATATGCCACCAAGAATGGATTAGATGAAAAAGAGCGTTTTGTTTGGCGGACGGGTAGTCATAAGCCAGTAGTGTAGTTATTTTAACTGCAAGTAAACAAAAAAAGCCAACAGCTTTGCAACTGTTGGCGACCCCATTGAGGGAAAAACAATTAGTTCAGTTTTTCCTTGATACGAGCGGCTTTGCCGGAGAGGCTGCGCAGATAGTAAATTCTTGCGCGGCGCACCGAACCGCGGCGTACCAACTCAATTTTATCAATGCTTGGCGAAATGATAGGGAAAATACGCTCAACGCCTACGCCGTTAGAAATTTTACGCACGGTAAAAGTTTCGCCGTTGGTGCTGGTATTCTTGCGCTGAATCACTACGCCTTGAAATTGCTGGATACGCTCTTTATTGCCTTCCACAATTTTCACGTGTACATTGATGGTATCGCCGGCTTTGAATGCAGGAATATCAGCTCTTTTGCCTGCATACTCTTTTTCTACTAATTTTATCAAATCGTTCATGACGCTACGGATTTACATGCCTTCAAAAAAGGACTGCAAATGTAGTATCTTTTACATAAAAACAACGCTATCTCGTTGAAATTTAAGCAATAAATGCTGAAAAAAAACCGGAAAAAAACTTGCAAATATGGTTAAAATGCTTTTTTACACTAACTTTGCTGGTTCAAAGCATAAACTGCATCACTATACATGGCGTTCAAGAAAAACAAGAAGTTTAGCAACGACTTTACGAAAATCACGATCAGTCTTGCTTCTCCTGAATCCATTCTGGAAAGCTCTCACGGCGAGGTTACACAACCCGAAACCATTAATTACCGCACTTACAAGCCCGAAATGGGAGGCTTGTTTTGCGAGCGCATTTTTGGCCCGGTGAAAGATTGGGAATGTCATTGTGGCAAATACAAGCGTATTCGCTACAAAGGCATTATCTGCGACCGCTGCGGTGTAGAAGTAACGGAGAAAAAAGTCCGCCGCGAGCGTATGGGACATATACAGCTGGTTATTCCGGTGGCTCACATCTGGTATTTCCGCTCATTGCCCAACAAAATCGGCTATCTGTTAGGTCTGTCCACAAAAAAACTGGACCAGATTATTTATTACGAGCGTTATGTAGTTATTCAGCCCGGTATTCATAAGGATTTGAAAGAAGGCGACTTCTTGACCGAAGAACAATACTTGGAAAAACTGGATATGCTGCCTCGTGAAAATCAGCAACTGGAAGACAGCAATCCTGATAAGTTCATTGCCAAAATGGGTGCAGAAGCATTGGAAATGATGCTTTCCCGATTGAACTTGGATGAACTTTCCTACGAACTGCGCGATATGGCTGCCAATGACAGCTCTCAGCAGCGCAAGTCAGAAGCCTTGAAACGCCTCAAAGTGGTAGAAGCTTTCCGCAGCGCCAACTCGCGTGTGGAAAATCGCCCCGAGTGGATGATTATCCGCATGGTGCCTGTGATTCCGCCTGAACTGCGCCCGCTGGTGCCTCTGGATGGCGGACGTTTTGCTACTTCGGACTTAAATGACTTGTACCGCCGCGTAATTATTCGCAACAACCGCTTGAAGCGTTTGATAGATATTAAAGCGCCGGAGGTGATTTTGCGCAACGAAAAGCGTATGTTGCAAGAAGCGGTTGATTCGCTGTTTGACAACTCACGTAAAGTAAATGCTGTTCGTTCAGACGGCAACCGTGCGCTGAAATCACTTTCAGACATGCTGAAAGGCAAGCAGGGACGTTTCCGCCAAAACCTGTTGGGTAAACGTGTGGATTACTCCGGCCGTTCGGTAATTGTGGTAGGCCCTGAGTTGAAACTCCACGAGTGCGGTTTGCCTAAAGATATGGCAGCTGAACTGTTTAAGCCGTTTATCATCCGCAAACTCATTGAGCGCGGTATCGTTAAAACCGTAAAATCTGCCAAGAAAATAGTAGACCGCAAGTCGCCTGTGGTGTGGGATATTCTGGAAAACGTCTTGAAAGGCCATCCGGTGCTGCTCAACCGTGCTCCGACGCTCCACCGTTTAGGTATTCAGGCGTTCCAGCCAAAACTGATTGAAGGTAAGGCGATTCAGTTGCACCCATTGGTTTGTACGGCTTTCAACGCCGACTTTGACGGCGACCAAATGGCGGTACACGTGCCACTGGGGCATGAGGCTATACTGGAAGCATCGCTGTTGATGCTGGCTTCTCACAACATTCTGAATCCTGCCAACGGCTCGCCTATTGCCGTACCTTCTCAGGACATGGTATTGGGCTTGTATTACCTCTCCAAAGGACGTAAATCTACGCCTGAGCATCCTGTAAAAGGCGATGGCAAATCGTTCTACTCTCCCGAAGAGGTAATTATTGCTATCAACGAAGGGCAACTCGATAAGAACGCCTATATCAAAGTGCGCGTACCTGTACGCAACGAGCAGACCAAGCAACTGGAAACCAAATTAGTACAAACTGTTGCCGGTCGCGTAATTTTCAACCAGGTAGTGCCCAAAGAAGTAGGCTTTGTTAATGAAGAACTGACCAAGAAAAAGTTGCAGGGTATCATTTCCCACGTATTCAAAATTGTGGGTATGGCACGCACGGCTCAGTTCTTGGACGATATCAAACAGCTTGGCTTCCAAACTGCCTACAAGGGCGGTCTTTCTATCGGTTTGGATGATATTATGATTCCTGAATCGAAACACAAACTGATTGCCGAAGCCAAGAAAGAAGTAGATGCCGTGTGGAATAACTACTACATGGGTCTGATTACCGACAACGAGCGTTACAACCAGATTATTGACATCTGGACACGCGTGAACAACAGCATCACCAATACGCTGTTGAAGCAGCTGGAAGAAGACAAAGGCGGCTTCAACTCCATTTACATGATGATGCACTCCGGTGCACGTGGTTCTCGCGAGCAAATCCGTCAGTTGGGCGGTATGAGGGGCTTGATGGCGAAACCTCAGAAAAACCTGCAAGGTTCGGTGGGTGAAATTATTGAGAACCCCATCCTTTCTAACTTTAAGGAAGGTTTGGACGTTGTGGAGTACTTCATTTCTACTCACGGTGCGCGTAAAGGTTTGGCCGATACAGCTTTGAAAACCGCCGATGCCGGTTATCTGACCCGTCGTTTGGTGGACGTTGCGCAAGACGTAGTAGTTAATGAAGAGGACTGCGGTACACTGCGCGGCCTGACCGTAGAAGCCCTGAAAGACCAAGAAGACGTTATCGAGAAACTTTCCGAGCGTATCCTGGGGCGCGTATCCGTGCACGATGTGTACGACCCACTGACCGACGAACTGATTGTTGAGTCAGGCCAAGAGATAGATGAGGACATTGCACGCCGTATTGAGGAAACCAGCATTGAATCTGTTGAAATTCGCTCGGTGCTGACCTGCGAAACCAAGCAGGGCGTATGTGCCAAGTGCTACGGTCGCAACTTGGCCACAGGCAAGCTTGCTCAGATAGGTGATGCGGTGGGCGTAGTAGCTGCCCAGTCTATCGGTGAGCCGGGTACTCAGCTGACACTGCGTACTTTCCACGTGGGTGGTACGGCTTCTAACATTGCCGTAGATTCAAGCATTGTTGCCAAATACAGCGGCAAAATCAAGTTTGAAGAAATGCGCAAGGTTACTACCACCAATGCCGAAGGTGAAAGCATTGATGTAGTGATGGCGCGTTCTGCGGAGGTAAGCATCGTTAATCCTGAAAACGGCCAAGTACTCATTAGCAACAACGTGCCTTACGGTTCATTCCTGCGCGTAAAAGAAGGCGATATGGTAGAGAAAGGACAGGAGATATGCTTCTGGGACCCATTCAATGCCGTTATCCTTTCACAGTACGACGGTATCGTTGAGTTTGAGGCCATTGAGGAAGGCATTACTTACCAAGAAGAGTACGACGAGCAGACCGGTCACCGCGAAAAAGTAATTATTGAAACCAAAGACCGTTCTAAAAACCCGACGATTACGGTTCGCAATCCGCAAACCGGAGAGCAGGCAAGCAGCAACTTGCCGGTAGGTTCTCACTTGGTAGTTGAGAATGGCCAGCATATACGTGCAGGTCAGGTACTGGTGAAAATTCCGCGTGCAATCGGCAAAACCCGCGACATTACCGGTGGTCTGCCACGTGTAACGGAATTGTTTGAAGCCCGTAACCCGTCTAACCCTGCCGTTGTAAGCGAAATTGACGGCGAGGTAAGCTACGGCAGCATCAAACGCGGTAATCGCGAAATTTATGTAAAGAGCCGTGAAGGGGTACAGATGAAATACATGGTGCCGCTTTCTAAGCACATCCTCGTGCAGGAAAACGACTACGTAAAAGCAGGTATGCCGCTTTCCGATGGTGCCATTACGCCTGCCGACATCTTGGCCATCAAAGGCCCGACCGCCGTTCAGGAGTATCTGGTGAATGAAATTCAGGAAGTTTACCGCTTGCAAGGTGTGAAAATCAACGACAAGCACCTCGAGGTAATCGTTCGTCAGATGATGCAGAAAGTAGAAATCATTGACCCTGGCGATACTACCTTCCTGCCCGGACAAGTGGTAGACAAGTGGACGTTCCGCGAAGCCAATGATTCCATTCTTGACAAGAAGGTTGTTACCGATGCCGGTGAATCAACCACAATGAAAAAAGGCATGATTGTCAGCGCCCGCAAACTGCGTGATGAGAACTCAAGCCTGAAGCGTAAAGACCAGAAGTTAGTGAAGGTGCGCGACGCACAACCTGCCGTATCTAAGCCAACTTTGCAAGGTATTACGCAAGCATCATTGGGTACGAAGAGCTGGATTTCTGCCGCGTCGTTCCAAGAAACTACCAAAGTGCTGAGCGAGGCTGCCATCCGCGGTAAGACCGACTTCCTCACAGGCTTGAAAGAGAACGTTATTGTAGGACATTTGATTCCTGCCGGTACGGGCATGAGAGTCTTCCAAAACAATCGGGTGTTCTCCAAAGAGGATTATGACCAGATGCAGGAGTCTAAAGAGGCGTTTAAAGTGCGCTCAAAAGACTATCAGGACATATAATTAATGCTTTGAATAATTACGGAAAACCGTCTGAAGATTTTCAGGCGGTTTTTTTTATTGCAGCGTTTTTTTGGAAAGGGTACAAAAACAATATATTTGGAAATAGCGATTTTTATCAAAAAAATCAGATTTTCAGGTCAATATGCTTTCGCACATCAGTATTGCAACGCCCCTATGGTATATCCTGTTTTTCGGATGTATTGGTTGCTACTCCGGCAGTGTTACAGCCCAATATTATCGGGCTGAGTTGTACCAAGTAGAGCAGGGGCTGCCTACCAATCTGACAAAATCAATCAGCTATGATGCTCATGGTTTTATTTGGATTGCTTGCGATGCGGGAGTTGTGCGCTTTGACGGGAAAGAGTTTCGCCATTTCAATAAAGTATTACCCAGCAACTATGCCAAGCACATTATACGGCGCAAAAATGGCGATTTGCTGATTGCACATGACAAAGGCGTAACCCGAATCGTTAGTCTGCCCGATACGGTTGCTTTCAGCGATTGGTTAGTGGTTACCTCCGAGCCCCTTCCGCGAGCCATTACCTCTCCCAAAGCATTGTTTGAAGACAGCAGGCAACGGCTGTGGGTAGGTGAAGACCAAGCTGTTTCCTGTGTGCGTGCCGATGGGGAGGTGGCGCACTATTTTTTTACCATTAACGACCGCACTACCAGTTGGAATCGCTCATTTTCGCCGGCTGAAACCTCTGATGGCAGCATCTATGTGGCCTCACAGCGCGGCAACCTTTTCCGATTTGACGAAACAACCAATCAGTTTGTCAAAGTAAATTTGGTGAATACTCCTTTTTCTGTATGCAGTGCGCTTATCAGCAATGGCAATGTGCTTTGGATAGGTACGGAAAAGGGCGTGTTTGAAATTAAGCCGACAGCAGACGGAACTGCCGAGGTACAACAGCTTTTTGACATGCCCAATGTTTCTTTCTTGCGTGCCGATGCTTCGGGCAAGTGCTTGATTGGGACTTGGAATAAAGGGCTTTTCTTCGCAGATATGCGCAAGGGTAACTTGCAACCTCTTGCATTTGGCAGTTTACCTTACAAAGTCATCAACGATGTTGTCATAGATGAGGCGGGAAATTATTGGGTGAGTTCCGATGAAGGCATTGCTTTACTCCATCGCAGCTACTTTGCCCCCTTAGTTGTGCCCTTCGAGCGCAGCTATGTGCTTGCCATCACGCAAGGCAACGACGGCTTAATTTATGCAACCGAGGGGGCTGTTTTATGCCGTATCAACAGCCGCAATACAGGCGATGTCAGCAGGTTGTTGCAATCATCGCAACTGAACTCCAAAGATATTTTTGCAGTGCTGAAAACTGCTGACGGGCTTTGGGTGGGCACTTCCGATGCACGCATTTTTCGGATACAGGGCAATAAAACAGATGAAATCAACCTTGCAGCGATGATATCCAAAATTGTCTATATGCAAAACGACAGCGAAGGCAATATTTGGGTGTGTTCAAATGCCGATGTAGTCAAGATTACACCACAGTTGGCAATCAAATTGTACGGTAAAAGTCAAGGTTTGACTTCTAATGTATATGTGGTTCGTCAAGACAAGGACGGCAACCTTTTGGCAGGCGGAGGCAGTCCTCGGGCGTATTTGTACCGTTATGACCGCAGCCAAGACAGGTTTGTCAATATTAGCAAACCGCTCGCTACGCAGGGGCAGGTTGAGGTTCGCATAGAGGATATTGCTTTTGATACCGACGGGAAGATATGGCTGAGCGGCAGTTATGGCTTATTACAATACGGCAGTGATTCAACCCGTCAAATTCCACTGGCAACCGATACGGAAGTGCAGGCGATTTGTGCCGGCACTAACGGTAGCATATGGTTAGGTACGAATATGGGCTTGTTGCAATACCAGCATCGCCGCGGCGAGATGCTGCTGTTTGACGAAAGCAGTGGCTTGCCTTCCAAGAACATAGCTAACCGCTGTATCATGGCAGATATGGACGGGCGATTGTGGATAGGCACAGCCGACGGCGTGGCATATACCCAGCAGCGGAATGCTGTCGTTCAGGAAACACCGCGTCCTGTATTCTTGCATATCGAGAATAACGGTCGGACTGTTTATTTTCATCAAGACAGCATCTACCAATTTGCACACAACAGCTATTTAAAAGCCTTTTTTGCCTCGCTTGCCTATCCTGCCAATAAGATTAAGTATGAATACCGCTTGGCATCGGAAGGGAACGAACCGTGGCAACCTGTCGGCAGAGAATTATTGTTTCCACAAATAAAAACAGGTACATATACCTTGGAAATCAGGGCTTTGCAACAGGGCGCTTTCCACATCAGTAAACCTTTGCAACTGCGCTTTGTTGTTCAGCCGCCCGTTTATTTTCGGTGGTGGGCAATTCTGGCATATCTGTTGGCGCTGGCAGGCATCATTGCGATAGCCGTTAAACTTTACACCATCAGACTGGTGCGCGAAAAAAACCGTTTGGAAGCCATTGTAGCAGAGCGCACAGAGGAAATCAAGCAGCAGAAAGAAGAAATAGAGGCGCGAAACGAAGAGTTGAGTCATAAATCGTTGTTGTTGGAACAGCAAAACCACAAGGTAATGTCCAGCATCCGCTATGCTAAGCGCATTCAGGATGCAATGTTGCCTACCCAAGAAAAGTTCAAGGAGTTATTCCCTCAGTCTTTCATTGTATATCTGCCAAAGGATGTTGTCAGCGGTGATTTTTATTGGTGTGCCGAAGTGGCAGGATTGCGCCTGATTGCTGCCGTAGATTGTACCGGACATGGCGTGCCCGGTGCTTTCATGTCGTTGATTGCCAATAATTTATTGAATGAAATTGTAGCCACGCGCCGCATAACCGACCCGGGTTATATTTTACAGGAACTGCACGTACAAATTAAGACTGTATTGAAACAAAACCAGACCGATAATTTGGATGGATTGGATATTGCACTCTGCACCATTGATAAGCCAAACAGGCAGTTATTTTTCGCGGGAGCAAGAAATCCGCTTTATTACTTAACCGACAGCGGCATAGAAGAATTGAAGGCAGACAGAAAGTCCATTGGCGGCTCGCAAAGCAAAGATGAGCAACTGTTTACAACCCATTTCGTTCCCTTGAAAGCAGGCGAAAATTACTTTTACCTCTTTTCCGATGGTTTCCGCGACCAGTTCGGCGGTACTGACAATAAAAAATTCTCATCGCGTCGTTTCAAAGAATTGCTGCAAGAGGCTGCCAAGCTACCTATGAACGAACAGGAACAGCACGTCAGCAATGCGTTTAGCAGTTGGAAAGGAGCAGAGTTGCAACAGGACGACGTTCTTGTTATCGGGTTTTCGGTGAGGATATAAGTGTGTTTATTCATTTCCCGACGCACGACACAAGCGAATGGATTTTTTCGGATGGCATATTTTTGAATCTGAGATACCGATTTATTTTGCCGATACCTGCTGCTAAGAGGCGAAAGCATTTGACAGCTAACCCTTAACTTGCTGCAAAAAAGAGTCATGACCTTGATTCGCATTGGCTTAATTTCCGATACGCACGGCTACTTGGATGAGCGTGTGTTTGATTATTTCGCTGCCTGTGATGAAATCTGGCATGCAGGCGATATTGGCGATTGGGCTGTTGCCGAAAGACTTGCCGCATTTAAGCCGTTGCGAGCCGTTTACGGCAATATTGACAATCTGATTATTCGTCAGCAATATCCTGAAAACCAGATTTTTACTTGCGGCAATCTGAAAATATGGATGACACACATTGGCGGTTATCCACCCCGCTATACGGCGGCTTTAAAAAAGCAATTGGCCGACATTCGTCCCGATGTTTTTATTTGCGGCCATTCGCACATCCTCAAAGTCATTCCCGATGCGGAGCGGCAACTGCTGCACCTGAACCCCGGGGCTGCGGGGCAAGAAGGCTTTCATAAGGTGCGTACACTGCTCCGGTTTGCCATAGATACCGAAAAACAGGGGCTGGCAAGTATTGGTCAGTTAGAAGTCATTGAATTAGGCAAGCGGGGCGGCAACAGCAAAAATTATAAAGGCCGCGAGGAACTTTAAGACTTACCGCAATCGCACAAGTGCAGATGATTTGGCGGAGAAATTTGTGATGAAGTTGTTGATAGTCAAAAGTTTAATCCTGACAGGCTTTACCAACCTGTCAGGATTATCCATAATCTATTACAACCCAAAAATGCCTTTGTTGAGTCCCTTCAACACATCGGCTTTGCGGCTGCTGTGCACCAACAGGGAAATATTGTTTTTGCTGCCGCCATACGAAACCATGCGAATGGGAATTCCTTTTACGGACTCCAACACTTGGGCTACATAGTCTTGCTTTTGTTCCATCATATCGCCTACTACGCAGATGATGGTTTGGTCATGTTCTACTTCCACCGTACTGAACTGCTGCAAATCGGCCACTATTTCCTGTAAGTGTGCGGTATTGTCAATAGTAAGCGAAACGGCCACTTCCGAAGTGGTAATCATATCAATAGGTGTTTTGTAGCGCTCAAATACCTCAAAAAGTTTTTTGAGGAATCCGTAGGCAAGAAACATGCGCCCCGACTGTACGCGAATGGCCGTGATATTGTCTTTCGCTGCGACTGCCTTAATACCGTGGCCGGCGGCATGGTCGCTGATGAGCGTACCGGGTTGTTCGGGCTGCATTGTATTCAGCAAACGCACCGGAATTTTCTTCAATCGCGCGGGGTTTACGCTTTGCGGGTGCAAAATTTTTGCACCAAAATAGGCAAGCTCTGCTGCTTCATCAAACGACAGCTCGGCAACGGGCACCGTGCGTTCCACAATGCGCGGGTCGTTGTTGTGCATACCGTCAATATCGGTCCATATCTGCACTTCTTCGGCCATGATTGCCGCACCAATGAGTGAGGCTGTGTAGTCGCTGCCGCCGCGTTTGAGGTTATCTACCTCTCCGTAGGAGTTAAGGCAGATGTAACCCTGTGTGATAAACAGTTGCTTATCAGGATATTTGGCTAATTCTGCGTTGAGTTGTTCGGAGATGAATGGCAAATCGGGCTCTTCGTTTTCATCAATGCGCATAAAATCCAGCGCATCGAGCAGGACTGCATCTACGCCGATTTCCTCGAGGTAATACAGCATCAGGTGGGTAGAAAGAATTTCGCCTTCTGCCAGCATTGCCTTTTCTTTTCGTGCATTGAACATATTCTTGGCCAATACACGCATGTAACCGAAATGGTCGTAAATCAGTCGTGTTCCTTTGGCTTTGCCTGCCTCGGTTTTGTACAATTCCGCTACTACTGCGTGATATTTGGCTTCCAGCTCGTCAATCTGTTTATGTGCCTCCTGATAGTTCTTGGCAAATAATGCCTCACTGATTTTTACCAAGGCATTGGTAGTGCCTGACATGGCCGATAACACCACGATTTTTCGCTCGGGCGTATTAATCAGTTTTTCAACATTTTGAATCCGCTGCGCACTTCCTACCGAAGTGCCGCCAAATTTTAGAATTTTCATGTGTAAGCGTAGGTGAATGAATTTTAAGAAGTAATCTGATAACAGCCGGAAGTTGTTTGCAGTTTACTTTTTAGGCTGTGTTATTTTCAATAACAGTTCTCGGGTCATGCTAACATCCATTTTGGCAGATTCTCCCAGCGTGATGGCTTCTCGTGCGGTCGCTGCGGCGGCTCCGTTTTGCCCTAATTTATACAGTAGATGTGCTTTTGTGTCTAAATTCTGATAGGTTTTGTGTAACTGCACCGATTTTTCTGCCCATTGCAGCGCTTTTTGCAGTTGCGGTTGTGTTTCTTCCTGCTCGTAATAGTTCCATGCCATCTCGTTAAGTTCTTGCCAATCGTTGCAATAGTTGTCTAAATAACGGACGGCAGCGGCATATTTTTTCTCATCGTGGTTGCCGATGGTGTAAAAATAAAAATCGGCTCTGGCCATATATTTTGCCGAATCTTGCGGAAAGTAGTATTTCAAAACTTGTTTTACCAATCGCAATCGTTCCGGTTTTTGGCTTCTGCCTGCCATAAACATCGCCCTGCCCGTTACCAAGTGGATGTAGGCGCTGTATTCGGGTTCATAAGGAGCAAACAACTGAGGGTTTTTTGCCACATAATCAAAAACGGGGCTGTTCATATCCAGTTCCATTTTTTGGATAAGCTCCCAGTTTTCGGGCTGATGCCATTTGTCAGGGGTTAGCTGTTTCAGTAACTCCCTTGCAATAGCAGAGGCTTTGATATCCCCGGCGGCCAGCAACGCATAGGCATAATTGCGCAAAACCTGCTCGCTGCGGTCGCCGCTTTCATATTTTTGACTCAATGTAACTATCTGGCGGTCAGTATTGAGCGCATTTTTGCCGTTTTCAATAAACGCCTGCGATTCAAAATAACCTACGGTGCGATGCACCAACTTGCCATCGGGCGAAAAAAACAAGGCGCAGGGGTAGGCATTGACATCAAACACGCTGGAAAACTCAACACCCTCGCCCTTTTCGGCATTGATTTTCAGGTTAATAAAGTTCTGGTTGAAAAAATAGGCCACTTCCGGATGGGTGAAAACTTCTTTTTCCAACTTTTTGCAAGGTGCGCACCATTCGGTGTACACATCTACAAAAATGTATTTGTTGGTTGCCTGTGCTTTTGCGAGTGCAGCCTCAAAAGCAACTGCCTCAAAGCGAATGCCATCGGTTTGTGCCAAGACAGCAACCAAGTTGCTCCATATAAGCAGAGTTGCCGAAAGAATGACCTTAGTTCTCATGCGCTAAAAATTTCCAACGTTTATGACTCCACAGCCAGTGGGCAGGGTGCTTACGGATAGAGGCTTCCAATAACCGTGCATAAATTTCTATAATTTCATTCGGATAATTCTGCTGCGGCTCTATCAGTTGCAGGCGAAGCACATATCGGCTGCGGGCAAGTCGCTCAATTTCCGAATAAAAAACAGGAAAACCTGTTTGCCGTGCCAGCTTATCGCTGCCTGTATAAAAATAAGTCGGAATATTGAAAAAATTGGTTTTAAAATCCAGCTCATGGCCGGCCGGGCTTTGGTCGGCTACCAACCCAAGGATAAATGTTTCGCCCGCTTTCTTGCGGCGCACCACTTCGCGCAGGGTGTTTTCTTTGGTAATGGGGGTTACGCCAAAGCGCGAGCGAATCTGCAATACCAAACGGTCGGAAAAAGGATTGGACAAGGTTTTGTACACAGGCAAGCCGCCGTATTTCGGAAACAATAGTTTCAGAATGGGCGGTGTCCACTCCCAATGCGATACGTGCCCCGCCATAATGATGCACGACTGCCCTTGCTCAAGATATTTTGCCAACAGCTCGGGGTTTTCCATGTAGATATGCTCGCGAAAATCTTCCTCCGAAATGGTCAGCGTTTTCACCATTTCCACGATAATATCACACAGATGTTTGTAAAATTCTTTGGCAATAGCCTTGCGTTCGGCATCTGTTTTTTCGGGGAAGGCAAGCACCAAGTTGTGCATGACAACTTTTTTCCGATAGCCAATCAGGTAGTAGGTGAGCACAAAAAGAAAATCGCTGATGCGGTGCAGCACAGCCCAAGGCAAACGCGAAATCAATCGGATGAAAAACATGCCGCAAAAGTACGTTTTTAGCGCGTAGCCTGTTTATCTTTCGCAAAAGCTAACTAAACTGTACCATGCAAACAAACCGATTTTTTAGACGCGTGCTGCTTGCCGCGTGCCTGTACAGCCTGATGATGTGGGCAAATATCTTACATGCACAGTCCGATGCGACAACTGCCCAAGACACGACCTATTGGGACAAAAAAATGAGCCTTGGCATTAATTTCAATCAGGGCTCGTTCAGCAGTAACTGGAAGGCAGGCGGCACTAATTCCATTGCCGTAGGAACGGTTTTTACCGCCAAAGCCAACTACAAAAAAGCGAAATGGTCGTGGGCAAACGATGCCGAGTTGCTCTACGGCTTAGTTTGGACAGACGGCATCGGGCAGCGCAAAAATGCAGACCGCATTTTTCTGAACAGCGTGGCAGGCTACCAAATCGCCAACCACTGGGATGTGTTTCTTTCGGGGAATTTCCTTTCGCAATTTGCGCCGGGTTTTGACTATGCCAAAACCGACCAGCCGCGCATCTCCAACTTTTTCGCGCCTGCCTTCCTGACTTTTGCCATTGGCTTTGATTACAAGCCTAAGCCATGGTTTTCGCTGAAAATGAGCCCCTTTTCGCCACGCTTCACCATTGTTACCGACAACGGCATCTTGCCGACTTCTCCCGACGGCAGGCGTTACGGCGTAGAGGCAGGCAAAACAGTACGCAGCGAAATTGCCGCCGCACAAATTCAGGCAGATATCAACGCTAAATTGGCTGAAAATATCTCTTTGAAAGCGCGTTACCTGCTTTTTGCCAATTATCAACAGTTTGACCCCGACCACCGTTTGGATGCACTGCTGGAAATGGCAGTGAATAAGTACATCAAAGTCAATTTTGGGGCAACCCTGCTTTACGACACCGACCAAGACACGGCTATTCAGTGGAATCAGATTCTGAATGTGGGCTTTCTTTACACCGTAGCCCGCCCTGCGAAATAAAAAAACAAGCGCATTGTTTTACAAACGGGCAAAAGGCTTATATTTGCAGCGTTTTCAGCACAACTGAAACGCAAAGGGGCCCATAGCTCAGTCGGTTAGAGCATCTGACTCATAATCAGGGGGTCACAGGTTCGAGCCCTGTTGGGCCCACAGGAACGCAAAAAACCGCCGTTGCACGCGCCGTTGCACGCGCCGTTGCACGCGCCGCCAAATGCATTCTAACAGCGTTTGGCGGCTTCTTTTTGGTTACAAAGGTTCACACTCAGGTTACACATTTTGAAAACCGGTTACAACATTTTCCGCAATTCGGGCTTGGGGCAGGCTTTTAGACTGTTTTAACACTTTTTAACAATATTTAACATTTAACCCCCGTTGTTAGCTGTAAGTCTTTTTCTTTCAGCCGGAGAATGAGGCTCGGTTTACTTGACAGTCTCTAAAAAGTATTATTTCCAGCGTTGCAGCACCAGCCATATGACAATGGGTGCGCCAATGAGCGAAGTAATGGCATTAATAGGCAATACCTGTCCGCGAGGCGGCAGGTAGCAAAGCATATCGCAGAGCAGCAACATGCACGCGCCGAGCATGGCGCTAAGCGGGAGCAGAACTTTGTTGCGTGCGGTTCGTGCAAGCAATCGCGCTATTTGCGGTACGGCCAGCCCTATAAAACCAATAGGCCCGCAAAAAGCAGTAATGCCGCCTGCCAGCAGACCTGTCAAAATCACTAATCGCCGACGCACTTTGCGCACATGAAGCCCCGAAGTTTGCGCATACAATTCGCCCAAATGCAGCACATCCAAAGGTTTGAAATACAACAGCGAAATAAGCAGCGCTACGCCCACGAAAGGAGCAAGCACCTGCATCTTCTGCCAATCTACGGCAGTCAGGCTGCCAAAGCCCCACATCACATAGCGTTGCAACTCTTCCGACGTGCTGAAATATTCCAGTAAATTGACAATGGCGCTAACCGTACTTCCCAGCATAAGCCCTGCAATCAGCAAGGCCGTATTTTGTCCGGCCTGCATACGGGCAGCCATGCGCATCATCAACAGCAGTGCCAATATTGCTCCTGTAACAGCGGCGCCAATGAGCAGCCAACTCCCCCCAATACCGCTCCAGCGCAAGCCCCAATAGCTGCCGCCCATTACCACCAATGCAACCCCCAAACTTGCTCCCGAACTGATACCCAATACATAAGGCCCGGCCAGCGGGTTGCGAAAAAGCGTTTGCATCTGTAGTCCGCTGACCGACAGTGCAGCACCGGCCAAAACTGCCGTCAGCATCTTCGGAATGCGAAATTCCCAGATAATCAGGTAATTATTAGAATCCGCAATGCTTTTTGTGATAATACCGACCACCTCTCCAAGGGGGATATACACGCTTCCCACAGCAACGTTGGCTATGCAAAGCAGCAAAAGCAGCACGAATACAGGCGCAAGCAAATAGTGTGGGCGCATGGTTGCAAAGTTAAGGCGATGGAAACGGCTTCATGCATTATCTTCGCAGTATGTCAAAAAAAGCTGTGATTAAGGGCTTCCGACTGGCAGCCGCACTGATGGAGTTGCACGAGACCAACCCGTTTAAAATCCGCAATTATACCAATGCGGTTTTTGCATTGGAAAAAGCCGAACTCTCCGACGATGAAATCACTGTTGAGCAGTTAATAGCTGCGGGGCTTTCCGAAAATATGGCGCAGAAAGCGCAGGCTATTATTGCAACAGGCACGTTTGATGAGTTGGAAGAGTTGAAGTCGCAAACCCCCGAGGGGGTAGTGGAAATGCTCAATATCAAAGGCATCGGTGCTAAAAAAGTGCGTGCTCTTTGGCAGGAGTTGGGCATTACAAGCCTCTATGAACTTGCCGAAGCCTGTCGTTCCGGCAAGGTAGCCGAACTGAAAGGTTTCGGTGAAAAAACGCAGGCGGCTATTGTGGAACAGATTCAGTTCATGGAAGCCAATGCTGAAAAATGGCATTATGCCGATGCCGAGCCAATGGCAGCCCGTCTGCTGCAATTGTTACAAGAAAAAACAACTCCCGTGCAGGTGGCAGTAACGGGTCAAGTAGCGCGCTGCTTGGAGGTAATAGACCTGCTGCAACTCACTGCGGCAGTTACCGATTTTGAACTTGCCTTTCAGCAATGGACAAGCGCAAACACAGCCATTGAAACCGATTGGCCGGCCTGCTCGCCTTTTGCATGGCGCGGTTGGTTGCTGAATGAGGCCGACGGCACAAGGCTCATTCCCTCCGAAATCAAATGGGTAACGCCGATGCGATTTGCTGCCGAGAGCCTGAAAAACAGCGCCACTCCTGCACACCTCAACGGTTTGGGCATTCCTGAACTGCTGAAAAAACAGAGCGATTTTGGTTCTGTCGAGGCTGTTTACCAAGCACTTGGGCTGCCCTTCGTGCCTCCCGAGATGCGGGAAGGAACATTTGAAATAGCACTTGCAAAAGCCAATCAATTGCCCCGCCCCGTTGAGCTACAAGACCTGAAAGGGATTCTGCACAACCACTCTACCTATTCGGACGGCAAACATACCCTGCGGCAAATGGCAGAGGCAACCCGTGCGATGGGGTGCGAATATTTTGGCATTGCCGACCACTCAGTTTCGGCATATTATGCCAATGGTTTAAGCATAGAGCGCGTACAGCGTCAGCATGAAGAAATTGACCAACTCAATGCACAATTAGCCCCTTTCAAAATATTGAAAGGCATTGAATCGGACATTTTGGCAGATGGCAGCTTAGACTATCCCGATGAAGTGCTGGCAACTTTTGACTATGTGGTAGCATCCGTTCATTCAGGTTTAAAAATGGATAAAGCCAAAGCCACCCGCCGATTACTGAAAGCCATAGAAAATCCTTACACCACCATTTTAGGGCATCCTACCGGGCGGCTGTTGCTCCGCCGCGAAGGCTACCCGATTGATTATGAAGAAATTATTACAGCTTGTGCCGAGCATCGCGTAGTCATTGAAATCAATGCCAACCCTTGGCGATTAGATTTAGACTGGCGTTGGGTACATCGTGCCATTGAGGCCGGTTGTTTGCTGAGCATCAACCCCGATGCACACGAAACCGACGGGCTGTACGACATGCGCTACGGGCTGCCGATTGCCCGCAAAGGCGGTGCGGAAAGCCGCCACATTTTGAACGCCTTTTCACTGGCAGAGATAGAGGCTTGGTTATCAGGCAAAAGGAGCGTTCACAAAAAATGAAGGTAAAGCAAACATACTCTTACATTCATTAGTTTTGATAACGTCTCTTTATTAGATTTGCGTGCCAAAAAAAGAACTTACTTTACGATGTCAGAGGTAATCAAGCTCAAAAAAGGGTTCAATATCAACTTAGCAGGTAAGGCGGCTACCCAACTTGCTGAACATACTCCCGAAACAGTAGCCATTAAATTTGATGATTTTCCGGGTTTATATCGTCCGAAAATCCTTGTAAAAGAAGGTGATGCAGTAAAAGCAGGCGCGCCTCTGTTCTTCGACAAGGCCATAGAAAAAGTCATTTATGCTTCTCCTGTGAGCGGTGAGGTGGTGGCTGTTAAGCGCGGCGAAAAACGCAAGCCCATCGAAATCGTTATTTTGTGCGACAAAACGACAGAATACGTAGAACATCGCAAATTTACCATATCCGATATTGCGAGCATGAGCGCCGAAGATGCGCTTAACCATATGGTAGGCAGCGGCGTATGGCCACAAGTTGTGCAGCGCCCTTATGCGATTGTGGCTGACCCTGACGTAGCACCCAAAAACATTTTCATTTCTACCTTCGATACCAGTCCCTTAGCTCCCGACTATGACTTCTTGTTTAAAGGACAGGAGCAATATTTTCAGGCAGGTATAGATGTGCTGCGTAAAGTAGGCAAGTGCGATGTCCACATCGGTCTGAATGCAGGAGCAGAGGTTTCCAAAGTATTTGGCGGTGTAAAAAATGCCAAGTTGCACAAATTTATAGGGCCTCATCCTGCCGGAAACGTAGGTGTGCAAATTCATCACATAGACCCTATTAATAAAGGAGATGTAGTTTGGACGCTCCATCCTTACGGCGTTATTCAAATCGGTAAGTTGTTTATGGAAGGCCGCTACGATGCTTCCAAAACCATTGCCGTTGTTGGTTCGGAAGTTAAACAGCCGCAATATTACAGAACCGTTCTGGGAGCAAACATCAGCAAATTAGTTGCCGGCAACCTGAAAAGCGACCACGTGCGCTATATCAGCGGCAATGTGCTGTGTGGTCAGAAAATTGCTGCCGACGGGCACATCGGTTTCTATGACCACATGCTTACCGTCATTCCTGAGGGTGATAAGCCTCGCTTCTTCCTGACCGACGGTTGGTTAGCGCCTATTGCCAAGCGTTTGAGCTTCCATCGTGCGCTTGGTTTGCTGTCATTCCTGAACGGCAGCAATAAAGAATATGTGCTCGACACAAGCACTAACGGCGAAGAGCGTGCATTCGTAGCTACCGGCACTTTCGAGCAGGTTGTGCCAATGGATATCCTTCCGATGCACCTGATAAAAGCCATTCTGGCAAACGACTATGACGGCATGGAAGCGCTTGGCATCTATGAAGTAGCCGAAGAAGACCTTGCGCTATGTGAGTTTATAGATGTGTCTAAACAACCCATCCAGCAAATCATTCGTGAAGGCATCAATATGATGCGTGAATCCTAACGAGTAAACCGGCCAAAAGACTATGAATTTCTTACATCATCTATTAGAAAAGCAACGCCCGCTTTTTGAAAAAGGCGGCAAATTTGAACGATTCTACTACGTGTTTGAGGCAGCAGAAACTTTCATGTTTACGCCTCCGTCAACCACTCCGGCTCGCGGCACGCAAATTCGTGATGCGATTGATTTGAAGCGAATGATGATGACCGTAGTAGTTGCCATGTTGCCGTGCTTGATTTACGGTATGTGGAATGCCGGCCATCAGCACTATCTGGCAATTGGTCAGGAAGCTGACTTCATGACCAAGTTTATGCTGGGCTTGAAACATACGCTGCCTATCATATTGGTTGCCTATGCTGCCGGTGGTTTGGTAGAAACTGTTTTTGCGGTTATGCGCAAACACCCCATCAATGAAGGTTTCTTGGTAACAGGTATGCTGATTCCTTTGGTAATGCCTATTACCATTCCTCTGTGGCAGGTTGCCGTAGCAACTATTTTTGCCGTATTGGTAGCCAAAGAAGTATTTGGCGGTACAGGCATGAATATTCTCAATGTTGCTCTGACAGCCCGTGCATTCCTCTACTTTGCTTATCCTACCGATATTTCAGGTTCTGTATGGACGCTGCTGGACGGTGCATCTACCGTAGACGGTTATTCAGGTGCAACAGCCCTTGCCATCATCGCCGAAACTTCTACGGCTCAGGGAAGTGGATTTACACCGGGCGCTGCCGTAGCAGCACTGAACGGTACTTCATGGGCTCCCGGCCTGTTCTCTTTTGAGAACTTGTTCATGGGCGCAATTCCGGGCTCTATCGGTGAAACCTCAACCCTGATGTGCTTAATCGGTGCAGCTATTTTGATTGCTACGGGTGTAGGCAGTTGGAAAATTATTGTGAGCGTATTTGCAGGAGCTTATCTGACAGGTCTGCTTGTAAATGCAGTAGCCGTTAATGCCTATATGGACTTGCCTGCTCACTATCATCTGGTAATTGGCGGTTTGGCATTTGGTGCGGTCTTTATGGCAACTGACCCTGTATCGGCCGCTCATACAGAAACAGGAAAGTGGATTTACGGTTTCTTTATCGGCTTCTTTACCGTGATTATCCGTGTATTTAATCCGGCATATCCCGAGGGCATCATGTTGGCAATATTGCTGATGAATGTATTCGCTCCACTGATTGATTATTACGTAGTTCAAGCAAACAAAAACAGGAGATTGAGCCGTGCAACAGTCTAATTTTTATATCTTAGCTTATACAGCAGGCCTTACCATTATTTGCGGCCTGTTGCTGGCGGTTACAGCAACCGGATTGAAACCCCGTCAAGATGAAAACATCGCTCTGGAGCAGAAGAGAAACATTCTTGCTTCTGTAATGACGCTCAAAGAAACAGACGATGTAAAAGCCATCTATGAAAAACGCGTGAAGTCTTATGTGGTTGATTTTGAAGGAGAAGTGAAAGAGGGTGTTAAGGCTGAAAGCGTTGTGGCTGCCGACGAGTACAAGAAGCCCAAAGAAGACCGTTTGTATCCGGTTTATGAAATTGTTTCCGAGACCAACCCCAACAAGGCAGAATTTTATGTATTCCCTGTGTATGGTTTCGGCCTTTGGGACAATATCTGGGGCTTTGTTGCCTTGCAGGAAGACATGAATACTATCAAGGGTGTAAAATTTGAACACAAGGGTGAGACTCCGGGATTAGGTGCTCGCATCGCAACCGAGGAAATTCAAGCTCGCTATGTCGGCAAAAAGATATTTGAGGGCAACGAAATTGTTTCGGTAGCAATGCAAAAAGGTGAAGGCCAAGATTACAGCAACAACCCGCATCAAGTGGACGGCATGTCCGGTGCTACAATTACCGGTAAAGGCGTAAACAAAATGTTGTTGGAGTATTTCGGCGGTTATTACAACTTCATCAAGTCTAAAACCAACAAAGTAAGTCTCAACCAATAATCACGATTCCAAAATGAGCGCACAAACTGAAACCGCGGTAAAAGCGCAGCCGTCTGAGCCGCTTTTTTCAAAGAAAAATCGCAAACTATTAGTTGACCCGTTAGATGGCAACAACCCCATCACCGTTCAGGTATTGGGTATTTGTTCGGCACTGGCGGTAACGGTGCAAGTGAAGCCTGCCTTTGTAATGGCATTGGGGGTTACTTTCGTTGCAAGTTTCTCCAGTTTGTTTATTTCACTGCTCCGCAATACGATTCCTACCCGCATACGTATCATCGTGCAGTTGGCGGTAGTGGCAAGCTGGGTAGTTATTGTCGACCAAGTGCTGAAAGCCTATGTATATGATGTTTCCAAACAACTTTCTGTATTCGTTGGTCTAATTATTACGAACTGTATCATCATGGGTCGTTTGGAAGCCTTTGCTTTGGGCAATAAGCCATGGCCTTCTTTCCTTGATGGTATCGGTAACGGTATCGGCTACGGTGTGATTCTGATTATTGTAGCTTTCTTCCGTGAGTTGTTAGGCTCAGGCTCTGTTTTCGGCATCAAATTGCTGGGCGCAGACAGCCTCACCGGTCTGCCTTATCAGGGCAACGGCCTGATGATGTTGCCTGCCGGTGCTTGTATTGTCATTGGCCTGCTGATTTGGGCACAACGTGCACGCAACGGTTACTCCGAAGACCATTAATCCAACTGATTTCATTATCACTCTGTAAACCTGTTTGCAAACATGGAACTGATTAGCTTAGGGGTTCGCTCCATATTCATAGACAACATGATTTTCGCCTACTTTTTGGGTATGTGCTCTTATTTGGCCGTATCTAAAAAGGTGCCTACTGCCTTAGGTTTGGGGTTGGCGGTTATCTTCGTACTGACAACAACCGTTCCGCTGAACTGGCTTATCGTAAACTATCTGTTGAAGCCCGGAGCCTTGTCGTGGATTAGCCCCCAATTTGCGGAAGTAGATTTGTCATTCCTTTCATTCATCGTATTCATTGCCGTTATTGCCGGTTTCGTGCAATTGACAGAAATGGCGGTAGAGAAATTTGCGCCTGCCCTGTATGGCGCTTTGGGTATCTTCCTGCCTTTGATTGCGGTAAACTGCTCAATTTTGGGTGCGGCATTATTTATGCAAGGCCGCCCCTACAATTTTGCAGAGGCAACTGTGTATGGTTTCAGTTCCGGTATCGGCTGGCTGATTGCCATTGTGGCGCTTGCGGCTATCCGTGAGAAACTGCGCTATTCCAACGTGCCTAAGCCGTTGAAAGGACTGGGTATTACCTTTATTTTGGTAGGTCTGATGTCGCTTGGCTTTTTGAGCTTTATGGGCATTACCCTGTAAAATAGAACAGAGCTACTCTCAAAAGTCGTCTTGAACTGTTCAGGACGACTTTTTTGTTTATTTTGCTTTCCTCTAAAACAGTTACGTTTGATGGAAATCAGAACTTTTGCGCCACCCGAAGTGCGCCCTGTATTGCAACTGAAAGCCATTCCTCAACTGAAAGCGCAATCGGAAATTGCCGTTGTCGGGGCAGGTGCTTTTGGTGGTTGGACAGCCTTGCATCTGTTGCGGCAGGGCTACCGCGTAACGCTGATAGATGCTTTCGGCCCTGGCAACTCGCGAGCGAGCTCAGGCGATGAAACCCGTGTGATTCGCAGCACTTACGGAGCCAATGAAACCTATTTTGACCTCAACAGGCGCGCCTTGCAACTCTGGCAGGAAAATCAGGAGCGATGGGGCAAGAAACTGTTTCATCGGACAGGGGTTCTATGGCTTTGTTACCATGAGCAAATGCCCTTTATTGAAGCTACCATGCCTTTTATGGCGAAGCACGGGCTCGCTTATGAATACCTTTCAGCGGATGAGGCCGCTTACCGCTACCCGCTGATTAATTTCACCGACCTTCATCATGCGGTTTTTGATGCGGATGCAGGCTATTTAATGGCGCGCGAGGGATGCCGAGCAGTGGCTGAAGCCTTTATAGAAGAGGGCGGGCGTTACATACAGGCACAGGCTGCACCTATGTCTGTCAATCACAATCAGTTAGCAGGCATCAAATTATCCAATGGCAGTACTGTACAGGCGCAGGCATATGTATGGGCATGTGGTGCGTGGTTGGGTTATCTGTTCCCCGAAATTTTGGGAAAGGTGATTACAGCTACCCGTCAGGAGGTGTACTATTTTGGCGTTCCCGAAAATTCTTCGGAGGCATGGGAGCAACTGCCGGTATGGATAGATTGGGACAATGGCGATGAGTTTTTTTATGGCATCCCCGGCAGTAGGCATCGGGGTTTTAAGGTGGCTTACGATAAGCGCGGGGAAGAGGTGCATCCTACGCACATGGAGCGGCAGCCAACCCCTTCACTGATAGAAAAATCGCGTCTTTTTTTGGCACATCGCTTTCCGGGGATGGCTCATGCACCGCTGGCAGAGGCGCGCGTGTGTCAGTATGAGAACTCCCCCGACGGGAACTTTATTTTAGACCGTCATCCTGAGGCAGAAAACTGTTGGTTTTTAGGCGGCGGCAGCGGGCACGGCTACAAACACGGCCCTGCTATTGGCGAATGGGCAGCGCAAATTATTACAGGTAAAAAGCCTTTGGCAGCGTTGTTTAGCCTTGCAAGACCGGCCATTGCACAAGTGTAGGGCGGATAAAACAATGTTTAATGCTGCCTTTGCACAATAAGAACCAAAAGCAGGCGTTAATGATGTGAATTTTGTTAAACCAATGCTTGAAAAAACTTAAACAAATTCTTGCAATTGTGTTTAACGATTTTTAAATTTGCTTAAACAAAAATTATCATCGCCATGACAGCATCAGAATTCAGCCATTCAATTAAAGATATGACTTCATCGCTGAAACCATTTGCGATGAAGCTCACCAAAGACGTGGAGGAGGCGAATGACCTCTTACAGGAAACGATGCTGAAAGCTTTTATCAATCGTGAAAAGTTTGCAGAAGGTACTAACCTGAAAGCATGGCTTTATACGATTATGAAGAATACTTTCATTACTAACTATCAGCGATTAGTACGTCGTAATACGTTTATTGACTCTACCGAGAATTTGCACTACATCAATTCATCGGCAAACATTACGCATAATTTGGCATTTTCCGCATTTATGATGGCTGATATCAATAAAGCTATCGAACATCTGGATGAGACTTATCGTATGCCGTTTATGATGCATTTCCGCGGGTTTAAATACCATGAAATAGCAGATAAATTGCAAATACCTATCGGTACGGTAAAAAACCGCATCCATATTGCCCGCAAAGAGTTGAAGGAAAAACTGAGCATTTACGCCACTAATATGAATTAGCTTTTTATTTCCACCAGTTATGATGTAATAAAAAAAGCCACCCCGATTTTCAGGGTGGCTTTTTTATTGGTTATTGGTTGATTACTTCTGTACTTCTTCGTAATCTACATCGGTAACATCCGGGTTGCTGCTGTTACCTGCCGTACCGTTTGCGCCTGCTGCGTTGCCATCGGTTGAGGCATTAGCACCTGCGGCTTGGTAGATTTCCTGAGATGCTGCGTTCCATGCACCGTTCAGGGCTTCCATGGCGCGGTCTATGGCTGCCACGTCTTTCTGCGCATGTGCATTGCGAAGGTCGGCCAAAGCTGCTTCAATGGCTGACTTGTTGCCTGCCGAGAGCTTGTCGCCGTATTCTTTCAACTGCTTCTCGGTTTGGAAAATCATAGAGTCTGCCGCATTGACTTTCTCTATTTTCTCTTTCTCAGCCTTATCTGCTGCCTCATTGGCGCGTGCCTCATCGCGCATGCGCTGGATTTCCTGTTCGGTCAGACCGGAAGAAGCCTCAATACGGATGTGCTGTTTCTTCTGTGTGCCCAAATCCATCGCTGAAACGTTCAGGATACCGTTGGCATCGATATCAAATGTTACCTCGATTTGCGGAACACCGCGCGGTGCAGGTGGAATACCATCCAAGTGGAAGCGACCGATGGTGCGGTTGTCTTTTGCCATGGCACGCTCGCCTTGCAACACGTGGATTTCCACTGAAGGCTGGTTGTCGGCCGCCGTAGAGAAAATCTGTGATTTCTTGGTCGGAATGGTTGTATTTGCTTCAATCAGTTTGGTAAATACGCCACCCATGGTTTCAATACCCAACGACAGCGGAGTTACGTCCAGCAAGAGTACGTCTTTTACTTCACCTGTCAATACACCGCCTTGGATAGCTGCACCAATCGCCACTACTTCGTCGGGGTTTACGCCCTTAGAAGGCTTTTTGCCGAAGAATTTTTCAACTTCTTCCTGAATTTTCGGAATACGGGTAGAACCACCTACCAAAATCACCTCGTCAATATCAGCAGGAGTCATACCGGCATTTTTCATGGCGCGGCGGCAAGGCTCCAATGTGCGCTGTACCAAGTGGTCAACCAACTGCTCGAACTTAGAACGGCTCAGCGTGCGTACCAAGTGCTTCGGAATGCCGTCTACAGGCATAATGTAAGGCAGGTTGATATCTGCCGTTGAAGAACTTGACAACTCTATTTTAGCTTTTTCAGCCGCTTCTTTCAGGCGTTGGAGTGCCATCGGGTCTTTGCGCAGGTCTACGCCTTCGTCTTTCTGGAACTCATCTGCCAGCCAGTTGATAATGCACTGGTCAAAGTCGTCGCCACCCAAGTGGATATCGCCGTCGGTAGATTTTACTTCAAATACGCCATCGCCAAGTTCGAGGATGGAAATATCAAAAGTACCGCCGCCAAGGTCAAATACGGCGATTTTCATGTCTTTGTGCTTCTTATCCAAGCCGTAAGCCAATGCTGCGGCCGTAGGCTCGTTAATAATGCGTTTTACATCCAAACCCGCAATTTGTCCGGCTTCTTTGGTTGCCTGACGTTCTGCATCGTTGAAGTAAGCAGGTACTGTAATAACCGCTTCGGTTACGGTAGTGCCCAAGTATTCTTCTGCGGTGGCCTTCATTTTCTGAAGAATCATAGCAGAAATTTCCTGCGGCGTGTAGAGGCGGTCTTTGATACGCACGCGTGGCGTATCGTTGTTACCGCGTTCCACTGTGTAGGAAACGGTAGCAAGTTCGCCTTGCACGTCGTTAAATTTTTTACCCATGAAGCGTTTGATGGACATTACCGTATTTTTAGGGTTGGTAATTGCCTGACGTTTAGCAGGGTCGCCAACTTTTCGTTCGCCGTTGTCCATAAAAGCTACGATGGAAGGCGTTGTGCGTTTGCCTTCGCTGTTTACAATAACGGTAGGCTCGTTACCTTCCATTACTGCCACGCAAGAGTTTGTTGTACCAAGGTCAATGCCTATGATTTTTCCCATAATTGTTTGTCGTTTTATTGCTGTTGTAAGATTGAACGCTGTAATCCAGACGCGTAAAAAACGCTTTATTACAGTTTCGCAAGGCATGTGCCACGCCTGTATTTTAGCAATAAGCCTGACATAATGGCAGGGAAAAGTTTAGTTTCGGTGGAAAAGCACTTGCAAAATGACAATAACCGTCAGTGTAAATAAACTGCTGAGCAGTGCTGTCAGGATAGTTTGGAAAATATTGGTGAGGGTGAGTGATTCAAAAAGGAAAAGGCTGAGATGATGCAGCGCGACCGTGATAAAACCGTAAGTCAAAAACCAGCGCATACCCATTAAAAAAAGGAAGGGTTCGGCCGACATGTCATAGCCTCCGCTTGGCACAATCAGGTTTAGTATATAAGGTCTGGCAAATGCCAGTAGTACGCAGGCGGCTGTATGCAGCCCTCCGGTTGCATAAAAAACATCGGTCAGGAAGCCCAAGGCAAATGCAATGAGCATAAGCTGCCATGGCTTGGTATTCAGTGGCAACAACAGCAGCGGCAGAATATAAACCAAACAGACAGCCCGATTGAAAAGAGCAATGTCTTTAAAAAAGACGATTTGCAGCAACAGATAGACAGCAAACCGAATGAGTATAGCGGGGTACTTTTCAATCATTGGATTGTTGTATTAATCTGTTTTTGGGATGGCTACCTGTTGTTTGAGCTTGTTGATTTGTTCGGCCAGCTTATGTTTGACAATGTAAACATGGTTCAGCGTAGCATAGTTGGTGTTGAGCCGCACTTTTAAGTCCAAAAAGGCATTTCCTCCGATAGCCGAAGAACCGTAGTTGATATGAGAGATAACCCCTAACGGTAAATCGGGGGGATAAACCGCATTGAAACCGGCAGTAACAACGGTATCGCCAAGGGCTATTTTTTCGTGCTGACCTATGTAGAGCAGGTCGGCTTCCGTGATGTTGCTGCGCCCCCATTTGAGCGTGCCTAAAACACCCAACCGCTTTACTCGTGCAGATACGCTTAGGTCGTTGTGCAGAAATGAGTAGGCCACAGATGCGTTCTGCGTGCACGACCGTATTTTGCCAACCACGCCATTGGCCGTAATAACCCCCATGCCGGGTTCTATCCCGTCGTTGGTTCCTTTGTCAAGGATGATGAAATTGTTTTCAAAGGCTACCGAATTTTGAATGACACGTGCGGCAATAAAACTGTATCCTCCGGTATAGAGTGAATCGGGGCGTTTTTCGCTGCCTGCTGTGCTGCGCTGCGCCAGCCTTTTCAGGAGCAGCGCATTTTCTTCTGCCAATACCTCATTTTGTTTTTGCAGGTAGAGATATTGAAATACCGACTCCCTTGCCTGATTAAAGGAGGAGGCTATGTTGTTGGTCAATGTGAAAAAAAAGGCACTTTGGTATGCGTTGCTACCTTGTATCAGCCCCCAGGCTATCGTTTCCAAAAACAAAAACAAAAAGAAGTTTCTGTAACGCGCCAGCAAAAGTAGTAATTGCCGCACTGTTCCAAGTCAGAATTAAGTCATCAAAACACCTTTGTACTCATTGAGTTTGGCAAGCGCAATGCCTGTACCTCTTACAACGGCACGCAGCGGGTCTTCGGCTACGTGAATAGGCAATTTGGTTTTCATGTAGAGGCGCTTGTCTAAACCGCGCAGCAGTGCACCACCGCCGGTTAGGTGGATGCCGTTGTCGTAAATATCGGCAGCCAGTTCCGGAGGTGAACTTTCTAACGCTTTGAGAATGGCTTCTTCAATTTTGGAAATGGACTTGTCAATGGCAAAGGCGATTTCGGGGTATGACACCTTCACTACTTTGGGGATACCGGTCATCAAATCGCGTCCGCGCACTTCGTAGTCGTCGGGTGGGTTGTCTAATTCGGCAAGGGCTGAGCCGACTTCTATCTTGATGGTTTCAGCAGAGCGCTCGCCGATGAGCAGGTTGTGTTGGCGGCGCATGTAGTCCAAAATATCACGGTTGAAAACGTCGCCTGCGGTGCGTACCGATTGGTCGCAAACGATACCAGAAAGCGCGATAACGGCAATTTCGGTAGTACCGCCGCCAATATCCACAATCATAGTACCCACAGGTTTTTCTATGTCAATACCTATACCGATGGCTGCTGCAATAGGCTCGTGAATCATGTACACCTCTTTGGCGCCGGCATGTTCGGCAGAGTCGCGAACGGCGCGTTTTTCTACTTCGGTAATGCCCGAAGGGATACAGATAACCATGCGGTGAGAAGGAGTAATCAAACGCTTGCCGGTGTCTATCATCTTAATCATGCCGCGAATCATGTGCTCGGCAGCGTGGAAATCGGCAATTACGCCATCGCGCAGCGGGCGTATGGTTTTGATGTTTTCATGCGTTTTTTCGTGCATCATCATTGCCGACCTGCCGATAGCAATTACCTTATTGGTTGTTTTGTCCATCGCAATGATAGACGGCTCATCTACCACAATCTTATTTTTGTGCAGAATCAGCGTATTTGCCGTACCTAAATCTATGGCAATGTCGCTGGAGAACATGTCAAAAAGTCCCATCTCTTACTCTACTTTATCGGCGTTTGATTATTTTTTATTTGGCAGTGCAAAACTATGCAATTTAACTTAGCTTAATCGTTTTTCTTTTTCTTCAAATCTCCCCGTTTAATGGATTGTATAAACTGTGCCCATGCAAAGGGATTTAACAGGGGCAAAGTTGTTGCAAAGTTGCGGTTAGCCATTGTGTTAATACTTGTGTTCATGTAGTTACGATAGTTCAGGCTGCCGTCCATGGGCATGGCTGCCGACATGCGCACCAATCTTTCTTGTGCCAAATTCCGTTCCATGTTTTCATATTTTTCTTGGTCGGGCAATTTGAGCGCGATAAACGCTTCTTTGAACAGTTCTTCGGTAGGGAACGGCAAAATCTCTACTTCGGGCAGGAAGGTGGTTTCTATTTTGAGGTTAATCATGACCGAAAAAGCGTTGTCTTCGCGGCGTGGAATAACCATTTTGTGTGTTTTGTAGCCAACGGCGCTGATAACAACCGTATCGCCTACCAGCGTAGGCATAGAGAAGTAGCCGAACTGGTCGGTTACGGTACCGCGTCCGGCGCGGGGTACATATACGTGTACGCCTCGCACGCCATAAGAGCTGTCGCCTTCTACGATGATGCCCGAAAAGGTAATTACTTTGCGCTCGCCTTGCGCCTGTGCGTGTGTTGCGGTAAGCAGTCCTGTAACTAACAGCAGCCCTGCTATTATGTAAATTATTCGGTTCATTGTTTAAGCCCTCCTAAGTGTTCTACTTCTTGAACGGTTTCCATAACTTTATCGGTTAGCGATTGTTTGAAAAGCGAAAGTGCTTCGGCTACCCGACGGTCGTAGGTGCTGATGATTTGCGCAGCCAGAATACCTGCATTTTTAGCGCCGTCCAGTGCTACGGTAGCAACCGGTACGCCTGCGGGCATTTGCAAGATGGAAAGAACTGAGTCCCAGCCGTCTATGGAGTTGGAAGACTTGACCGGTACACCAATTACGGGCAGCGTGGTGATGGAAGCCACCATGCCGGGCAGGTGTGCTGCTCCGCCTGCACCCGCAATAATGACTTTCAAGCCTCTTTCCCGCGCACTTTGTGCATATTCTACCATGCGCAATGGGGTGCGGTGTGCCGAAACAATGGTTAGCTCGTAGGCTATTTCCATTTCTTGCAACACCTCTGCCGCCTGCCGCATAATGGGTAGGTCAGATTTACTCCCCATGATAATGCCAACCATTTAATTCAATTTTTTTGCCGAAAAATAATGAAAAACAAAACAAGCCAGCGTAATCATCAGCCCGAAACACTCGCGTGATTCTTCTATGTACATACGCTCTGCCGACATGCCGCTAATCAGGCTTACGTCGGAATGATTCATCAGCCAATCAAAAACACTTGGCAGCAAATACAAAATGCCGCCCGTATAAACAACCAGCCCCACTGTAATCATCCACAGTTGATAAAAGCGAAATATTGCCAGAAAGGATACAACTGCCGCATACCCGTATATAGCTACCCACAAATAGGGGTCGGGGTCGTTCAGTTGAAACCATGCAAACAGGGCGAAAATGCTTGCCAGTAAGCCATTGGCAATTTTTAACAACATACGTATCGGGAAAGTTTATGCGGCAATTTACGAACTAAGCCCCGATTGCCCGCTAATCAGATGCCTAAAATTCGTTAAAAACGTTCTAAGCAGATAAATAATTCGTTGCCTTGGCGAGGTTGGATGCTGTTGTAGCAGGGTGCGAAATGTCGGTAGCGGAAGTAGGGGTCAAAATAGCGGCGGTATTCGTCCGCATGTCCGCCAAAGGGCGGGCGGTCGCTGTTCATGGGCGCATTGAACAGTACGCCGGTCAGTTTGCCCCCGGGAACAATTATTTCGTGCATTTTGCGGGCATAGTCCGTCCGCAAGTTGGGGTGTAGGGCGCAGAAGAAAGTTTGCTCTATCACCAAGTCAAATGAGCCTTTCAGGTGGAAGAAGTCGGTTTCCAGCAACTGGCTTTCAGGGAAGTCGGGTATGCGATTTTGCAGGTTTTCCAATGGCTCGGCGGCAATGTCTGCCACAAACACATGGCGAAAGCCTTGCTGCCAGAGGTATTCTGCCTCGTAGGCGTTGCCTGCTCCGGGAATGAGGATGCGGCTGTTTTTGGCCGATTCGGGCAATTGGTCTATGTATGCTTTCAGCGGTGTGCTGATGCTGCCAATGTCCCAGCCTGTTTCGCAGGCACGGTAGCGGTTGCTCCAATACGATTTGTCTAAATTGAGTTGTGTCATTGCTGTAAAGTGTTAAAAATCAGTTGTTTAAAAAGTGATTCATCGGAAAGAAACTGTACACTGACGGGTTGAAAAAACGCCGTAACAGGCGCATGTATTTGTTGTAGCAAGGGTTTGAGTTTGACCATGTCTTTTTCGGTGCATAGCAATACGGCCTCGTGTTTTTGGCAGGCACTGATGATTGTCGCCACATCCTTCATTTGGTATTGGTGGTGGTCGGCAAAGTGATAACCTGCCGCAATGGCAAATTGCTTTTGCATGGCATCTGCCCAAGCCTGATGTTTGGCAATGCCCGACACAAGTATAACCTTTTCGCCTCGATTAAGGTTTGGGGTTGTTCCCCAAAAAAATTGCGGAGGAGCGTAGGTAATACCGGTGAAAAAGACGGGTGTTTCAGGCTTGGCATATCGGCGAACGGCTGCCGTTATTTGGCTTCTGTTGTCCGCTGTGATGGTTGGCAGGCATTTGGTAACAATAACGGCATCGGCGCGATTAGCCCCGCTGCGCGACTCCCGCAGACTCCCGCGCGGCATCACAAAGTCTTCATAGAACGGGTGGCTGTACTCGGTGAGCAGCAGGTTGAGCCGACGACCTATTTTGCGGTGCTGATAGGCATCGTCTAACAGAATCACCTCTGTTTCAGGGTGGGCAAACAAAATTTCGGGAACGGCTGCTACGCGGTCTTCACCAACGGCCACAACTATCCGATTGCCAAATTTGGTGAAATACTGCATGGGCTCGTCGCCAATGGTTGCGGCGGTTGCCTCTGCATTGGCCAACAGGAAGCCTTTGGTTTTTCGGCCATAGCCGCGACTCAAAACCGCGATTTTCTTCTCAGGTATCAACAACCGAATCAGGTATTCGGTCATGGGGGTTTTGCCTGTTCCGCCTACTGCCAAGTTCCCCACACTGATAACGGGCAGTTCAAAGTGAATTTCGGGCTTGTTGCCGATATCGTACAGGTGGTTGCGGAAGCGCATGAGGCTGCCATACAAGGCGGCAGGCAATGCGGTCAGGAGATGCCAAAGGGGATTTTGAGGAGGTACCATGATAAAAGTAAATCAGTAGCAAAATAAATCGGCATTTCGGAATCCGGATGGGGGCGGATTTAAAAATCGGCGAAAACTGTGTTATACGCGAACCTGACAGGTATTGGATATCTGTCAGGTTTAAATACCTGTATTTCAGCAATTTAAGTAAAGCATTTTTCGCAAACCTCTTGTGTTTTTGTATAATGGCTCATTGGCTTACATAATGCCTCCGTATTCGCCTATCTGCCCATGATTCTGTTGCTTTGCAACACAGCGGGTAATGCGGTGATATGTAGTGGAAAGTTAAAACAAACCCGACAGCTCGCAAAGAGTCGTCGGGTTTGACGCGGATACTACTTCAAAAGCCAATTAGTAGCCGAAGATTTCTTCCAAGCTCAGTTTTTTCACTTCGCCGTAGCGGTTCAGTTCGTCCAACTTGATTTTTTGCTCGGAAGCTACTACGCAATACACATACGGTTTGCCGGACAGTTTTTCTTTGTGGAATTGTTTCACATCGTCAAAGGTAAACTTCTCCAATGCTTCGTAGGTGGCTTTGCGTGCTTCTTCTTTCAGCCCCAAGTCTTTGGCCGACAAGTAGGCGAAGATAACGCCGTCGCGGGTTACGCGTTCGGTTTCAATAGACTTTCTCAGGCTCTTGCGTGAAAGTTCAAACATGTTTTGAGCTTCGGGAATGTCTTTCAGCAGCTCGTTCATGCCTTCCATTGCATCGTGGATTTTATCGGCTTGCGTACCGATATAACCGGTCAGCGTATAGCGGTCTTCTTTTTTGGAAGGCTGGCCGTAGGTGGCGAAAGTACTGTATGCCAATGCTTTGGCTTCGCGCAGCGATTGGAACACCACCGAACTCATGTTGCCGCCGAAGTATTCGTTGAACATTTGCACGGTTGGCGTAAGCGTTGGGTTGTATTGTTCGGTTACGCGAATCCACGAAATTTCGGCTTGCACCATGTTATAGTCGGCAAACAATACCTGATTTTTTTCGGTAGGAATGCGGTTGTAAGTTACAGGTGCAGGCAATTGTTTGAACTCGGCCGGCAGTGGCATCAGGCGGGCAACATCGGCGCTGATTTCGTTCATTGCTTTGGGGCCGTAATAGATGACCATGTGCGGATAGTCGAGCACCGTGTGCAGAATGTCCACTAATTGTTGTGGCGTAATGGCGTTGATTTCGTCATTGCTCAATGTTGTATTGAACGGATTTTTTGCGCCGTAAGTGGCATAGCTGCGCAGCCCTTGCATAATCGCCTGCTTGTTCAGTTTGGCATCGTTGCGCGATTTGATGATACGTGCTTTCAGCATTTGCCATGCCTGTTCATCGGCTTTGCAATTGCGCAGTACGTGCTGTAAAAGTTCCAGTGTTTTTTCCATGTTTTCCTGCAAACCGCTCACCACCAACGAAGTAGTTTCTCCGCCGGCATTGGCGTTATAGCTTGCTGCAAGGGCATAGAACGCTTTGCTCAGGTCTTCGGCAGAGTACTTGTTCGTACCGAGGAATTGCAGGTATTGGAAAGCGTAGGGCAGCAGTTTGTTGTTCCAAGAACCAAGACCTTCTATGCGGAAAATAAGGCGATACAGTTGGTTATCGGTATTTTGTGCATACAGCAACTCTACTTTGTCGGCAATTTTGCTGCGTTTCAGGTCTTTCTCAAAGTCCACAAACACCGGTTTTACTTCTGCCATCGGAATGTTGCTTACCTGCTTGAAGAAATCAGACTGTGCGTCGCGGTTCAGTGAAACCGGTGTAATAGGTGGTTTCGCCAGTTTGAGCACGTTTTTGTCTTCGCCTTTGCGCTTGTAAACGATTACGTAGTTGTTGCCGCAATATTTGTTTACAAAATCAACAATGTCTTTTTTGGTGATTTTGCTCATTTCGTCGGATTGACGCAGGTAGGCATCCCAAGAGTTGGCATAGTCTAAGCTGAAAGAACGCATGATGGTGAGCGCACGTGCGTTGTTATTCTCCGACTGTTGCAGGTAGCTCAATTTGGCGTTATTGACAATGGCTTGAATGATAGATTCGTCAAAATCGCCTTTTTTGAGTTTTTCTAACTGACCCAAAATCAGGTCGCGTACTTCCTCGAGCGATTGTCCTGCTTTGGGCGTTCCGCCAAACTGCCATACGCTGTAACCGCGTGTTTGGTTAGCGCCTGAAAAACTGTTTTGTACCAACTGTTTTTTGTTCAGGTTCAGGTCTAACAAACCTGCACCGCGGTTAGACATAATGTCATCGGCTACGGTTAGCAACAGAGAAGCACGGCGGTCTAACAAACCGGGCATACGGAAGCCGAATATTACGTTTTCGGGTGTCGGCCCGAATACTTCGCGCACAATCGGCTCGGTAATTTCTTTCTCGGGTGCGGCCTTGTAGTCTTCCACCGGTTTGCTTTTCATCCAAGCAAACGCCTTTTCTACCTTAGGCATTACCTCTTCCGGGTTCAAGTCGCCTGCCAGAATGATGGCCATGTTGTTAGGCACATAGTAGGTTTCGTAGAACTTGCGGATGCGGCGCGGGTTAGGGTTTTTCAGGTGTTCTTGGTCGCCGAGGATGGACTTATTGAGGTGGTATTTCTCAAACAGGGCAGCATACAGGGCTTCGCTTGCTTTGCGGCCGTCGTTGTCCAATGAAATGTTCTTTTCCTCATAAACGGTTTCCAATTCGGTGTGGAAAATGCGGAACACGGGGTTTTGGAAGCGTTCGGATTGTACGGCCAAATAGCGGTCTAAGGCATTGGAAGGGATGTCTTCCAGATAGCTGGTGTACTCATAACCGGTGAAGGCATTTGTTCCCTGTGAGCCCATGCTGGACATCAGTTTGTCGTACTCGTTGGCAATTGCCAATTTGGCAGCTTCATTGGAAACACGGTCAATTTCGCGGTAAATGGCGGCGCGCTTGGCTGTGTCGGTGGTTTTGCCGTACTCATCGTACAAATCTTCAATTTTGGTGAGCAGGGCTTTCTCTTTTTCCCAGTCGGTAGTGCCAAACTTGCTTGAACCTTTAAACATCAGGTGTTCCAGATAGTGCGCAAGGCCGGTATCGGTGCGGGGGTCATTTACTGCGCCTGCACGGGTGGTTATCATGGTGTAGATGCGCGGCTCGCGCTTGTTTACGCTAAGCACTACGGTCAGGCCGTTGTCCAACTTGTAGAAACGCGCCCCAAACGGATCATTGGTTACGTAGCGGTAAGTGTATTTGCCGGTTTTGCCGGTTTTCCACTCATAGCTCTTGGGCTGAGCATAGGCAACTATTGCCGTCAGCCACAAGGCGAGGCTGAAGAAGAATAGTTTTTTCATGTGTTGATGAATGAAGGTTTAAGATAAAACATGTAGGGCAATGTTAGCCCATAATTGGTTGTTTTGCAAATAAATCTTACAAGCGCAGGCAGCAGGTAATCAAACAGCAACCGGATACATAAAAAAACCTGTCAGGCATGTTGGCACCTGACAGGTTAGGCTTTAATTAAACAGCTTCAGGCTGTATTATTTAATCGCAGCTTCGTACTTAGCACCTACCACATCCCAATTTACCACGTTCCAGAAAGCGGCTACGTAGTCGGGGCGTTTGTTTTGATATTTCAGGTAGTAAGCGTGTTCCCAAACGTCAATGCCAAGAACAGGCTTGCCTTTAATGGTTACGTCGGCAATGTCCATCAGTGGATTGTCTTGGTTGGCAGTAGAGCCGATTTTCAACTCGCCGCCGTCCACTACTAACCATGCCCATCCTGAACCGAAACGGCCGATAGCAGCTTTGGTAAATTCTTCTTTGAAGGCAGCGAAAGAGCCGAATTTCTTGTTGATTGCCTCAGCTAAAGCACCTTTGGGTTCTCCACCGGCATTAGGGCCGATAATTTCCCAGAAGAAAGTGTGGTTATAGTGGCCGCCGCCATTGTTGCGAACCGCCATTGAAAACTTGCTGATGTTTTTGCAGATGTCTTCAATGCTCATTTTTTCGGCTTCTGTGCCTGCAATAGCTGCATTCAGGTTGTTTACATAGGCCTGATGATGACGGCTGTGGTGGATTTCCATAGTCATCGCATCAATATGAGGCTCCAGCGCATTGTACGCGTAGGCTAATTTAGGGAGTTCAAATGCCATTGGTTTAGAGGTTTTGTGTGAAAAACTGGTCAAAATTAAGCAAAATAAAAACGTGCTCAATACGAATCCTGTTTTGGCTGCAAATTGTTTCATATTGTATCGGATGTTTTAACTACAACAACTCCCGAAGGTACAAAATGGTTGCCAAAACAGGGCGCAACGCCGCTTAAAACTCCAAATAGGGCAATATTTTTTCCAACTTTTCGGGTGTGAGGATGCGGATTTTTTGCAGGTCGGATGCGTTTTTGTAAGCGCCGTGCTGTTTGCGGTAGTTTACTAAAACCTCGGCAAGTTTATGGCCGATGTACGGGTGTTTTTTGAGTGTTTCCGCATCGGCGGTGTTAATGGCTATTTTTTTGTGCGTGCCGGGCGAAATTTCGGCGTAAGCAGCCAATGATGCCAGTGCATCGGGCGTAATGGCATATACCTCGTTGAGTTGCTCGAGGCTGTGAAAGCCGCCCAGCGCATCGCGGAGTTTGATGATGCGCCCTGCGGTAGCTGCTCCGATGCCTTTCAGTGCCATCAGTTGGGTTGTATCTGCCGTATTCAGGTCAAATTTTTGGGGCTGCTTGCGTAGGGGACGGCTTTCTTTGAAATCGGAGGCAGCAGGTGCAGGGTCTGCGGCAGGTTCAACCGTTTTTTCCAACGGTTGGTTGGTCTTTGCTGTTTCTGCCGAAGCGGTTTCAGGCAACAGAATGAATGGTTCTAATTGCTTGTAGAGCCGTTCGGGGAAGCCATAAACTTTAAGCAAATCACCTTTGGCACGAAACAGACTAACCTTTGTGCGATATTTTACTACGCGTTCGGCAAGGTAGGGTTTTAGGCCAAGGTTTACCCATGCCGAAACGTCTAACTCATTGGGGTTGAAGGGTTTGATTTCATGTGCGGCAGAGGCTTCGTTAAGAGCGGCCTCGTGTTCTTCTTCCGGCATTATTGGCTTATCAACCTGCATTACCGTTAGCAGGCTGTCCAGTACCGCTTCATCCGCTGCTTTATCGTAAGCGGGGGTTTCCTGTGCGGAGGCGATAACATGAGGCAGCGCCAACACCAGCGTCATTGCCAAAAGCGTCAGCACGAAGCCTTTCATTTCCTGCCAAGAAAGCCCTAACCATGCCGCTATGCGAAATTTCATAGAACTTGGGTTAAATGCCTAACCACTTTTTCGCTTGTTCCATGGTGTGGAAAAAGGCGACTTGTACCGGATTTTCGCCTGCTTCATCGGCCACTTGTTCGTTGGAAAGGCTTGCCACCAACTCTTCGGGCTGCACAACGGCAAACTTTTTCAAATCTACTGCCAAACAAGCCTGCAAAAGTGTATTGGCTACCCATTCCTGCATTTCAACGCTAAAAACGTATTTTCTTAACTTGTTGTCGGTCAGGTAATTAACAGGCTTGTACTCGAGTATGATTTTCTCAATTGTGCTGATGATGTTGCGGATGTCATCCTCTTGCACTTCGGCAGATGTGGTGTCTATGACAATGAGCGTTCGGTTCACCTCGTCAAAATTGATTTTGAATGTCGGGTAATCTACGATTGAAATCATGCAGCCCAAAGTATTTGATGGGGCTGAATTTATGCAACTGAGCAAAATAAACCAACGTTTCGGTATTCGGATTGAAAAAAATCAGCAAAAAACCGTGTTGTCCCTCCACAACCGTATCTACACAAAAGCACAAGTGACTGGCAGGAAATATTTTTGCAACTTACTGTAAAACAAGTGTTTAAACCCGAAAGGTTTCTAAGACCTGTCGGGTTTAAGTTAGAAGAAATTGGCTTACTTATGCGCCTACTAACTGTTGGGTTTCGGCAGTTATGGCAGCCAGCGCCGCATCCAGTTTGTTGCTGAGTTCTTCCGAAGGTAGCACGTTGGGCAGCCGCAAATGCGGTTCGCAAATGCCCAAACGGCTCAGCACATATTTGATGCCTGTCGGGTTGCCTTCTTTGTAGAGCAGGCCGTTAATATTGGCAAAGCTGTACATCATTTGCGCTGCCTCGGCAAAGTTGCCTTGCAAAGCGGCGCGTGTCATTTGTGCAAACGATACGGGAAAGGCATTGGCCAATACGGAAATGACTCCTTTGCCGCCAATGGCAATGAGTGGCACGGTGAGCATATCATCCCCTGAAATGAGCAAAAAGCCCTCGGGTGCGTTTTTGGCTATGTAGGTATATTGTTCAAAATCGCCCGAAGCGTCTTTGGTGCCGATAATATTCGGATGTGCAGCCAGCCGCACGGTGGTTGCTCCCGATATGTTAGAGCCGGTTCTGCCGGGTACGTTGTAGAGCAAAACAGGCACGGGGCAGGCATCGGCAACGGCCGTGTAGTGGCGGAAAATGCCCTCTTGCGATGGTTTGTTGTAGTAAGGCGATACGGAAAGAACGGCAGCAACGCCGCTCAAATCGGTTTCTTTGATTTGTGCAACGAGTTCCTGCGTATGGTTGCCGCCCATACCCCAAACAATGGGCAGTTTCTTAGGATTGTTTTCCTTGACAAACGCCAACAGTTTCTTTCGTTCTTCCTTAGAAAGGACGGGTGATTCTCCGGTAGTACCATTCACTACCCAGTAATCTACGCCTTCGGCAGTGAACGCCAGCAGCTTGTGCAAAGCAACAAAATCAATTTGTCCGTTTGCATCAAAAGGGGTTACAAGGGCTACCCCTGTGCCATACAAAACTGTTGTTACGTCGGTCATTTTGGGTTTTAGTTTTGACAAATATTTTTGGTGTATTCCAAAGCTAAGGGTATCATTTGCTCTTCTTTTGCGCCTTTATCGGGAATGAGCATCAGTTCGTAGAAGTCCTCCCTGCCTTCCTGATAAAGCCCGATTCTGCATTTTGCTTCGCTGTTGGCCAGCAGCAGGTCTGTTACTGCCGTGGGCTGTGCACTAAAACAAAACAGGTAGTCAAACTTCTTTTCCATGAACTTGTTGGCTTTTTCCGACTTGATATTTCCCAGCCAGTCTATATCGCTGCCGGTGAATACTTCATACGGAAATTGGAAAGCAGCCTGCCGCTCGCTGTCAAAGTAGGTAAGCGATGAAACGCTTTTGCCTTCTTTTTCCAATTGGCGGATAAAAGCGGCCAGCGGCTTCTCTATGGCCTGATTTTCGGCATTAAACAAAATGCCTATTTGTTTGGCTTCTGAGAACAAAGGCGCAAAGCGGCGCTTCTTGTTTTGAAGTGTCTGCCGCAGTCGTCGTTGAACAAAGAAACGTTTCAAGAAATTCATCTTCCTGATATTCAGCACAATAATTTGAAGGACAGTAGTGGGGTAAAAGTAAATGCCAATGAAACAACTCTATTGGAAACCGATTTTCGGGGTCTCTTGTTTGCCAAAGTCGGGCTCATCCTGATTGTACAACTCGCTGAGTGTCATCGGTTGAGTAATGGTGCGCTTGTAGCCGAGTTCATCGGAAATGCGTTGTGCTTTTGCTACCGAAAGTTCTTTGAACTCATATTTGGCAATGAGCCGACCTTTGCGCAGCAATGCGTCGTCTATGCGTTGAATCGGCATGTTGAACGTGCAGATAATCTGAATGTTCAGACAGTCTGAGAGAAGGCCGTCGGATATGTTCAGCAGTGTAGAGACGGCCGAGTTGTGGCTTTGCCCTCTGTCCATGATGATGTTTTCGGCATCTTCAATAATTAATACCGAATTGGGGTTGTTAATCAGAATGTTGATAAAATCGGGGTTGGCCAAATTGACCGCAATATTGGGCGGGATAAACATCATGTTTTTGCGCAACAGCCCGATAAGATAGCGTAGGTAGGTGGTTTTGCCCGTTCCCGGTACGCCGTGCAACAGTACGATGCCTTTATCATTCCGGCGGTTGAGCCGCTTCATAATTTGCTGATGCACCGGCAGAAAGTCGTCGTTATAGTTCTTGTTCAAATCTAAACGGGTGCGCTTAATGTCCATGCTGTGCAGTTCCAGCCCCATGTTGGAAACCGTAATCAGGTTGATTTCATGCGGTCGGCGCTGCCGCTCTTTGAGTTTGAAAGGCAACAGTTTTTTGGAAATTTCGGCATAGCAGCCGGCCGCCGGATGATAGTGCATCACGCGGCAGTTGGTTCCTTCGTTGAAAGAAACTATCGTATCGTCGTTCAATACGAAGAAAATTTCGGCATACTCAAATTTCTTTTTGCGCCAGCGGTACTCTTTCTTGAAATAGCAATGGACGATTCGCTCCGCAAAATGTTCTTTGAAAAACTCAATCGCTTTGGCAATATCCAGCCCGTTAATCAGGTAGAGGTTAGGGAACTTGCCGAACAGTTTGAAATACAGGCGATAATCGTGCAGATACATCTCATTCATAACCGCCATACTGTCGCCATGCGGTGTGTTGAGCGCAATGCGTTCCCGCTCTTCGTAATTTTCATAGGGCAAATTAGAGTAGAAGGCGTGCAGGAATGAGTCGTTATCCGATGAACTGTGCATATTGTGAGTTTAGATTACACAAAATTAATAAATGCGCCGTTAGGATTGCTTATCTATTTCCATTTTTGCGGGCAGTGCGTAACTTGCAGCGTTTTGTCAAACCAATCATTACACAGCTATAAATTTATGAAAGTAACCGTTGTAGGAGCGGGCAATGTAGGAGCTACTTGCGCCGACGTTCTGGCATATAAGGAAATTGCCAATGAAATTGTACTGGTAGATATTAAAGATGGTATGGCGCAAGGCAAAGCGCTGGACATCTGGCAAAAAGCCCCGATTGACCTGTACGACAGCCGCACCGTAGGCGTAACAAACGACTACACTCGCACGGCAGGTTCTGACGTAGTGGTTATTACTTCCGGTTTGCCGCGCAAACCCGGTATGAGCCGCGATGACCTGATTGCCGTTAATGCCGACATTGTTACTTCGGTTACTGAAAACGTGGTAAAGAACTCACCCAATGCCATCATCATTGTGGTTTCTAACCCGTTAGACGTAATGACTTATGCAGCGCATATCACTTCGCAAATGCCTCGCACGCGCGTAATGGGTATGGCCGGTATTTTGGATACTGCCCGCTATCGAGCATTTTTGGCCGAAGCGCTGAACGTTTCTCCGAAAGACATTCAGGCAATGATTTTGGGTGGCCACGGCGATACAATGGTTCCGCTGCCTCGCTACACAACCGTGAGCGGTATCCCTGTAACCGAGCTGATTGACAGCGAGCGCCTCAACGCAATTGTGGAACGCACCAAAGTCGGCGGCGGCGAACTGGTAAAACTGATGGGTACTTCTGCATGGTATGCGCCGGGCTCTGCTGCTGCGCAAATGGTAGAAGCCATCGTTCGCGACCAGAAACGCATCCTGCCTGTGTGCGTGAAGCTGGAAGGCGAATACGGAATTGAAGATTGCTACCTCGGTGTGCCTTGCTTGTTGGGTAAAAACGGCATCGAGCGCATCATCGAGCTGCAACTAAATGATGAAGAAAAGCAATTGCTGGAAATTTCCCGCGGACACGTAAAAGAGGTAATGAACGCCTTTGATAAAATGCGTGCCGAGAAAAAATAAATCGGTGGTATTGGCCTGACCAACAACCGCAACTTGCAAAAAAACCTGACAGATGTTGATTGCTGTCAGGTTTTTTATTTGGCCGACTGCACACGTTATTGCTTCAACAGCCTGTTCAGCAGCAGGGCTGCCGCCACGAATACCAAGCCGTACACGGCTGCCGCCGACCACTCTAACAGCACTGCCTTGCCGATACCGAACAGTGCCGAGTAGCACAGCAGCAAGCCTGTACCCCATTTGGCAAAAAGAACGGGCAGTTTATTTTCTACGGGCATTTGGAGGGAGTCGGCAATAGGTTTCCATGCTCCCTGCGGGCGAACATCGCGGTAGAATTGCTGCAAATGTGCCCGGTCGGTTGGCGGGGTCAGGAATGTTACCGCCAGCCATACGACGGTAGTAAAACCAATGGTCAGGAAAAAGCTGTCGGGAAATTCCATGTGGAATACATAGCGCGAAACCGAATAGCCAATGAAAGGTGCAAGGGTTGCCGCAATTTCACTCCAAGCGTTCACCCGCCACCAATACCAGCGGAGAATCAGCACCAAGCCTAAACCTGCACCACATTCAATCATGAAATTGAACGCACCCGAGAGGGTTTCAATTTGCGAGGTGATAATGAGCGAAACAATCATCAGCAAGAAAGTTGTCAGGCGTGAAGCCTTCACAAATTGCGCCTGACTGGCCTCAGGGCGGATGAATCGCTTGTAAAGGTCGTTGATGATATAGCTTGCCCCCCAGTTTAACTGTGTGGAAACCGTGCTCATGTAGGCTGCCAAAAAAGCAACGAGCAACAGTCCGCGCAGCCCTGCCGGCAAGAAGTCTTTCATGGCCAACACATACCCGAGTTTTTTGTCTGCTTCGGGCAGTTCCGGATAGAGCACAAGCGCGCACAAGCCTACTAAAATCCACGGCCACGGGCGCAGCGCATAGTGTGCAATTTGGAAAAGCAACATGGCTTTTACGGCATGTTCTTCATTTTTGGCACTCATCATGCGTTGGGCAATATAGCCGCCGCCGCCCGGCTCTGCCCCGGGATACCAACTTGCCCACCATTGCATACCTACGTATGCCAAAAAACTGCCTAAACCAAGGCTGAATGCTTTGGCCGTCGTACCTGCGGCAGACGAACTGCTAAAATCAAGCGAAGGGAAAAAATGCAGTGTCCATTCGGGCAGTTGTGCTTTCATGCCGCTGATGCCGCCTATTTTTTGCGAGCCGACGACCAGCACGGCCAGCAGAATACATCCCGACATGGCGATAATAAATTGTACAAAATCGGTAATGGCCACCCCCATCAGGCCTGAAAGGCTCGAGTAGACCACCACCATCAGCATGGCAGCGCCAACCCACCAAAGGAGTTCATTATCGGGGATATTAAAGAAAATTTTGAGCAGCGCGCCTAATGCCAAATTTACCCATGCAATAATGACAGCATTCATAAAAATGCCAAGATAGACCGCCTTGAAGCCGCGCAGGAAGGCGGCAGGCTTGCCGCTGTAGCGTTTTTCTACCAGTTCCACATCGGTAATGATATTAGCGCGTCGCCACAAGTCGGCAAAAAAGAAGGTGGAGAGCATACCTCCGATGAGGAAGTTCCACCACAGCCAGTTGCCGCTGATGCCGTTTTTGGCTACCAACTCAGTTACCAGCAGCGGCGTGTCGGCAGCGAAAGTAGTTGCTACCATAGAAGTTCCGGCAATCCACCAGGGCAGGTTACGCCCTCCCAAGAAAAAATTTTCTACTCCCTTGCCTGCCTGTTTGGCATAGCGAAGGCCAATCCCGAGCGAAACGAGCAAAAAAGCGATGATAACTGTCCAGTCAATCCAATTCAGTTCCATAAAGCAATAGGTACGCGAAGCGTTTTGTTTTCATTAACCGATTGCAAATACGTTAAATAGGCAGGAAATCCCAAATCGGATTCGTAACTTTGCGAGTTCACAGCCAAAATGTCAGTCGGGTGGCTGTTTGGCACGTTTTTGAACCACCTGTAAACTACTATGTTAGACTTTCTTACCAAAGGTTTCGCCAAACTGTTTGGCACCAAGTCCGAGCGCGACCTGAAACAAATTTATCCCCTGGTTGCTTCCATCAATCAGGAATATGCCAAGCTCAAATCGTTGAGCGATGATGAACTGCGGGGCAAAACTTTTGCCTTTAAAGAGCTGATTGCAAGAGAATTGTCCGATTTGGGAAGCCAACTGGCAGATTTACACCGGCGAGTGGCAGAAAATCCGACGATGGATATCGAGGAAAAAGAACAGATTTTCCAACAGATAGACCGTCTGGAAAAAGAGCACGACAAAAAACTGGAAGAAGTGCTGATGAACATCCTTCCGGAAGCGTTCGCCGTTGTGCGCGAAACAGCTTTCCGCTGGACTACCAACAAGCAATTGGTTGTAACGGCCACACCTTTTGACCACGAAATTGCCGCCACACGTCAAGGCGTAACCATTGATGGCGATAAAGCCATTTGGCACAACCAATGGATGGCTGCCGGCAATTTGGTAACGTGGGAAATGGTGCACTACGATGTGCAACTTATCGGCGGCATTGTGTTGCACCAAGGCAAAATTGCCGAGATGGCAACCGGTGAAGGTAAAACACTTGTAGCGACTTTGCCCGCCTACCTGAACGCCTTGGGTGGTAAAGGAGTACACATAGTAACCGTAAACGACTATCTGGCACGCCGCGACAGCGAGTGGATGGGGCCTCTTTTTGAGTTCCACGGTATGCGTGTAGATTGCATAGACAAGCACCAACCCAATACACCCATGCGCCGTCGTGCCTACATGGCAGATATTACCTACGGCACAAACAACGAGTTTGGCTTTGACTACCTGCGCGATAACATGTCGCGTGAGGTGGCCGAATTGGTGCAGCGCAAGCACCACTACGCCATGGTGGACGAGGTAGACTCCGTATTGATAGACGATGCCCGTACGCCGCTCATTATTTCGGGGCCGGTCGGCGCAGGCAGCGAAGACGAGCAACTCTACTACGAACTCAAACCACGCATCAGCCGATTAGTAGAAGCCCAAAAGCAACTGACTATCAAGTTTTTGAACGAAGCCAAAAAATTATTGGCAGAAGGCAAAGACGAAGAAGGCGGTTTGGCATTATTCCGTGCTTACAGAGGGTTGCCCAACAACAAGCCGCTGATTAAATACCTCAGCGAGCCGGGCATTAAAGCAAAAATGCAGAAAGTAGAAAACTTCTACTTGCAAGACAACGCCAAAATGATGCCCGAAGCCGACAAGCCGCTTTATTTCGTAATTGATGAAAAACACAATTCGGTAGAGCTGACACAAAACGGTATCAATTTCATTACCGAAGCGGGCGAAGATGCGCATTTCTTCGTATTGCCCGATATCGGCGTTGAAATAGCCAACATAGATGCCAACCCCGAGCTGAGCGAAGACGATAAACTGCGCGCTAAAGACCAAGTATTGGCCGACTACACCGTTAAGAACCAGCGCATCCACAGCGTAAACCAACTGCTCAAAGCCTATACACTCTTCGAGCGCGATGTGGACTATATCTTGGTGGACGGCAAAGTAAAAATTGTAGATGAACAGACCGGCCGTGTGATGGAAGGTCGCCGCTACTCCGACGGCCTGCATCAGGCATTGGAAGCCAAAGAAAACGTAAAGGTAGAAGAGTCTACACAAACCTATGCTACCATTACCTTGCAGAACTACTTCCGCATGTACCACAAACTGGCCGGCATGACCGGTACGGCAAGCACCGAAGCAGGCGAGTTCTGGGAAATCTACAAATTGGACGTAGTGGAAATACCGACCAACAAGCCGGTTATCCGCAAAGACCATGAAGACAAGGTTTACAAAACCGTTCGCGAGAAATACAACGCCGTAGTGGCAGAAATACAGGAATTGGTGGCAGCCGGAAGGCCGGTGCTTGTAGGTACTACTTCGGTAGAAAACTCCGAAATTATCAGCCGTATGCTGCAATTGCGCAAAATTCCGCATCAGGTACTGAACGCCAAGCAGCACGCCCGTGAAGCAGAGATTGTTGCCAATGCGGGTATCCCCGGCACGGTAACAATTGCTACCAACATGGCAGGCCGCGGTACGGACATTAAACCTACACCCGAAGCCAAACAGGCAGGCGGTTTGGCAATTATTGGTACGGAGCGCCACGAAAGCCGCCGTGTAGACCGCCAGCTCCGCGGTCGTTCAGGCCGTCAAGGCGACCCGGGCTCTTCACAATTCTTTGTCAGCCTTGAAGACGAACTGATGCGCCTTTTCGGCTCAGAGCGCATTGCAGGCATTATGGACAGGCTTGGTTTGGAAGAGGGAGAAGTAATCCAGCACTCCATGATTACCAAGTCTATCGAGCGCGCCCAGAAGAAAGTTGAAGAAAACAACTTCGGTATGCGCAAACGCCTGCTGGAATACGACGACGTAATGAATGCACAGCGCGAGGTGATTTATCGCCGTCGCCGCAATGCACTCTTTGGCGAGCGTCTGTCGTTAGACATCATGACGATGTTCTACGACACCTGTCAGGAAATTGCCGAGAACAACAAAGGCGACTACGAAGGTTTCAAATTGGCGGTGCTTTCACAATTCGGCCTTACTGTTTCCATCACAGCCGAGAGCTTTGCTAAAAACAACACCGCTGCCATTGCCGAGATGCTTTATGATGAGGTATACGGGCGCTATACGGCAAAGAACAAGCATCTGGCAGAAATGACGTTCCCTGTACTGAACCATGCTTTCCAAACGCAGGGTGCCGTATTCCGCGATGTTGCATTGACATTTACCGACGGCAGGAAAATGATTAACATCGTTACCAACCTGCAACAGGCCGTTGCAACAGGCGGTATGGCCATGATTCAGAACATGGAGCAGGCGATTACGCTCGCACTGATTGACCAGTACTGGAAAGAGCACCTCCGCGAAATGGACGACCTGCGCCAGTCGGTACAGTTTGCCACTTTGGAACAGAAAGACCCGCTGTTGATTTACAAGTTTGAAGCCTTCGAGTTGTTTAAAAACCTGATTGGCGAACTGAACTCGCAAATTACGGCCTTCCTGTTCCGCGCCATGCCTTACGACGAGGGACAGAATGCCGTGCAGAATGCGGAAGCCATGGCAGCCATGAATCGCCAACGGCAGCAGCAGGCTAAACTTTCGGCCAATAAGCCGCAAACCGAAACCGTAAGCACCCGCAGCGATAACAAGACTGCTTACAGTACGACCAACCGCCAAAACGTGGAAGTTACCAAGCCGGTTATCTCACAAAAACTGCCGGGGCGCAACGATAAAGTAACCGTGCGCTATATGGACGGTCGGGTGGTAGAAACCAAGTTCAAAAACGTTGAACAAGACCTGAAAGATAATAAGTGTATCCTCATGTAAGCCCTTGCCGCCGGTTGGGCATACATGCAAAGCAAAAAAGCCGTCCCATTTCAGGATGGCTTTTTTATTGTATTTTTGTCCATAGTTAAAGCCGATAGTCAATGCTTGAACAACCCGAATACCTGACCCCGAAGCAAATCGTTGCCGAATTAGATAAATACATCATCGGGCAGCACGAGGCCAAGCGCAACGTAGCCATAGCCCTGCGCAACCGCTGGCGGCGCATGAACGCCCCCGGCGATATGAAGCGCGAAATTGTACCCAACAATATTCTAATGATTGGCGCCACGGGCGTGGGTAAAACCGAAATTGCCCGCCGTTTGGCCAAACTTGCCGATGCACCTTTTGTGAAAGTAGAAGCCTCCAAGTTTACCGAAGTGGGCTATGTAGGCCGCGACGTGGAAAGCATGGTGCGCGATTTGGCTGAGCAAGCCGTAAATATGGTGAAGATGCAGAAGCGCGCCGAAGTACAGGAAAAAGCAGCCGAAGCGGTGGAAGAAATCATTTTGGATGCGCTGATTCCGCCCGTAAAGTCAAAACGCAGCCAGCCCGAAGGAACAATAGGCTTTCAGGTCAGCGATTCGGACGTGGAACTCAACGAGCGCACCCGCGAGCGATTCCGCGAAAAACTGCGCAACGGCGAACTGGAAGACCGCAAAATAGAAATTGAAGTAGAAAACAACACAGGCGGCATGAGCATCATCGGCGGCGCTATTGATGAAGTCTCCATGATGAATTTGCAGGAAATGATAGGCAACATGATGCCTAAAAAGAGCCGCAAACGCAAAATAGCCATTGCCGAAGCACGCCGGATCTTGATGGAAGAAGAATCGTCCAAACTGATTGATATGGACGAAGTAAAACAGATTGCCCTGCAAAAAGCCGAAAACGTGGGCATTATATTCATTGATGAAATTGACAAAATCGCATCCTCTTCCGGTAAATCGGGCGGCCCCGATGTAAGCCGCGAAGGTGTGCAGCGCGACCTGCTGCCTATTGTAGAAGGTAGCGCAGTCAATACCAAATACGGCATCATCAACACCGACCACATCCTGTTCATTGCGGCAGGGGCTTTTCATGTATCCAAACCTTCCGACCTCATTCCCGAGCTGCAAGGGCGTTTCCCTATCCGCGTAGAGTTGCAAAGCCTCAGCCAAGCCGATTTTTACCAGATTCTGAAAACCCCAAAAAACGCACTTACCAAGCAGTATCAGGCGCTGTTGGCTGCCGAGGATGTAGAGTTGAGTTTTACCGATGATGCGCTGGAAGCCATTGCAGAAGTAGCTTTTGCCATCAATTCGGAAGTAGAGAATATTGGCGCACGTCGTTTGCATACGGTGATGAGCCACCTGCTCAACGAGTTTTTGTTTGAAGTTCCCGATACTATCCCGCCCAACTCCAAACTGGTGGTTAATCGGGAAATGGTGCAGCAGCGCCTGAGCTCGTTGGTGCAAAACCGCGATTTGAGCCGTTATATTTTGTAGCCTAGCCATTATCCGTAGCAAAGAGTTTGCAAACCTTTCGCTACGGATATATTCCTGTAAATTTGTGAAATTCTCTTCGCTGAAGATTGAAAAAATAGCTTTTGCCTCATGTCCAAGCAGCAGAATTATCTGGCTTTGTGGTACCATTTGATATGGGCAACCAAACATCGTTTACCATTTATTCAGCGGGCTTGGAAATGGGAATTATACGGTCGTATGAGAGATTTTTGCGAAACAAAAGGCTATCATTTGGACTTCATTAACGGCATTGAAGACCATGTTCACCTGCTGTTATCACCTAAGCCGCAATATGCCATAAGCGATATTGTAAGAGATATTAAGCGGGACAGCTACTTTTGGGTGAAAGAAAAAGGATTTTGCGGCGATGAATTCGGCTGGCAAGATGGCTACGGGGCATTAACCGTTAGTCCTTCACAAGTTGATGCTGTGCGCAATTATATCAGTCATCAGGAAGTACACCACAGGCAAATTTCCTTTGAGGATGAATTAAATAAAATCAGGCAAATTGTACATATCTCCCATACGTGAACGTCCGTTCATCCGTCCATAGCGAATGGTTTGCAAACCATTCGCTATGGACGGATGAATATTTGTAACCTTTATATTCGGATTGACCACCTAACCCATGCCCACCACCATACTGCTCTTTCTGTTTTTCTTGGGCTTTTTGTTACTCTACACCGTTTTTGCCGTGTATGCAGAGCGGAAAATGGCAGCATTTATTCAAGACCGCCTCGGCCCGATGGAAACAGGCTACTACGGGCTGTTGCAAACTGTCGCCGACCTGCTGAAAATGTTGCAGAAGGAGGATATCGTACTGCGCGGTGCAGATGGCGTGCTTTTCAGGGCTGCTCCTTTTGTTATTTTCGCTTCGGTGTTTGCAGGGTTCTGTTTTATACCTCTTGCGCCGCAGGGCATCGGCTCGGAAAGTGCTACCGGCATTTTTGCGCTGCTTGCCATTGTTTCGCTGGATGTAATGGGCATTCTGATGGCCGGATGGGGGAGCAACAACAAGTTTTCCATGTTGGGTGCCATGCGTTCGGTGGCACAAATCGTATCTTATGAAGTGCCGCTCGGGTTGGCAGTGCTTTGCGTGGCCGTTTGCGCAGGCACGCTCAATTTGCAGGAAATGGCATGGCAACAAGGCATTTTTGCTATTGAAAGCAACGCATGGGGCGGCGTTTTCAGTTGGTATGTGGTTCGCTACCCGCTGTTGCTGCCTGTATTTCTGATATTCTTTATAGCCTCGCTGGCAGAGTGCAACCGCGCTCCTTTTGACTTGCCCGAAGCCGAATCGGAGTTAGTGGCAGGCTATCAGACAGAGTATGCGGGTTTCCGCTGGGGCATCCTGATGTTAAGTGAGTATGGCATGATGTTGTTGGTCAGCCTGCTTTCGGCAGTGTTGTTTTTTGGTGCATGGAATACGCCACTCCCGAATGTAGGGGAATTGCGCTTGGCCGAATGGACAAGCGGCACACCCGGGCATATTTCCGCATGGCTTTGGGGTGCTTTTTGGCTGCTTGGCAAAGGCTTACTGCTGGTTGGCCTGCAAATGTGGGTGCGCTGGACTTACCCGCGTTTGCGAATAGACCAACTCATGTCGCTTTGCTGGAAATACCTGACTCCCGCGGCCTTGCTGCTGTTGTTGCTTTGCAGCCTAACAAAGTTGCTTTTCTAAAAAGCAGCGTTTAGCTATCCCTTCTTCCTTCGCCTTCGGCAACTGATTTCCCTTTGAGGAAGCAACTGCGACAGCGCGGTTCGTAGGCATCTTGTTCGCCAAGCAGTAGGCGCTCGCGCGAAGCACTCAAACGATAGGAGAAAGAAGCCATGCCGCCGCAACGCACACAAATGGCGTGCACTTTGGTAACAAACTCGGCAATAGCCATCAGCGGAGCCATTACGCCAAACGGTTTACCTTCAAAGTCCATATCCAACCCTGAAAGAATCACTCTTTTGCCGCGGCGCGCCAAGGTTTCGCAGACTTCAATCAATCCTTCGTCAAAAAATTGGGCTTCGTCTATACCTATCACATCGCAGTCGCGACCTACCAACAGAATTTCTTTGGCAGTTTGAACGGGGTTAGAGTGGATTTCCGTTTTGTTGTGTGAAACAACTTTTACTTCGTCGTAGCGCACATCGAGGGCGGGCTTAAAAATAGCCACTTTTTGGCGGGCTATCAGCGCCCGATTGACCCGACGAATCAGCTCCTCGGTTTTGCCCGAAAACATTGACCCGCAAATAACTTCAATCCACCCGTGTGGTGTTTTGTTAGGATGATAAGGCTCAATAAACATGTGAAAAGCACATAAACAGGGCGTAAAGTAAGGAAAAATGAGGAACTTTGCGCTTCATTTTTTTCATCATGGCATTTAAGCAGATTCGGTTAGGTATTTTGGGAGGCGGTCAGTTGGGCAAAATGTTGATTCAAGCCGCCGCCGATTGGAATGTGTACGTGAAAGTGTTAGACCCCGCACCCGATGCCCCGTGTCGTTCGCTGGCATCCGAATTTGTCTGCGGTGCGCTGACGGACTACCAAACGGTAGTAAACTTTGGTCAGGATGTAGATATCATCACGATTGAGATTGAAAATGTCAATACAAAGGCATTGGAAACCTTGCAGGCACAAGGCAAAACCGTTTATCCTGACCCCAAGCTGATTAGCCTGATTCAAGACAAGCGCTTGCAAAAGCAGTTTTACAAGGCGCACGACATTCCTACCGCACCATTCGTACTGACGGAAAAACGCACGGATGTCCGCCTGTATGCCGACATGTTGCCTGCCGTTCATAAGCTCGGCAAGGAAGGTTACGACGGGCGCGGTGTGCAAAAAATCAACACATCGGCCGATTGGGAAAAGGCATTTGATGCGCCGGGCGTATTAGAGAAGCAAATTGATTTTGAAAAAGAACTGGCTGTAATGGTTGCCCGCAACCATTCGGGGCAGATGGAGGCTTTCCCTGTAGTGGAAATGGTTTTTCATCCCGAACACAATCTGGTAGAGTACCTTTTTGCACCTGCCGATATTTCTGCTGACCTTGCCCGCAAAGCGCAGACAATAGCAGAGCAAGTAGTTAAAACGATGGGCTTTGTCGGTTTGTTGGCAGTGGAAATGTTCCTTACCAAAGACGGCGAAATTTTGGTGAACGAAGTAGCACCGCGCCCACACAACAGTGGGCATCACACCATAGAGGCCAACTATACGTCGCAATATCAGCAATTGCTGCGTGCCATATTCAACCTGCCGCTGGGCGATACTGCCGCACGCTGTCCTGCCGCTATGGTAAACCTGCTCGGCGAACCGGGCTACACGGGCGAGGCTGTTTACAAGGGCATGGAAAAAGTCTTGGGGCTTTCGGGCGTTTATGTGCACCTCTACGGCAAAACCATTACCAAGCCTTTCCGCAAAATGGGGCACGTTACCATCCTTGCCGATACGACGGAAGAACTGCCTCAAAAAGTAGCTTTGGTGAAACAAAGGCTAAAAATTATCAGTAATAAAAAATCGGCTGCCCAATCATCGGAGGTAATTCAATGAGCGAGGAAATCAACGATTTTGCGGGTGAGCAGGACGATGACGCACTGTTTGAGCACCACCGCATTGTGGCCGACAAGGGGCAATCTTTGCTGCGCATAGACAAGTTTTTATGCGACCGCCTGCCCAACGCTTCGCGCAGTAAAATTCAGGATGCCATTCACAACGGCTTTATTCTGGTCAATAATCAGCCGATTAAGCCTAACTACAAGGTGCATCCGTTGGACGTTATTACCGTTTCATTGCCCGAGCCGCCACGTAGCGGAGAGGTGAAGCCTGAAAACATTCCGCTCAATATTGTTTTTGAGGATGAACACGTGCTTGTGCTGAACAAAGAGCCGGGTATGGTAGTACATCCGGGCTATAACAATTGGGAAGGTACACTGGTCAATGCCTTAGTGTATCACTTCCAACAATTGCCCGAAATGCAAGGCAACGAAGGCCGCCCGGGGCTTGTTCATCGCATAGACAAGGATACCAGCGGGCTGATGGTAATTGCCAAAACCGAAGTCGCCATGATGAGTTTGGCGCGTCAGTTTTTTCATCATACTATCGAGCGCACCTACTACGCCCTTGTATGGGGAGAGCCCAAAGAGCCGAAAGGCACTATCAATGCGCCGCTGGGCAGAAGCCCCAAAGACCGCCGCATTACCATGGTTTATGAGGGCGATATGGCACCATACGGACGACATGCCGTTACGCACTACGAAGTAATCCAATCGCTGCGCTATATCTCATTGCTGAAATGCCGACTCGAAACAGGGCGAACCCATCAAATCAGGGCACACATGAAGTACTTGGGGCATCCGTTGTTTAACGATGCTACCTACGGCGGCGACCAGATTTTAAAAGGTACGCCTTTCTCAAAATACCGCGCTTTTGTGGAAAACTGTTTTAGTCTGATGCCGCGGCAGGCACTTCATGCCAAGTCGCTGGGCTTCGAGCATCCCGTCAGCAAGCAGTACATGCAGTTTGACTCCGAGTTGCCTGCCGACTTCCGCGCCGTGCTGGAAAAGTGGGAGCACTACGTTACCTACAATTAATTGTTGAATATTGTTAAAACCTTGTCGCTCAGTTGGTAGTGCACTAACTTTGCGCGCCCATTTTGAAAGGCGGACAGAAATTTCCAAAAATCACTCAACCTGAAAAGTATTGCTCATGAAAAAAGTTTATATCCTGATAGCTGTTGCCTTGTTGGCATGGTCTTGCGGCAAGTCGGACGAAGAAAAACGTGCCGAGTTGAAAGCACAAATCAAAAAAGAATTGGCCAATAACAAACGAGCCATTCGCATGGTGGACAAAATGATTGAGGAGATGATAGTAAAGCAAGGCAAAGCCGGCTTTGAGGTAATGGATACCGGTCAGTTCTCAATTATTACCTTTCCGTTGGCTTACGACTCCGTAAACTATCTCGTGGGTGAAGATATGGCGGTATTGGGTGTGTTGATGCAAAACCGCCTCAACGGAGATACCTTGAAAGTGGACTTCAAATTGCAATGGGACCCCAACATTAAGGTAAATGACAGCACAATGGGCGACCTCAAACTCATTGCAGCCGATATCCGCGCCATAAAAGGGCAGGAGCGTTACAGCTGGGTGAAGCAGGGCGAATATTACATCAAGCAAGCCAAGTTGTTGCAATAATCTTTTTCACGATAAACTTAACCTAAACCCGTTACATTCTATGAGAAAGATTGCTATCTTATTTGTAATTGCGCTTTTTGCGTATGCCTGCGGTGGCGGCAAAAAAGAGAAACAGTATGAACTGAAAGCCGATTGGACGCGTGTAGATTCCATCCTCGCAAAAGTTACCAATGAACTGAAAATGATGGGCGGCGACTCCGGCAAATTTGTGCGTTTTGACAACAACATCCGCCAAATGGTGAATATTACCATTGGCGAGCCTACCAAAGAAGTATTTCCGCTGAGCGACTTTATGGCCTACGTACCCGTAAAAATGAAGGAAGAGCGATTCGGCGATGTGCTGGTAGATGTGGCCGTTACTTGGGATACAACAATATATCAGGTAAAAGGCAAAGATACTGTTTGGGGTAACTTCCGCGTAGGCGGCTTCTACTTCCGCCAACTGGGCGACAGCACGCTGTACGAATTGGTAAAAGACCCGTCAACCAACTTTTACTCCAAGCAGGCCGTAGCTCCCAAAGTTATGCAATAATAGTTTTCAAACCGTTTTCATGACAGCAGCCCGAAGACTGAAAGGTTTTCGGGCTGCTGATTTTTTATGAGTTCCGTACAATCGGGCATCACAAAAAGTTAATCCTGTCTTTCTGCATTCTTCGCGGTTGGCTGTGGCTCATCGTACAGCGTTTGTATTAGCTTTGTAATGGTCAGTCAGGAACAACTTTGTACCGCTGACAGTTATGTAAACATTGGACGGCTATGAAATACCTACTCTTTCTGTTTGCGTGGATATTAGCGGTTGCGGCTGCTGCACAGAATCCGGCTTTTGTCTTTTCCGATTCTATCCCCGTGCAAATCAATGGGCGCAATTTGCCGCTGGCATGGGCAGGAGGTTTCAATGCTCCGCAGTTTTCCACCATAGACCTCAACGGCGACGGGCGCAGCGACTTATTCATTTTTGACCGCACCACCAACAAAGTCAGTACTTTTTTGAATGTCAATAACCGTTGGCAATATGCACCCGAATACGAATCGCTTTTCCCGAAGGATTTGAATGCTTGGTGTCTGCTGGCAGACTATGACGGCGACGGGCGCAAAGACATATTCACAACCACCAATTTCGGCATCCGTGTGTTGCGCAACGTAACCCCTCAGGGCGGCAGGCTGCAATTTCAAACCCTGCGCGACCCCTTGCAGGTTCGAGGCATTTCGGCCGTAAACCTCAACCTTCGCATAGACCTCACCGACATACCCGCAATTGCCGATATTGACAACGATGGCGATTTGGATATTCTGAATTTTATTCCTGCCAGCGGCTTCAACATAGAGTGGAACCGCAACCTGAGCCGCGAACGCTTCGGCCACTCCGACAGCCTTGTATTTGAGAAGGCCACTTTGCGCTGGGGCAATATTGAAGAGTGTTCCAACTGCAACGAATTTCTTTTCGGCAACAGTTTTTGCCGCGTTGAGGCGGTGGAACATGCAGGCTCCACTTTGCTGACCATAGATTTGAACGGCGACAATACCAAAGACCTGTTGCTTGGCGATGTGAGTTGCAGCAACTTGGTGGCCATGCTCAACGTAGGAACGCCCGCTAACGCCAATTTTAATAGCTTTCAGCAGGCGTTTCCTGCTGTTAATCCCGTTGATTTTCAGTTGTTTCCGGCTGCTTTCTACGAAGATGCGGACTTTGACGACATCCCCGATTTGCTGGCAGCACCCAACGTGTTCATCAATGAGCCTGCTGCTGCTCCCTCGCTGGACTTTACGCGCTCGGCGTGGTTCTACAAAAACGAAGGCACTTTGCAGCGTCCCGATTTTCGCTTTCGGCAGCGCAACTTTTTGCAGGCCGATATGGTGGAAATTGGCGAAACTGCCCGCCCTGCCGTGCTGGATGTGGACGGCGACGGCGACTTAGACCTGCTGTTGAGTACCATCGGGCAGCGCAGCGATACCAACCCCGCCGAGTTGGAGCGAATCGTCAGCCGCATCTACTATTTTGAAAACACGGGCAACAACGCGCGTCCTGCTTTCAGGTTGGCCAATGACAATTTTGCAGGATTTGCCGCCGCCAATTTGCGCCAACTCAAAATTACGGTTGCCGACCTGAACGGCGATGGGGCGGTGGACTTGGCATTTTCCGCACAGCGCAACAGCGACAATCGCGGGCGCTTTGCCTATATCCTCAACACAGCACGCCGCAATGAACCCGTGCAGTTTAGCCTTGCCAATGCTACCGACCTGACAGTCAGCACGCTTTCCATTGGTGATGAACTGCTTTTTGCCGATACGGATGCCGATGGCGACGCAGATTTGTTAGTGGCTAAATTTCAGGGCGCGCTCGAGCGCTACGAAAACACGGGCAACTTGAACTTTACTTTGCGCAGTAGTAACGTGGCAGGCATTGAAAACGATGCTTTGAAACGCGGCCTGAGTATTGCCGTAGCCGATGTAAATGCTGATGGGCGATTAGACTTAATTGCGTCCAATCGCGGCGGTGAGTTGCTTTTTTACAACAACTTTCTGAACGGTAATCCGCAACCGGTGCGCAACCTGCTGTTCAATCGTCTGACCAATCGGTTAGAAGAAAAAAACTTTGGCAGAGAGGTACTGCCGGCTGTTTTAGGCAATCACCTGATTTTAGGAACTGCCGGTGGAGGATTGCAACTGCTTCGTTTTCAGCAGGATGTGCCGACTTCGCTGCCTGCCGAAAACCTGCTGCCGCGCAGTTGGTACAGCATCAGCCCGAATCCTGCGCCACAGGGCAGGGTGCGCCTGCAACTTGCCGAACCTGCTGCTGTCAGCATCACAGACCTTTCAGGGCGTACATGGTCGCAGTTCAGCCTTGCCGCAGGAGAGCACCCCCTGCAACTGCCCACCGCACGCAGTATGTATTTCATCCGCTTGACAGCAAGCAGCGGCAAAACAGCGGTAGAGAAGTTGCTGGTGAGTGAGTGAGACTGTGAATAAATGGAAAATCATAGTTTCCCTGTAATAAAACCTTCCGTTAAACGTAACTTTGCAAACTAACCCCCAATAACCATGAAATTAGCTTGGTGGAAATTACTGACCATTGTCCTGCTGTTCTATACCCTGCTGGGCGGTCTGCTGTTGGACGTGCCGCGTTTAGATATCCTCAATGAAACCATTCGCAACCTCTACTTCCACGTACCGATGTGGTTTGGTATGATGATTTTATTGACGGTTTCGGTGGTCTATTCCATTAAATACCTGCGCAATCCACTGGAAAAATACGACCAATGGGCGGCTGAATCTGCCAATACAGCCATTTTGTTCGGCATTTTGGGCTTGCTCACGGGCATGTTTTGGGCAACCTACACATGGGGCGACCCTTGGCACGGCGACCCTAAGCAAAACGGTTCAGCCATTGCCATGCTCATTTACATGGCCTATGGGTTGCTGCGCGGCTCATTTTCCGACCCCCAACAGCGCGGGCGCATTAGTGCGGTGTACAATATTTTTGCTTTTGCGGCCTACATTCCCCTCATCTGGATTTTGCCGCGACTGACCGATTCGCTGCACCCGGGTTCGGGTGGCAATCCCGGGTTCAATGCCTACGACTTAGACTCTAAACTGCGCTTGGTATTCTACCCGGCCGTAATCGGCTGGACACTGCTCGGCGTGTGGATTACTTCGCTGCGGGTGCGCCTCAGACAGTTGGAAGCCAAAAAAATTGAGAAATCCCTATCATAAAACCGACTTTTTCAGGGTAAATTTGGCGTAAAGTGGTAAAAACCCTTTACGCTTTTTTATGCGCATTCTTCACACGGCCGACTGGCATTTAGGCAAATCTTTAAAAAACTTTGACTTGCTGGATGGGCAGCAATACGCTCTTCAACAGCTTACAGACCTTATCCGCAGCGAAAAACCCGACGTGTTGCTTATTGCGGGCGATATTTACGACCGCGCGCTTCCGCCTGCTCGTGCGGTGGAATTGTTTGACGAGGTGATGTCGGAAATTGTGCTGGGGCTGAAAGTACCCGTGATAGCCATTGCGGGTAATCACGACAGCGCCGAGCGCATTGACTACTTCAACGGAATTTTACAGCGGCAGGGCTTGCATATTTTCGGTATGCCCGGTGTTGTCAAACCTGTTATACTGCACGATGCATACGGTGAGGTGCATTTTCACCCCATACCCTACACCGAGCCAACCGACTTGCGCCTGCCCGAAAATAACAATGCTTTTTTTGACAGCCACGAGGCCATCATGCGCCATGTGGTAAAAAATATTGCGAATGGTATGTCGGCACAGGGGCGGCACGTGGCTATTGGCCATGCTTTTATCAGTGGCGGCGAGGGTTGTGAATCGGAACGGGCGCTGCTGAGCGTTGGTGGGGCTTCTGTTGTGCCTGCCGAAATCTTTACGCCGTTCCACTATACCGCACAAGGGCACTTACACCGCCCGCAGTCATTCATGGACGGGCGAGTGCGCTATTCCGGCTCACTGCTCAAATATTCCTTTTCCGAAGCCGACCACCAAAAAGTATTTTTGATGATAGAAATGGACGGGGAAGGCAATGTGCAAACCGAAAAAATTCCGATTGCGCACAAACAGGACATCCGCCGCGTTAAGGGCTACGTACGCGATGGAGTATTTCAATTGGTTGATAATCAGTCGTCTGTTCGTCAGGATGACTTGCTGGAAGTAACACTGCTCAACGAAGAACCCGTTATTAATGCCATGGAAATTGTGCGGCGGCAATATACCTATGCGCTCGAGCTGCGGCAACCCAACGCTTACCGCAACACATCGGAACGCTGCCTTTCCACCGAACAACTCTCCAAAATGGATGACAGGGAGATAGCCCGCGAATTTTTTCTGCACTATTTACCCGCTTTGGACATGGCACACGAAGAAATTATCACCCAAATTATCCGCGAAATTCAACCCAAAGCATGAGACCGCACTTTCTTGAAATACAGGCATTCGGCCCATACATAGAGCATCAGCGCATTGATTTCGGCAAGTTTTCGGGCAACAACCTGTTCCTTTTGCACGGCCCGACGGGTGCAGGCAAAACCACCATCTTTGATGCCATGAGTTGTGCGCTGTTTGGCGATACCACCGGCGACCGCGACCACCAGCAAATGCGCTCGGACTTTGCCGCTGATAATCAGCCTACTATCGTAAAGTTTTGTTTCAGGCAGCGCGGTAATTTCTACGTAGCGTATTACGAAAAACGAAAGAAAAAGCGCAGCGAAGGCTTTGATGACGACCGCCAATTCTATCGCTCCGATGAAAACGGCAACCCGTTGCCCGATGAAAAAATACTGACCAAGAAAGACGAGATTAAAAACGAGGTCAGCAACATTTTACACTTTACCAAAGAGCAGTTTTTGCAGATTGTGGTGCTGCCACAGGGCGCATTTCAGCGTTTTTTGCGGGCAAACGGCGATGATAAGGCTAAAATTCTGAGTGCAATTTTTCGCACCGAGCGGTTTACAGAGTTTCAGAAGCGCCTGCAAGAGCGATTGAACACTGCATCAGGGGAGCTCCAAAACCTGCAAACCGCCGAGAAAACATTGCTTGCCAATGGGCAATTGTCTGAAGGCGAGAGCATAGAAAACCGTCTGCAAAGTTTGCACGAAGAGGCGCAAAAACTTGCCGACTATTTGCAGGAATTGGAGGCAGCCAATAATGCAGCACAGCAGCAGTTAGTTACCGAACGTGCTTTAAACGATGATTTCCAGCATTTTGAAAAAATACGGCAGCAACTCCATGCGCATTTGGCAAGCCGAGAAGCCTACGAGCAGTTGAAGCAGCAAAAAGCCCGTTTGGAAAATGTACGCGATTTAAAGCCGCTGTTTGACCGTGGCTTTGAATTGAAACACAGCATAGATGAAAAGCAGCAAGCACAGCAAAAAACCATAGAGAAAAAACAGCAAGAACAGAAGCGCTTGCAGCAAACCGAGCAGGATTTGGTTAATCATGCCGAGCAAAAAAATGCTGCCGAACAGGCGCGGGAAGCCGCACAAAGCCTGCGAGAGAAGTTGCCCGATTTTGCCAAAGCTGCGGAATTGCGGCAACAAATTGCGGCAACGCAGCAACAATTGGCTACCCAATCGGACAATTTACATGCGTTGCAAAAAGAAATTGCAAACATAGAGGAAAAAATTGCTGCCAATGATAAGCAACTGAGCCAACTGCACGAAACCGCCCGACAATTGGCATTGTACGAGCGCGAAGAAAAAGACCTGAACGCACTTCGGGAGACTTTGCAGAAATTGACGGCAGCGCAGGCTGCAGCAGAGGAAGCCGCAAAAGTTACTGCCAAGATGGCGGCGCAGTATGACTTGGCGGCAAAAGCGGCAGAAAAAGCCCATCAACACTACCGCGAAACCGAGCGATTGTGGCGCAGCAGTCAGGCAGCCTTATTGGCAGAAACGCTGCAACCGGCACAGCCCTGCCCCGTTTGCGGTGCAACCGAGCACCCGAATCCTGCGCAACCTGCCGATAAGCGTGTGGATGATATTGAATTAGAAAAAGCCCACCAAGCCAAAGAAAAGGCCGAAAAAGCCGAACAGGAGGCACGAAATGCTTACCAAGACGCAAAGAACGAGCAGGCAATGCAGGAGAACACTTGCCAAATATTGGCAGCAAGTTTTACCGACGGCATCCCTTCGCAGGAAGCGTTGGAGCAGCAGTGGCAACAGGCCGCCCGACAGCGCAAAAATGCCGAAGCGGCGCAAAAGCAGTGGCAAGCATTGCAACAAGCAACCGAGCAACTCAAACAGCAGCAGCAAGATAAAACAGCACAAGCAAAAGCTGCGGAAGAAGAGGTGCGTAAGCATGAGCTTGCTTTGAGTGGTTTGCAAAGCAATTGGCAGGCCGTTACAGAGCGGCTTCCTGCGGGCATCCCCGATGCGGCAACCGCAGAAAAACAGGTTGCTGCATCGGCTAACCAATATGCGCAATGGGAAAAAAAGCAGCAGACCTTAGAAAAGGCACTCAATGAAGCCCGCGAAACATACGCACGCCTGCAAACCACGGCCGAACAACAGCAAACAGCACTGAATGAGCAAGAGCAGCAGCTCAACGAACTGCGCGAACGAACCAAGCAGGCTTGCTTGGCCAAAGGATTTACCGCCATGAATGAGGTTGTGGCTTGGGTCAAAGAGTTTTCCGAAGAGACATTAAAAGACCTTGCCCAAAAGATTGAAGATTGGGAAAAAACGGAACTGACCCTGCAAACAACGTTCAACGAAGCTCAAAAAAAAGTAGCAGGAAAGCAAAAACCCGACTTGGATACCACTGCGCAGAAAGCCCAAGCCGCTGCCCAAACGCTGCGCAATTATCAGAGCAAGTCGGGCGAAATTGGCAACAATATCAAGCGTTTGCAGGATTTACAACAGCAACTGACCGCCCTGCGACAACAAATTACCGACAAAGAAGCCGTTGTTAAGCCTTTGCGGGAGCTTTTTGCACTTGCCTCGGGCGACAATGCGGATAAACTTCGCCTGCAACACTTCGTCCTTCGTTTCTATTTTAACGAAGTACTTGCCAAAGCCAATTTGCGATTGGAACAACTTTCGGGCGGGCGCTATACCTTGCTGAACGATGAAACCGTTGGGCGCGGCAAAGATGGGATGCGACTGGCAGTCTTTGACCAATACTCCGGCACCACGCGCCCCGTTGAGAACCTCTCCGGCGGAGAAACTTTCTTTACTTCGCTGGCGCTGGCACTGGGGCTCACGGATGTGATTACTTCGCAAAGCGGCGGCATTGCCTTAGAGTCCATGTTCATAGACGAGGGCTTTGGTACGCTGGACAGCGAAACGCTGGATTTAGCCATCCGAACCCTTGCCGAACTGGAAGGCAGCCAACGACTTGTCGGCATTATTTCGCACGTAAGTGAACTCAAAGAGCGGATTCCCGCCAAAATTGAGGTCATTAAAGAGCGAAAAGGCAGTAAAATTGTACAAGCATGAAATAATTGATAGCTTTCGGCATGTTTCGCTTTTTTGACCAGAAATCGTATTCTCCGCGCGAAAAAGTCATGTTTCGCTTTTTGCGTCGCAGCGATATATTCCGCAACCTGACCGATGACGAGTTGGCGTTGTTCCTTCCGCATTTGCATCCGCGCCGCTATTTGCAAAATGAGGCCATTTTCTTTCGCGGCGACCCCAGTCAGGCACTGTACATCATCAAGTCAGGGGAGGTAAAGCTCAACTTAGATGTAGAAGATAACTTTGAGGAACTCATTACGCTCACCCGCGGCGATACCTTTGGCGACAATGCTATTTTGGAAGGAGCACGACGCAATTTCAACGCAATTGCCGCCTCAGAGGTGTGCGAATTGTGGGTGCTGGCACAGGTGAATATCTTGGCCATTTTTGAAGAAGACGCAGAGATAAAAGCGAAAATGTCGCTGGCATTTGCGGCCTACTATGACCGCTACGTGCGACACATCGTAAAAGCCTACCGCAATAATTTCGGATTTTTCAATTTGGGCAATGCCTACCTGAGTGCCAAGCGGGAAGGAAACAAGGGATAAACCCATAAAAACATCAAAGGCTGCCTGCAAAAGACAGCCTTTGATGCATAAAGAGAATCATCTTAGCCGTATCGGGCGAATTATCCCAGATATTCAGCCAGTTGTCCGGCTTTAGAAGAAGCACGCATTTTCTTCAAAGCCTTTTCCTTGATTTGGCGAACACGTTCGCGGGTAGTACCCATAATTTCGCCGATTTGGTCTAAAGTCATGGGCGACTCAATACCAATACCGAAGAATAACTTCAAGATTTTGCGCTCGCGCTCGCTCAAAATAGACAACGCACGTTCGGTTTCAATGCTGAGCGATTCGTTGTACTCAACGTTTTTGTCGGTGCTTTCGGTGCTGTCGTCCGACATAACGTCCAGCAGTGTGCCGCCGTCCTCGTTGTCAAAAGGCGCATCCACAGACACTTGACGAACCGAAGTTGTCATAATGCCTTTGATTTCTTTCAAATCCATTTCAAGGATTTCTGCCAATTCCTCGGGAGTTGGCTCGCGCTCATATTGCTGTTCCCACTCGCCGGTGGCTGTTTTCAATTTGTTTAATGCGTTGGTTTTATTGGCCGGCAAGCGTACGATACGACCGTTTTCGGCAATTGCCTGCATAATGGACTGACGAATCCACCAAACTGCATAGGAAATAAACTTAAAGCCACGAGTTTCATCAAACTTTTGGGCAGCCTTAATCAGACCTAAATTACCTTCATTAATCAGGTCATTCAAAGGCATATGCCCATTCTGATATTGCTTGGCCACCGATACTACAAATCGGAGGTTGGCTTTGGTCAGCTTGTCTAATGCGGCTTTGTCGCCCTGCTTAATGCGACGCGCAAGTTCTACCTCCTCGTCCACGGTCAGCATCTCAATACGGCTGATTTCTGTGAAGTACTTCTCGAGGGTAGCGCTTTCGCGACGGTCGGTAATGGTGTTTGTGATTTTTAACTGACGCATTGGCTTGCAAATGTTTTATAGTGGTAACAATAACGACATAGTAAATAGTTTCTTGGCCCATAGGCACGTAAGTACAATTTCCCTAAGCTAATACAGGAAACTTACATGCAAGCAGTTGATTAACAGATAGTTTGTTTGTAAGTAACAAGAAGTAAGGGCGCAAAATTAGAAAAAGCAACAAATACGATGCAAATAACTGCGCGCTTTTTTCATGTCGTTTGTTTAGTTTACAGACCTGATGATCAAAATGTTAGGACACTTTGCTACCCATTCAGGCGATTGTTCGGTTAGTTTTTCGTAAGTACGCCTGCTAATTAGCACCAAATCATAGCCTTTTAGCGGCCAATCTACGGTTGCAGACGTAACTTCCAGTATATCAACAGCGAAACTTTCGGAAAAGTTTTTCTGCATCAAACTTTTTTCATCAGACAAGTACTGGTCGGTTTGAAGCACCGTGAGGTGTTGGGCGCCGCCTTCGGCAAATCGCTGCACGTAGGGCAACAGTGCCATATCGCCGGGCGCATCGAGCAATAACAGCAACTTTTTGATTTTGTCTAAGCCTCTGTCCACCAAAATACCGATTTCGGTATCTATTTCATGCAGAAAGCGCTGTACAATGCCGCCGGTTCTGTCTGTGGTAAATAAAGAACGTGCGCTGCCTACCAGCAGAAAATCAAATTTGCCTTCTTCTACCGTATCTTCTACTTCTTTCACCAAATCGTCGGTTGTCCGATAAATGCAGTTGATATCTATGTGCAATTGGTTTGCCATTTCTTTTACGGGAGCAAAACCTTCCTGTTCAAATATCTGTGCATCAATCGGGCTGACTTGCGAATTTGGTGTAATATGTAACGCCGTGATTTGTAAATTATTGTACGGAGGTGCCCCCATTTGCATGGCCAATTGCAATAATTTGCGCCCCATAGCCGGTACGCCAAAAGAGATGAGGATATGGTAGCGGTCGCTTGCTGCATGGGCGTTTTGGGCAGGGCGCAGCCGTTCGGAAAGTTTTTCAATCAGGTCTAAAGCGGGGCCGGTCATCATGGTAGTGAGTACGGCCATCAGCACCATCATTGCAAAAATTTCAGGCGACAGTACGCCCAGTTCATAGCCGATGTTCAGCACTACGAGTTCCATGAGTCCACGGGTATTCATCAGCGCGCCTATGACGAAGCTGTCGTGCCATGATTGCCCGACAATTCGCGCGGGAAGAGCGCTCCCGAAGAACTTGCCGACAACTGCCGTGGCAATGACAAGCAGGCAGATGCTCCACAGGTTGCCGTCGGACAGTAGCCCTATTTGTGTACGCAAACCCGTAAACACAAAAAAGATGGGCAGCAACAATACCAAACTGATGTCTTCTATTTTTTCTGCCAGAATTTCTTTGAATCGCAAATTATGCGGGATAATAGCCCCTGCCAGAAATGCGCCGAACAGTGCATGAATACCTATCAGTTCGGTAATAAATGAGGAGATAAGTACCAGCAAAAAGATAAAGGCAATAACCGTTCGGTTAATGTTTTCTTTGGACGCATACACTTCGGCAAATTTTACCAGAAAAGGTCGGACGACGTAGAGCATGACCAGTACATAGGCAAGGGCAGCCACGATGATAAACAGTGTGCTGACGGCTGTTCCTGCTTTAACTACGGCAATAACTGCTGCCAGAATACACCATGCGGTTATGTCGTCGGCTGCCGCACAAGTGATGACCATGCTTCCTACGGGCGTTTTGCTTAGTCCCCTTTCCTGTACGATGCGTGCAAGGACGGGGAAGGCGGTAATGCTCATGGCTATGCCCATGAACAGGCCGAATGCCGTAAAGCTGATATTGGCGGGTGCGTATTCAACATACAAAAAATAGGACAGACCGACCCCTAACACATAAGGGAACAAAATACTTGCATGGCTGACAATTACGGCCGATTTGGCCTGATGCCGTAAAATGGAGATGTCGAGCTCCATGCCTATAATAAACATAAAAAGCACCAGCCCAAACTGACTGAGTGCTTGCAGACTTTTGAGAGATTCAGTAGGGAAAAGTACGGCTGAAAATTCGGGGAAGATGCCGCCCACTACCGAGGGGCCTAAAATAATTCCTGCGACTATTTCACCCACAACAGAAGGTTGCCCGATGCGGGTGGCTAAAATGCCCATTAAACGGGCAAAAAATACAATCACGATTACCTGAACGAGCAGCAGCGCAACAGGATGATGAAGATTTTCGGCAAAGGGCTGCCAAAATTCGCTTATGGAAAGGTCGGGGACGGTTGCCGGTTCGGAGGCACTAATAATTGTTTTAGCCTGTTCCAAAGCATTTCCCTGATGAAATATCCACCAGAGAAATGCTGTCAGAACAATAACCACAATGCCGTAGAATGTTACATAACGATTCACGCGAAGATTATCTGAATTTGGATTTGAGTTTTGCCAGCAGGATGCTCATATCTTCTTCAGGCTCCGGTTTGGTTTGCGGGCGCTTACCCTGCCGGTTGCCCGATTCGGCATTTTTGTTGGTTTTGGCTTTCTTCTCGGCAGCAGGAGGCGAGGCCTGCAATCCTTTCATACTTAGGGCAATGCGCTTTCTTGGTTCATCTACCTCAGTAACCGTAACCATTACGCGTTGGTGTACTTTTACTACCTCGCTTGGGTGCTCAATAAAACGGTCTGCCATTTGGCTGAGGTGTACGAGGCCGTCCTGATGTACGCCAATATCTACAAAAGCACCAAAATTGGTAATGTTGGTAACTATTCCCGGCAGTCGCATGCCTACTTTCAGGTCGCTGATGCTGTGCACGCTGTCATCAAAGGCAAAAGCCTCAAATTGCTCGCGCGGGTCGCGCCCCGGTTTAGCCAATTCTTTCAAAATATCCTGCAAAGTGGGCAGCCCGACTTTATCGGTTACGTATTTTTTAAGGTCAATTTTTTTGCGCAAATCTTCGCTGCGAATCAGGTCTTGTACGGTGCATTGCAGGTCGGCAGCCATTTGCTCAACAATATGGTAGCTTTCGGGATGAACCGCACTTGCATCTAAGGGGTTTTCCCCGTTGCGAATGCGCAAAAAGCCTGCGGCCTGCTCAAATACTTTGTCGCCTAAGCGGGGTACTTTTTTCAGTTCGCTGCGTGTTTTAAAAGGCCCGTATAGGTTGCGGTAATCTACAATGTTTTGTGCCAACGAAGGCCCCAGCCCTGAAACGTAGGTGAGCAATTCTTTACTTGCCGTATTGACTTCTACCCCAACCGCATTTACGCAACTTATGACTACATCGTCCAGTGAATGTTTCAGTGCCGATTGGTCTACATCGTGCTGGTACTGCCCTACACCAATAGATTTGGGGTCTATTTTAACCAACTCTGCCAGCGGATCCATCAGGCGGCGACCGATGGAGACAGCACCGCGCACGGTTACATCATGGTTAGGGAACTCTTTGCGGGCAACGTCGGAGGCGGAATACACCGAAGCACCGCTTTCGTTCACCATCACTATCTGAATATTTTTGGGTAGGTGAATGTTTTTTACGAACTGTTCGGTTTCGCGTCCTGCTGTTCCGTTACCTATGGCAACTGCCTGAATGTCATATTCTTCGCATAGTTTGCGAATTTTCATACCCGCTTCGGCGGTTTGTTTTTGCGGTTCGTGCGGGTAGATGGTGTCGTTGTGCAGCAGTTTGCCCTGTGCATCTAAACAAACGACTTTGCAGCCTGTGCGGAAGCCCGGGTCTATGGCCAGCACGCGTTTTTCGCCCAAGGGGGAGGCAAGCAGCAACTGGCGCAGGTTGTCAGCAAAAACTTTAATAGCCTCCTCATCGGCGCGCTTTTTGGTAATAGCCCTGATTTCGGTTTCCATAGAAGGCCCCAACAGGCGATGATAGGCATCTACTACGGCCATTTTTACCTGTTCGGAGCTTGGGCTGTCGCCTTTTACAAACTGATTAATCAGCAAAAACAGCGCTTCTTCTTCTTCGGGAAATGAGGTCAGGGAAATAAAATTCTCTTTTTCCGCGCGGCGCATGGCCAGTATGCGGTGCGAAGGAGCGTTGGCAATATCTTCTTCCCAGTCAAAATAATCTTTGTATTTCTGCGCTTCGGCTTCTTTTCCTGCCAATACTTTGGCTTTGAATTTTCCTTTTTTGAGGAACAGTTCACGCATGTTGGCACGCGCCTGCGCATCTTCGCTTACTCGTTCTGCAATAATGTGGCGTGCGCCGGTCAGCGCTTCTTCTATGGTTTTAACGCCTTTTTCTTCGTTGATAAAACTCAATACGGCCTGTAAAAGGTCTGTATTGCTGTCTTGTTCCTGCAAGATGTCGGCAAGGGGTTCCAGTCCTTTCTCTTTGGCTTCTGTGGCTTTGGTGCGCCTTTTGGGGCGATAGGGTAGATACAAGTCTTCCAGCCGTGCCAGCGTTTCGGCAGCCATAAAAGCCGCTTCCAGTTCAGGCGTAAGTTTGCCCAGTTCACGCATAGACTCCAAAATAGCTTCTCGGCGCTTGTCCAGTTCGCGCAGTTGGGCTATTCGGTCGCGAATGGTTGCTACGGCTACTTCGTCGAGGCTACCGGTAACTTCCTTGCGATAACGGGAGATAAACGGTACGGTAGCGCCGCTGTCCAACAACTCAATTGTAGCTTGCACCTGCCTTGGGGCGATGGTCAGTTCGCCGGCGATTTGCAGGAAATGTTTTTCCATAAGAATTTCAGAGTGGCAAAAGGTATTTGATAAGGCAAAAATAGGTAATCCGCACTATTTTGCATTTTCAGGAGGGTCGATGAGTCGCAGGTTGAAATCGTCATCGTAGTTGGTCTGCTGCGTCATCTGGTCTATTTCTGCCGTGGCGGCTCCTGCCAACGGGGTGGAAAGCAAGCGGCGGAAAGTTCTGAGAGCATTTTCGGTTTGTCCGCTTTTTTTAAGCGCCATTGCCTGTAAGAAGATGAAAGGCGCCTGTGCATTAAAATCGGGTATTTTCTTAATGGCGGCCTCTGTTGCGGTAATGGTTGCGCGATAATTTTTTTGGAGATAAGGAATCAATAAGCGAAGCAATTGTGCTTTTTGATTGTCTTGGTCTGTGCTGAGCAGTTGTCCTAAGGTTTGGTTAGCTTCCTCATATCTGCCTAACTGCAACTGCTGTTCGCCAATGTTCATCAGCATTTCCTTTTTCTTGACAGGGTTGCTTTCGTGTTGGGCGGCATTTTGTAATTGGGGTAGGGTTACGCTGTGATCTACTTTGCGTTTGGCAAGTTGTACCAAAATGACGTGCGCATTAGGATATCCCTTTTCCATGGCAAGTGCTTTTTCAGCATAGTAATTGGAAATGCTGTCTTCATAAATGCGGAAGTAGGTAAGGGCAATGGCTGCAAAGTTTTTGGCAGAATATTTTTCTATACGCGACTTGAAAACGCCATACTCTGCCTGTTTCCACGTAGCGGCGGCTTTTTCGTATTGCCCTTGTTGAAATTGTGCAAAACCAAGTTCGTAGTAATACTTTGCCTTTGCGGGAGGGGCATTTTTGGCAATTTTGGGCAGAAACTTTTGGATGGCATTTTCTGCTTCGGCGTATTTGCCGAGGATGTTATTCATTTTGGCATAGAAGTAAACTACCGAAGTGTCTTCCTGCGAAATTTGGTATGCCTGTTTTACCTGTTCGTAGGCTTGTGCCAAGTCGCCGTCTCTCACCAAGCGGCTCATGGCATACAGCCTGTAATTGATTTTTTTGTTGTTGTCCTTTTCATATTTGGCCGCCATGTTGAGGTTTTCCACTACTTTTTTTGAGTCGTTGGAGGCTACGGCTATTTTGGCGAGCAGAATGTAAGCGGGCGTGTAATCGCTCTGCAACTTTAAAACCGAAGAAAGCGTAGAGGCTGCGCCGGGGTATCGTTTCAGCAAATATTCACACAACCCTTTTTCGTACAAGTAGAAGTGATTGCTCGGTTCGCGTTGCAAGGCTAAGTCATAGTTTTGAATGGCCTGCTCGTATTGGCCTGATTTTTTTGCTTGCGAGGCTTTAACATAGTAATCCAGCCCGCTTTGTGGTTGCCCCCATGCGAGATAGCAGATGAAAGACAGAAAAAGAGAAGTAAATAATTGCTTCATAGGTGTTTATTTTGGAAATGGCTCGGAAGATACCCCTTCTCATTAACGGACAATCAACTACCCAAGTTAGTAAATCCTTTCCTTTTTCGTCGCTTTTTCGCTAAATTGCCCTTCAAACTCAAAGTAATGAAATCTCTGAATAAGTTCATCATAGTAGTATTTTGTTATTTGTTTTTATTCGTTTTCCATTCGGGGCAATCAGGTGCGCAGGGCAATAAAACCAGACTGTTTTCAGGTCAGGTTGTCAATACGGACAATCAGCCTGTCAAAGGGGTAAAAGTTTTCTTTGAGGGCTTCAATAATATTGTGGATGAAACAGACGGAAACGGCAACTTTGAACTGCCGATGCCTGCCTCTTTTGCTGTTTTGGGGCAAACGGCTGTCTATGTGGGCAATAAAAAAATAGAGCGTGGCGGCTATGCTTACAATGCGGCAGCCAATACTTTGATAATCAAATTGAAAGAAGAATTGCCCGAGGGGGTTGTGCAACTGATAGAGTTTTTTGATGAAAGAAGCCTGCCGCTGCCTGCACAGGTTGCCGTTACTATAAAGGGGAAGAAATTCAGAACCAATGAAAAAGGCTGTGTAGAGTTTAACAGCCCGCCCTATTTTAAAGCCGATGAGCTCGACAGCGAGCCAATCTCCGTTGAGGGCTACGAGGTCAGCAGCACCTACTACACAGCAGCCAACAGGCGTTTTTTTGTTTACCTGAAAGGGGCAAAACCATCAACCGTGGCCAAGCAGGAAACCACGCAGCCGCAACCAACCACCGGCAGCAAACCGGAGGAAAAACTTTTGCCAAGCACCGAAAAAGCCGATTCGGAGATTATCAGGCAAGACTTCACCAATGTGCTCAACGAATTGGAGATGGAGAAGCAGTTTCTCAATGAGCGCAGCATTAAAATTCGGGATGAAATAGAGAAAATAGCCTCACAACTTGGCAACCAGCAACTTTCCGATGAGGCCAAACAAGAACTCCGCAAATACCTCAACCGATTGGAGAAACAACTGATAGAAAACGACCTTGCTTACGAAAGTGCACAGGAGAAAATAAAGCAGGTGATTGAGCGCATGAGATTAGAGGTAATGTCCAAAGACTCAATCAATGCCGCAGCCGTTCAGAAAATAGAAACCATCGCTGCGGAGAAAGAGGCGGCCGTGAAGGAGAAAGAAGCCATTGAAGCACTCTACCGCGCCCGTTTGTTGATTATTGCTTTGGTAGCCTTAGGGCTTGCCGGAGCAGCCGTTGCGTCTTACAGCGTTTCTCAAAAACTCAAAAAACAGAAAGAAGAAATTATCGGCCAGCGCAACAGCATTGAAGAGAAAAACAAAAATCTGGAAAAAGCATATTTGGAAATACAGTCCCAAAAAACTGAAATTGAACGCCAAAATCACCAGATTACGACCAGTATTCGCTATGCAGAGTCTATCCAAAATGCGATTCTGCCGCTTGCAAGCACTTTTAAGGAAGCCTTTAAAGACTATTTTGTCTATTATCAACCCAAAGACATCGTATCGGGGGATTTTTACTGGTGCTATTCGGACGGCAATAAAACCCTGATTGCTGTCGTAGATTGTACGGGGCATGGTGTGCCGGGCGCTTTCATGTCGCTGATAGGTTATAACCTACTGAACGAGCAAGTCAAGCAACACGGGTTCTCCAAACCTTCCCAAATTTTGGACGGCTTGGACAAAAACCTGCGCATTGTCCTTCGTCAGGAGCAAAAGGTAAACAACGATAGCATGGATGTAGGTATTTGCCTGATAGAAGGCCATGATGTTTGTTTTGCGGGTGCCAAGCGAGCCTTGCTGATATACAGAGCACAAACCGATACGTTGGAAGAAATACGCGGCGACCGCAAACCTATCGGAGGGTTTAAGAAAGACCTCAACCATCATTACCAAGACCATCATATCACCGTCAATGCGGGAGATTCGCTGTACTTATTTACCGATGGCATAACCGACCAACCCAATCCATCGCTTGATAAGTTTGGTTATCAACAGCTTAAACAGGTGATTTCTGCTTACGGGCATATGAGCATGGAGCACCAAAAAGAAGGTTTGGAAAAAGCGCTTCACGAGCACAGAAAAGGCGCCCCGCTGCGGGATGACATGACCGTACTTGCCGTAAGAATCGGTTGATTGGGCGGCTACTGGCCTGCAACCAAGCGCAAGCCCATGCCCAAGGCAAGGTCAATCACCAAGCCGAAAATGACTCCAAACCCGAAGCCGTAGTTAATTAATTGTCTGAAATATTGCTCGGCGAAACTGTAAAACAGGCTTTCTATTTCTTTGGGGTTCATTTCCGATACCTCGCGGATGACTACTTTGCGGATATCCACCGCATTTACAATGGCGGGCAAATGTTGCTGTGCCGTTTCCAATACTGCGCTTACTAACGCATCGGCAAGAGTTTGCAGGGTTTCAGGAGCAAGGCTGTGCGGCAACTTCGGCAGCAGCGCACTTAATAATTCTTCCGCAAGTTGCTGCACTGCATGGCGGCTGTCTGCATGGGTCAGCAGTTGTTGCAGCAGCGCAACCACTTGCGAGGCCAAATGGTTGGCAGGCAATATCTTATCAAGCGGTTCATTGGCAAGTTGATGTTGCCACTCCCGTAAAGTTTGTTGCAGCCACTGCCGGGTGGTCGGTTGCGACAGATAATGCCGTACAGCTACTTCCAAACGATTGGCAATGGCATCGGTATTGAGCGATGCAGTTATTTCGCGGGGCGAAAGTTTTCCCCAGAGTTGTTCGGCTATTTCTAATGCCGCCTGCATCAACAGCGGCAATAGTTCCGGCAAATGCCGCTGCAAAGGTGCTTGCAATTCCTGCCAAGCAACTGCCATTACGGGTGCTGTGCGTTGCCAAAGGCTTTCTGCATCGGTAATTTGGAGCACGCCCGCAAATGAGGCCACCGGCATTTTTACCAATTCATCTACCAGCAGATTGAGTGCACGCATGATAGCATCGCGCAGTTCGGGTTTGGCCAGCAGCGTATCGGTGAGTTGTTTCAGATACAACTCATCAACCTTTATGCCGATTGCCGAAAGCGGAGTTTCGCCCAGTTGCCCCGCCCATTCACCGATAAGTTCTTTTAAACTTGCAGATTCATGCTGGAAAAACTCAGGGATGCCTTGATTGGCCAGTTCAATAACGCTGTCTTTGATGGTGCTTTTGTAAACAAATGCTCCTGCCTTGCTTTGTGCATAGGCCTGTTCATAAACTTTTTCGGCGAGTAGTTCTTTGTTGTCCTGCAACCAGCTTAAACCAATGGTAATAAACCCATCTAATACACTGTCCAAGTTGCGGGTAATTACTTCCATCAACTTGCCGTCAAACAATTCGCTGATTTTCCGATGGGGGCTAAACTCCTGCGACAGCCGATTCTCGATGAGTTGGTACAGCAACCCGCGCAGCGATTCGTCTGCCAGTTGCTGCTCTAACGCAACATGCAGCCGCATTTTGAGTTTTTCCTGTTGCAAAGTGCCCACATATTGCCCGAGCGGTGCTTCATTGAACCGCTGCCACACTTGTTCTATGGGTGGCAATAACGATTTGCGCAAATCATCTGCGGTCAGGGTTTCGGCTGTGTGCATGGCAAAAGGCAGCACCTCATTGGCCAGTTTGCCTGCATAATTTTTCCGCTTGCTGCCCCAAAGCTCGCTGAACGTAGAGGGGTTTTGCAATTGTTTCAGTATGGTTTCTGCCACTTTTGCCGCCAGTTGCTCCCTGCTATCGGCATTTTGCAACTGCTCTGCGGCCACCCGATTGATATGCTCCCAAGGCAGATTTTCCGCAGAAAATGCGGCGATTCGTTGCCCGATTTTTGCGCTGAGCGTGTGCGAGTGTTTTTGCACCGATTGTGCTGCCCAATCGGTTAGGGCGGCAGCAATGGCCGTACGGTTTTCCTGTAACCACTTTTCGGGAATCAGCAAGTGCGGTTGTGCGATGTATTCCCGTGCCTGTTTGCGGATGGTTTCTTTTTTATCGTCAAAAGTAGCGGCAATATTTTGCGGATTGAGCAGGCCGCCCGCTACGAACTTACCCATGTTTTCGGCAAAACGCCCTTGGTTTTTGGCTACTACACCGGGCGTAAACGGCAATGCCCGACCTTTTGCCCATTCTATCGGGCGATAGGGGCGAAAAATCATTCGCAGTGCGAGCCAATTAGTGCCATATCCCGTGAGGCCGTAAGCAGCAGCAGCCAGTGCCGTATCTTCCCACGAAATCAGGTTTTCGGTATTGAAAGCAGGTATAAATGCCAGCGTTCCGCCTGCAATGCCGCCCAGCAGTGCCCCCAGCAACGTAATGGGTTTCAATTCGCGCCCCATGAATCGCTCTACCAAGTCCAGCAGCTTTTCATTAGGCATTTTTTGGAGGCTGTTGCGAACTACCGCCTCTATGCGCCCCGTAAGCAGAAATTCCAAATTTTGCAGCAGCAGTTGCTGTAAGCGTGCAGGCAATACAATTGACCATGAATCAAATGCGGCACGGGCACTGCCCCACGGCTGTGTGCCTAATCGTCGCAAACTTGTGTCTATGTATGCAGCCGTCAGTTGAGCTGCTTCCTGCGCATCGGGTGATAAATCGGCTATCCACAGTTGCATTCGGTGTGCAATAGCAGCCTTATTTTGCAACAAAGCGCCTTTCACCCAATCAGGCAGTCGGTTATCAGCCTGCTGCAAAAGGCTGCGGAATCGCGTTTCGGATACCCACTCTCCCCAAGGACGGTGATACGCCGTTTCTTGGAAAGCAACTGCCAGTCGTTCCAGTTGCGCACCCGAACGAGGCGCATACAGCCATCGCTTTTTTATCTGTTCCTGCCAGATATAGCAAATGGCTTGCTGCAATAGCTTGACCGTTTCTTCCTGTGTAATAAAATTGCCCAGCGGGCGCTCTGCCAGCGCGGAAAATCGCAAAACAGAATCAGTCGGAGACCGCAACAACCCGATAATTGCCTTTTGCAGCAAGTTTGCCAGCGGGTCGCCTGTAAAGGTAGGGTTTGCACCTGCCAATTGCAGGCGCTTATCGTTTTGGCGCAATTGACTGACAATCTGCCCGATTGTGTTTTGTTTAAGAAAACGTATAATCTGCTCGGTGAGCAGGGTTGCGGTTTCCTTAGGATTTTGGCTGTGTTTGTCCAAAATATCGGTTATGCGGCGCACCACATCGGCATATTGGCTGATGCTTCCGACGAACAGTTGTAGAATAATGTCCTGAAACTTCCATTTGATGTTTTTGCGGAAAGTACTGTCTATGATGGCCTCCAACCGATTGCGGCGCGATTGGAGCCACTCAATCAACTTTTGCAGCACTATGGGCAAGTAGCCCCGAAGAAATGAATCAAACCGTTCAGCCAGATTTTCATTCAGCAACGAAAAAACAGTGGTTTTTTCCTGTGAAAGTACTTCCCAGAAAAACTGAGCAAAATTTTCCAGTACCTGCTTTCCTTCGGGCGATTCTACTACTGCTACCAATCGCTCGGCGAGGGTATTAACCAATGCTTTGCCGTTTTCTTCGCCCAGCAAAGCCCCCAAAGTTTGCGAGCGCAGTTTTTCGGCAACAGGGTTCAGCCATTCGGGACTGAGCAGCAACACCTCGGCGGCTTCAAAAAAGGTTTCGGTGCTTTCGCGCCCTGCTACGGTGTAGAGCTGCCGCAGCGGTTGTGCCAGTTGTCTGCCCAATATTTCATAGTCTTTTGGCAAAAGTATATCGGCAAAAGTCAGGTGTTGAAAGTCAGCGTATGTAAGTGTATCGGCAAGCAAAGGATGGGCTTGCTGAGCCTCTTGCAACAACTGCCTCAATCGGTTTTCTAATGCGGTGAGTAAATCCGCTGTCAGCAGCGGCTCCATATTGGCCGCACCGATAATGTGCCGTAAAGACTGTTGTAAATCCTTGTCGCGAAACAGCTGCCATGCACTGTCGGCAATGCGTTGAATAGAGGCATCAAATCCTGCCAGAGAGTTTATAGGTTCATTTTCAGGCAGATATAGCCAAAGGCTGCGCCCTGTCAAGTCTTGTAAAGCATCGGCGAGGCTGTCCTGAAAAGCCCCGGGGTTTTCGGCCAGTTCGCGGCTCAACGTGTGGTGATTGATGATGTCGCGCTCTACCAAGCGGCTGATGTTAGCGATAAACTCATCGCGTGTGCGCAACACGATGCCCCCCAGCCCAAAGCGTTTGCGGAACAGCATTTGGATGGCTAAGTCGTTGGTGGCATAACCGACATAAGCGCCACTGATGATTTTGGCAAGGAGGGTGGTTAGCATTGATTAGGTTAATGGCATGAGATTGTGCTTCTACGCATACAACAATTGTTTTTTATTCATGAATTACTCAAAAGTTTTGAAAGCCCGCTAATAAATTGCCGAAAACTTGGCGAAGTATTAGCTTCTATGTTGATGATTTCGCCCAACGAACGGGCAGCATGAATTTTGCCGAAATTTTTGGTGAGCAATCCTATTTCATGCGCACCGAATACCGAGTCCGGGTTTTTGAATTTGGCCTTTTTGACCTGTTGCTCGGCGCGAATTTCGGGATAGATTTTTTCAACTGCCTCAAAATCGCCTAAGTACCAATTTTCAAGTTCCCTGCACGCAATTCGGACAAGACAGGGAATTTTAGATGCCCCCGCTAACTCTATCAGTTTGTTTTTGAGAACTTTACAATCGTTTGAGTCTTGGTCGTGAACAATGAGTACCTTCACGGGGTAGGGATATCGTGCATATGCCCGCATTTTTATGGGAATGGATTTTTGCAAATGGCTTTTGCCTTCATGTGGGCGAATAAAGCAATTTTCATCTAATACATATTCTTTGGGTAATATTCGCGGGAGCAGCCCCCTGAGAAAGTATTCCATAGAAGGCTCTTCCGTCAATATTTCCAATGCCTTGTAGTTCATAGCCGCAACTCATTCGGGGTTACTTCCTTTGAAATAGTTTTCCTTCCACAAGTAACCGAGTTTTTCACCTTCTTCGTACAGTGTTACTATCTCTTGATGATGCGACGCACGTTCAATGCGTGTATAGCCGTCCTGTTTAACTAACCAGTAGACCTCATCAGGTGTAGCTCCGTTCAGCAAATCCGGTGAGTGTGATGATACAAATACCTGCCCTCCGCTTTTGGCATATGCTCTGAACTCCTCCAAAAGTTCAAACAGCAAACTTGGATATAATTGATTTTCAGGTTCTTCTATACACAGCAGTGGGTGCGGATTAGGGTCGTGCAATAAAATCAGATAGGCAAACATTTTGATAGTGCCATCCGAAACATAATTAGCAATAAAAGGGTCTTTGAATGAGCCGTCCTGAAAGCGCAGTACTATTCTTCCGTCAATTGTCGCTTCTGCTTTAACATCCTGAATACCCGGCACTCTTCTTTTCATTTTCTCAAGCACCAGATTAAATGCATCTTTCTGATTTTCAAACATGTATTGCGCTACAAGCGGCAAATTGTCGCCTGTTGGGGAAAGGTGCTCTGCATAGCCGGCTTCTCTGCTCGGACGTGCAACGGAAATATGAAAATCGGAAACATGCCAATTTTCTATAAAAGTTCTAAAAGCACTTGCTGCTTTGAACCGCTCAAATTGTCCTAATCCTTTGATTGCTAATATATCGGGCGAGCCTAATTTTTGCTGCTCTCTGTCCAACTCTTCATCGGGCTTATCAAAATCTTCTTCGTTGGTGATAGCGTATCCCGAACCTCTTGAAAAATCCAGAAAATGATAAGGCGAGCCGTAAGCCCCTCTTTTGTATCGCAATATTTCACGCTCAATATACGGTTTGCCTTCTTCTTCCCCGATTTCCAATCGGTAGGTAACAAGTCTGTTCTTCCCTGCTATGGTTAATCGGAATTGCAGTTCAAACTCTATCAAGCCTTGCTGTCCTCTGCTGATAACTTCTTTAAAGCCGCCTCTTTTCGCAATTGCTTGACGTATATTGTTTTTCAGTGCATCGCTCAGAAAGCCGAATACATCAAATAAGGTGGTTTTACCGACACCATTAGCCCCAACGAAAACGGCTAATTCGGGTAAGTCGTTCAGTTCAACATCCTTAAATACCTTGTAATTCTTTATCCGAATGCTTTCAATTCTCATAACCGAGGTCTTTCAAACTTTTTGTCCGCGCGGCGCTACCTTTCGGCTGCATTTTTCTTGATGAGAGCTTATACAAAGTGCTGCGTTTTTAAACATCTCAATCGGGGAGCATCCGTGTAATCTGTTGCAATCTGCGTGCTTATGCCATGTGTTTGGTTACACTCAACTGTGCAATTACAGGTATTCGCGCGAAAGACTTCCCAAAAATTACGCAAAATCCGGCAATCCGTTACGCCGCCTTGCCTGCGCCATAGACCTTGATTTTCTCCGCCAACAGGTACAGCACCGCCATGCGGATAGCCACGCCGTTTTCCACTTGGTCTAAAATGATGGATTGCGCCGAGTCGGCTACGTCGCTGGTCAGTTCTATGCCGCGATTGATGGGGCCCGGGTGCATAATCGTTATCGGCCTACCGATTTGCCGCAACAGATTGCCGTTGATGCCGTAGTAGCGGGCATATTCGCGCAACGAGGGGAAATTTTTGCCCTGTTGCCGCTCTAACTGAATGCGCAATACGTTGGCTACGTCGCACCATTCCAACGCCTGCCGTGTATCGTGCACCACTTTTACCCCTAAACTTGCCATGTGCTTGGGAATAAGCGTGGCGGGACCGCAAACCATAACCTCTGCCCCCAATTTTTGCAGGCAGAAAATATTGGAAAGTGCCACGCGCGAGTGGCTGATGTCGCCGATGATGGCGATTTTTTTGCCGCCGACCGAGCCGAGTTTTTCGCGGATGGAGTAAGCATCCAGCAGTGCTTGTGTCGGGTGTTCGTGCGTGCCGTCGCCCGCATTAACAATCGCTGCTTTGATATGGCGCGAAAGGAAGTGCGGTGCTCCGGGACTTGCATGGCGCATCACAATCATTTCTACCTTCATGGCCAGAATGTTGTTCACCGTATCCAGCAGCGTTTCACCTTTTTTCACTGAGCTGCCCGAAGCCGAAAAGTTGATGACATCTGCCGAAAGCCGTTTTTCCGCGAGTTCAAACGAAAGTCGCGTGCGGGTAGAGTTTTCAAAAAATACGTTGGCAATGGTAATATCGCGCAGCGAAGGCACTTTGCGAATCGGGCGATTCAGCACCTCTTTGAACTTATCGGCGGTATCAAAAATAAGCTCAATGTCTTCGGTGGTCAGCCCTTTGATGCCCAGCAAGTGATTAACGGAAAGCGCAGCCATATAAAAATTGTCAATTTTGTGTGTCCCTGCAATTAACGGTTATAGACAAACCTGACAGGTTGCCAAGAACTGTCAGGTTTCAAGTATGTGATTTTAAATAACTTACAAAAAGTCGCTTTTGCGAATCAATTGCGCTTTTGTATGCTCGTTGCAATTATTAGCCATCCAGATGTGTAGATTAAAAAATCAGCGTAAACCTGCGTCATACGCCGGTTGTCCACATTCTTCAAAACTACTTGGTAACCAACCAGATGGCATCTTCGGCAGCGCCCTGTTCCGTCCATTCTACCACTACGCGCTGCGAAAGAATGCTGTTAACGGTGCGCCCCGTATAGTCAGGCTGAATGGGCAAATCGCGACTGTACAGGCGGTCTATCAGTACCAGCAGTTCTACTGAGGCAGGTCTGCCGTATTCGCCCAGCGCACTCAGCGCGGCGCGAATGGTTCTGCCCGTAAACAGAACATCATCAATTAGTACGACATGCTTACCTTCCACATCAAAAGGCAGCAGGGTTTCGCTTGCCTGCAAGGGTTCATTGCGTCGGCGGAAGTCGTCGCGGTAGAACGTGATATCCAAGTAGCCGATAGGCACATTGCCGCTCGTGATGCGGTCTAAACGCGCCTTGATGCGGTCGGCAAAATAGCGCCCGCGCGGCTGCATACCCACGAGCACCGAATGGGCAAAATCCTCATGTTTTTCTACCAATTGGTGGCAGAGGCGCTGCATGGTCAGGTCTAAGAGTTGCCCGTCTAACAATCGCAATTTTTCCATAAGCCTATAAAAAAGCCGTTTGTTGAAGTTACAAACGGCTTTCTATAATGAGCAACTTATTTTCCTAAAACTTTGGCAACGGTTTCGCCTATCAGCGCGGGCGACTCCACAACGGTGATGCCGTTTTCGCGCATGATGCGCATTTTGGCGGCGGCAGTGTCGTCGTCTCCGCCGATGATAGCTCCGGCATGACCCATGCGTCGGCCTTTGGGTGCGGTCTGTCCCGCAATGAAGCCGATAACGGGCTTGCGGTTGCCGTCTGCCTTAATCCAGCGGGCAGCGTCGGCTTCCAATTGTCCGCCGATTTCGCCAATCATCACGATGGCATCTGTGTCGGGGTCGTTCATCAGCAGTTCAACGGCTTCTTTGGTGGTAGTGCCAATGATGGGGTCGCCACCGATACCGATAGCGGTAGAGATGCCTAAACCTGCTTTGGCTACTTGGTCGGCTGCTTCGTAGGTCAAAGTACCTGATTTAGAAACAATGCCTACGCGGCCTTCTTTGAAGATAAAGCCCGGCATGATGCCTACTTTCGCCTGTCCTGCGCTGATAACACCCGGGCAGTTAGGGCCAATCAGGCGGGTTTTGCTGCCTTTCAGGGCGTGCTTTACCTTCATCATATCTTTGACAGGGATACCTTCGGTGATACATACCACCAATTCAATACCGCCTTCGGCTGCTTCCAAAATGGCATTGGCAGCACCTGCGGGAGGAACAAAGATGATGGATACGTTTGCGCCTGTGGCTGCTACGGCATCTTTCACAGTGTCAAAAACGGGCAGGTCTAAGTGGGTAGTACCACCTTTGCCGGGGCGAACGCCGCCAACTACCTGTGCACCGTTAAACTCTTTGCCATACTCAATCATTTGTGTGGCATGAAAGGTTCCTTCCGAACCGGTAAACCCTTGTACGATAATACGAGAAGATTTATTGACTAAAACGCTCATTAGGACGGCATTGATTAAGTTTGCGGCAAAAATAGGGTTTTCGGGTTGCATTTGCGCACGAATCTTGCAGATAAATCTCTTACTTTTATCTCTCATGCTCAGGCGTTCGTTTATTTTTTTGTTGAGGGTTTATCAGGCAGCTATCAGCCCGCTGTATCCGGCTGCTTGTCGGTTTACGCCTACCTGCTCGGAGTATATGGTGCAGGCGGTGGAAAAGCACGGGATACTGAAAGGTTTTTGGTTAGGGCTGAAGCGCATCGGGCGTTGTCACCCTTGGGGCGGAAGTGGGTACGACCCCGTCCCGTGAGCAAGCCGCGATACATTGTAAGAAAGTTGTAAGAAAGTTGAACTTTTGGCAAACAATTTACGTTTGCACATGTTAAAAAAACTGAATCAGTAATTTTTTCGCGAAAGCGGTTAAACCATGTCGAATTGTGTTACGGACGAGAATTATTTTTAAGCTAAGAAACAAAGGCGGGGTATTGCCTTTCCATCATCAGCACCTGCTGGCTGCTATGATTAAAGATTTAACATCGGGCAGTGCAGGTAGCCACTATCCTGCTTGTGAGTTCTACAACTTCTCCGGCATCAAGGGGCAAACCAAAGTCAGCCGCAACGGGCTTCAATATTTTTCAAGCCGTGTAACGCTGGTGTTTGCGTGTGTAGACCAACAATTTATGGATTACTTCCTGCAACAACTGTTCAGTAATCAGTTTATTGAGGTAGGTGGGCTGATTTTGTCGCCCGAAATGGTGGAACGCGAGCATACCCCCGAGTTTAGCGAGGAAATGAAGTACATCTGTCTTTCGCCGTTGGTTTGCACCATGCAGGCCGGTAACGAAATGGGGGCGAAGGAGTTCATTATGCCTGATACCGACCAGTTCTCCGACTTGCTCTACGAATCAACCATGAATCGCATTGAGCGTTCGGGCTTGTACACGCCCGAGCAAGTAGCAAGTTTTTTCAAGTTTCAGATTGTCCCTGATCAATATTATCTCTCCAAAATTACCAAAGAATCAAAAAAATTTGCCAGAATTTATACGCTGCCCAATCATCATAAAAAAACCGAAGTGAGAGGCTATACCATGCCTTTCTCGCTCTATGCTGACCCCAAAGTGCAGGAATTTGTCTTTTTCTGCGGCTTGGGAGAAGCCACTACTGCCGGCTATGGCATGTTAGACCTTGCCAATACAGACCCTACGTTGCGCAGTATGCCTTATGAGCTCAATCACAAACTGCCGCCAAAAGTTGTACCTTCTTATCGGTAGAAAATACATCGGAGCGGCACTTTTAGCCGCCTTGTTTTTTTGGTTGAGCGGCTGTCAAACGCGCCATGAACAGTTGCATCAACTCATGCGGGCAGGAGCAACCAACCACGTCGGTTATGATACGCTCTTGTTTACCGATTCCGTATTTCCCATCGTTAGCATCAGGGCAGGCAATCAGCGGCAGCATTGGCTGATTGATACGGCCTTGCCTTGTTTATGGGCAGGTGCACAGGTATCGGACAACCATATCCGCATTCCACTCATTAATGCGGCGGGAGATACGCTGGCAGAAAGTTTTGGCGTTATGCCGCCGCTGCACATGGGTAACGGCAGCTTTCAAGGCATAGGCGGCGGCCTGCTGACGGACGGCCTGCAAACCGCACTGCAACAAAAAGGCATTCAGGGGGTTATAGGTGCAAACCTGATGCAGCACCGCACTTGGCATTTTGACTGGGAAAATAACCGCGTCATTATTGCGCCTTCGCCCGAAAAGTTCATCGGTTTGCCGCAAACAATCGCGCTGCCTTTTAACCGCACGATTTACCGCAGCCCCAAATGGCAGGTGCAGTTTAACCGCTTTCCTTATCAATTGGTGATGCAATTGAGTACAGGCTTTTGGGGTGGCATTTTACTGGATGCAGAATTTACAGCCAATCATACGTCTTTCATGTATGACAATGAATTGCAGCCAATGCAATTGCCTTACAGCATACACGGCGTTACATCAGGGCAGGGCTTGGTGATGGATTCGCTGCGCATGGAGGGGTTGCATACTTTTGATGACTTGCCCGTGATACATTCGCAAAGCAGATACGGACTGTTAGGGCTGGCATTTCTGCGCCGCTACCTCCTCACGATTGACTGGCGGCAGCGGATGATTTGGCTGCACGCTCCTCAGCGCGGTTCTATCAAATCCCAAAGGTTGCCGTAGAGGTCGGCAAAAACAGCTACTTTGCCGTAGCTTTCCTCCGATTGAGGGCGAACGATGGTGATGTTTTCACTGATAAGCCGTTGGTAATCGCGGTCAAAGTTGTCTGTATGCAGAAACAGAAACACCCGCCCGCCCGTTTGATTGCCAATGCGTGAGGTTTGTTCCTCATTGGTTGCTTTGGCAAGCAATAACCGACAGCCTCCTTCACCGCGAGGGGCAACCACTACCCAGCGCTTGGTTTCACTCATGAGGGTATCTTCTATCAATTCAAACCCCAGTTTGCGGGTATAAAAATCAATAGCCTCGTCATAATCGCGTACGACGAGGGCTATCTGTACCAATCGTTGATTCATGGATGTTGCTTCCAACAGTTGGGCAAATTTTTTTACGTTCTTTTTTTTAAAATCCGAAATCCGAATTGTCATTTGGTTGCGCTCACTTGTTTAAAGCTGCCGCCGCTCTGAGCAGCCCCGCCACGCTGATGGCATCGGTAATGCGCCCGTCCATCACCATTGCCACCGCTTCGCTGAACGGCAAATGCCACAGCGCCAGTTGCTCGGTTTCTTCAAATTCGGTTTCGCCTGCCTGCAAGTCTTCGGCAAGGAATACGTAACCTACTTCGTCGGTAACTGAATTAGAGGTATGCAATTTCATCAGGCAAGTCCACTTTTGAGCGGTAAAACCTGTTTCTTCTTTGAGCTCGCGCTGTGCCGAAGTTAAAACATCCTGCTCTTTGGGGCCTCCGCCCATCGGAATTTCCCATGAGTATTCGTTGAGGGGATAGCGGTATTGTCCGACCAGCCACGTGTAGCCGTTGGCATCAATGGGAATAATGCCGATGGCAATATTTTTAAAACTGACTACACCGTAGATACCGGGATTTCCGGCAGGATTAATTACTTGGTATTCCCGCACGGAAATCCATCGGTTGTCATAAACGACTCTGGAAGAAAGGGTTTGCCACGGGTTATGCGTGCTTTCCATCCTTATTTTTTCTGTCTTTTAGCGTCAATATATTTTTTGAACACTGTCCAACTGGTTTCGTTGGGGCGCTCGTCGTTGGTCGGCGGTGCGGTTACGTAAGCGGGGTAGTTGGCTTTGATTTCTTTTTTCACTACCTCGGGCAAATCGTCCCAACTTTTGAGTTTTTTGCCTAAGCCACTGAAAATCAGTTGGCCGGTGCGGTCGCCCATTTCCATCCACGGCAACCATTTGGAAACGCGGTTCCATGCTACGATGGCTTTCTCGGCGGTGTTTTTGTTGGCATCCAATAAGTCATTGGCATCACAGGCGAAATTAAAAATTTCCATTGCCTGATAAGTGCCGCCTACATACTCCTGATAGTCGCCGGCAAGCGGGTTGGTATAGAACAGCGGCACCTCAAAGGTCATCAGGAACATGTCGTCTTTAAAAGTACCGGGCAGTTTGTAGGGGTTGGCACTGTTAGCTGCGGCAAAAGTCGGGCGCGAGTTCACAGGGTCGTTGGCAATGTGGATAACTTCTACCTCTTTGCCTGTCCATGGGTTTTTCCATGTGCGCATAATTTCTTTGGTTTGCGGGTCTTGGTAGAACAGCAGTTCGCGGGATACCATGCGGTAGCCGTAGCCTTTTTCCGGGTCGGTTACTGTAGCGCTGCGGCGGATGTTCATGGCCTGATAGGTGAACAGCAAACGGTCTTTTTCGCCCGGCACGCGGCTGTAAACACTGCCTTCCCACCAGTACACCACATCTTCATCGTCTTTCAAACTGCTTTGCAACTTGCGCATAATTTTAACGGCATCCTCGGCTTTGGCAGGGTCTAAACGCGCCACAGCCGCCGTTTTATTTTTTTGTGCCCATACCTCGGGCGCTGCCAGCAGCAGGGCAGCCATCAGAAAGAGTGCGATTGTTCTCATTTTTCTTCGTAGTTTGTAATAGCCACAAATTAGCCTGCAAATGGCATAAAACCTGAATAAAAGCCTAAAAAATTATGGAATTTGCCACATTGCCCTAGCCGACGGTAACGTTCTTTAAATCATCAAAGCGCCGCCGTTGATGTGCAAAACCTGTCCGGTGATATATCGGGCGGCATTGCTGAGGAGGAAAAGAATCGGCTCGGCTACTTCTTCGGGTTGTGCCAGATACCCCATCGGTACAAGTTTCAGGTATTCGCCCATATTAACGCGGCGGGCACTGCCTCCTTCTGTGCCTCCGTGGGCTGTTCCACCCGAAAGAAAGGGGGTATCTACGGCACCGGGCGCAACGGCATTGACGCGAATTTTTGGGGCGTTTTCTACGGCCAGTGTTTTGGTTAGTGAAATAACCGCTGCCTTGGCTGCCGCATAAGGGCCATAGCGGGCGCGTCCTACATAGGCAATGCCGGTGGTCATGTTTACAATGGCGGCTGTGCCTTCGCTTTTGCGAAGCAGCGGAATGGCATATTTGCAAGGGAACAGCGTTGTCAGCAGGCTGCCGTCGGAGATATACTCCCATTGGTCAGCACTGATGTTTTCTACTGTTTCAAAAGTGGTGAGGAAGCCTGCCAAATTAACCAGCCCGTCTATTGCGCCCCATTGCTCGCCAATTTGGGTAAAAGCCTGACGGACGGCCGATTCTTGTGTAGCATCTGCGGTAATTGTTATGACACCCTCAGGCGGCGGAAACATTTCCACAGATTGGGGCAAGTCTACAACGGCTACTTGGAGGCCGTTGGCAAGAGCCAATCGGACAACTGCGCGCCCGATGCCGCCACAGCCCCCGACAACTACCAGCCGACTATTTTCGGGCGGTGCAAGACGATTGTAATGCATGGTAAAATCTTCGTTAAGTGAGGTTATTCATGTGTCTGTCAAGAAAGACAATTCCGACAAGTTTTAACAACCTGTCGGAATTGCGATACGGCTTTCCGTTTTTTGCCAGAAACTTAGAAACTGTAAGCCACTGTAAAAAAGGTGCGGCGCGGCAGGAACGGAATACCCGGAATCATGGTTGCATTGGTTGGTGCACTTGTCGCTACAATCGGGTTGGTTACGTCCAGCAGCCACAAAATTTCCTGTGTATCGGTTAGGTTGCTCACGCGAACCGAGAAGCGGATATCATTGCCGTTTTTCAGAATGGCTTTGGCAAATACGTTGCCGTTCAGCAGCATCACATCTGCCAGTTTGAATCGGTTCAATTCGTCGCCGTAGCGGTTGGCCATATAGTTGCCGTCTATGCCCAAACCTGCGGCAAATGATTTGCTGAATTTGCGCTCATACTGTGCGTTGAAGTTCCAGATGGTGCCGGGCACGTTTTTGATTTTTTTGCCTTTCAGTTCGGCTTCCGGAATAGTGAATACGGAAGTCAGGCGCAAGCCGTTCGGGATGGACAGGAACTCGCTGCTTTGGAGGGTTAGCGAAGTGCGCAGTAATAGCCCTTTTGCCCAAGAAGGCGTATAAGTTACCGTTCCTTCAAAGCCGCGGATGGCTACGGAACCTTCGCTGATAGACGTTGATTGCGGCGGGAAGCCCGGTGCGACATCGCGGAAGCCGGAAATGATACGGTCGTTGATTTGTGTGTAATAACCGGCTACGTCAAAACTTAAATCTTCGTTCAGTGCCGAAGTACGGAAGCCGATTTCTGCATTGTAAATGGTTTCCGGTTTGTCTATTTGTGTTACAAAAGGACGGTTGGTCGGGTCAATCGGGCGATAGTTTACCAAGCCCGGGCCTAACTGCTCAGGTGGTGGTTGTTGTCCGGGTACACCGCGGAGCATATTCACGAATATTTGCTCGTCGGGAGCACGGAACGCGCGCACAAAGTTGCCGTAAATAGCGGAGTTTTTGCCCACTAAGTAGTTCATACCCAGCGTTGCGCTAAATGCACCGATGCTCACCTCGCGACGGTCGGTAAAGCCCGATACAAACAAAGGCCCTGTAACTTGTCCGTTAGCAGACTTGGGCAGGAAGTGTAGGATGTTAATATTGCTGTTGTCAAAGCGCAAGCCAAGATTGACTTTTAATTTATCGCCTGCAAAAGAGGCTTCATCACCCACGAATACCGAAGTGTTGGTTACTTGCGAATAAGTATCGGAGCCGCGCAGCAGGTTAGTAGTCAAAATGCCGGGTATTGCGCCCGGGAACGGCGTGCGCAATCTTACCGTACCATCGCTCAGGTCAGAGGCCAGAAACACACCGCTTGCCAGTGCCCGTTGCTCATAGTAACCCAAATAGCCGCCGGCGGTCAATACGTGCTTGCTGTTGCCGATGGTAGCTTCTTTCTTCAAAATCAACTCATCAATGATATCAAACATGGTGCGCTCACCGGTAGAGTTGAATACGTTAGCCCATAACTGATTGGGGTTAGCAGTTGAGGTAACATAAGCCGTAGCAGTAATGAATTTCGTACCCAAATCGGCGCGTTGGTAGCGGAGGTTGTTCTGCATGGAGAATCCGCTGCCGAAGTTGTAGTTAAAACGCAGACCGATGGAGCGCACGTCGCCGTAGTTACCGCGTTCGTTGGCTTTGCCGACATTAACTTGTTCTATGTTGTTCGGGTTGCCGCTGATGGTTTCGGTGCTGCCTTGGAAAAGAGGCACGGTAGCTGCTGTAATGCCCGTCGGACGGGTGAAGTTTACACCATTCCAAACATCGCCCCAGTCGGTAAACCGATTGGTAAAGCGGCTGTCCATTTTCAGGTCGCTCACACGGGTAGGTACGGCAACGTTGTTGAATAAATCCATGCTGCGCAGGGTGCCGTACAAGCGGATGCTGCCTTTGTCAAACAAATAATCAAAATTGCCGCGAAACTGATAGCCTTTGTCAGGGCCGGCTTGTGTACGGAAGCCGGGGTCGTTCAGATAGAAGCCGCCTACGTTATAACGCAGTTTTTGCGTAATGGCACCGTTTACGTTGATGCCTGTTTGGGTCATCATGCCACCCTTAGCGGAAGGAGAGGGTGCTAAAATCTGCTCAATGGTACCATGCGTTTTTTCGCCGCCTGTTTTGCTGACGATGTTGTAAACACCGGCGGCAGCCGAACGGCCAAAGAGCGTGGCTGCTGCACCGCGCACCACCTCAATGCGTTCTACGTTTAAATCCTGCTGGAAATACACATCGTAAGGGTTACCGCTGCCCGCATAGGCAGGTAAACCGTCAATCAGCATGGTGGTGTATTTGTCTTCTGTGCCGAGGTTTTCAGGGAAGCCGCGCATAATGATGTTGGCGCGCACACGTCCGCGTTGCGAAGCTACAAATATACCCGGCGTGAAGCGCAAGGCATCACCAATGGTAGGAGCTACTTGTTTCAGCAGTTCATCGGCGTTCAATACACTTACTGCCGTTGTTGCCTCAATTTTGCGAACAGGCTGGCGGGTGGCAGAAACCACTACGTCGTTCAATACGCTGGTGCCTGTATTGATGGTAACATCTAAGGTTACGGTTTCGCCGTCTTTTACACTGACGTTTTGGACTACCGTTTTGTAGCCGATACCCGAAAACTGCAATTGCAGATTACCTGCCGGAACGGAAAGCATGTAAGTACCGTCTGCTTTTACGACAGTTCCCGTACTTGTGCCTATAACAATTACGTTTATGCCCGGTGCTATTTCGCCGGTTTCATCTTTGACAGTACCCTGTACGGTACCTCGTTGTGCCATAACGGCATGGGAGGCAAGCAGTATGCCCCACGTGAAAAGAAGAGTGAAAAGTTTTTTCATTGCTGATTACAATTGTGAGTAAGTAAAGATTTAAGAACGGTGAAAAGTTAAGAATGATTAAGCAAATTAACTATTGTCTGAACACATATTTTTTTCCGATAGTCGGGACTTTTGTGCAAGAGGGGCTATACCGGTATGGAGTAAAAAACGGTCGGCAAAATAAAAATGAACAAAAAAACCTGCAAACCGATTTTAAAGGTTGTTTGTAAAAGTCTGTCAAATAAACCCTTAAAATTGCCGGAATGTTTAATGATTCGTACAAATATCTGCTTTGTTTGATTGTAATAGCGGCATTGTCGCTGCCTGCCCCTGCACAAATCAGGGGTTATGTAATTGACCTTGCCACAAACCTTCCCTTGCCGCAGGTTTCGGTGCAATATGGGCAAAAGCAAACGGCAACGGACAACAAAGGTATTTTTAACCTTGCGGAAATCAAAGCCGGTGATACGTTGCGGCTTTCGCACGTAGGCTATGAAACATTGCTGTGGCGCGTGCCTGCCGCTACGGGAAGTTTTACCATTGCCTTGCAAGCTACCTACACTACGCTCAACGAAGTACTGATTACGGGCATGGAAGCCGATGCACCGCTGTTGCGCGTGCCGGCGGCAGTAGCAGTGCTCAGCCTTCGCGATTTGCAGCGCGACAACAACGTGATTATTGCCCCCGCACTGAACCGCATTCCGGGGGTATTGATGCAAAGCGGAACACTGAATACCAATAAATTGATTATCAGGGGAATAGGTTCGCGTTCGTTGTTTTCTACCAATAAAATTCGCGCCTACTTCAATGATATTCCGCTCACCACGGGCGATGGTGAAACCACATTAGAAGACATTGACCTGGGCATTGTGGATAGGGTAGAAGTTATCAAAGGGCCGTCTTCATCGGTTTATGGTGCGGGGCTGGGCGGTACGCTGCTGCTCGGTGCTTCGCGGTCGGGGTTCAAGCAATCGCAAGTAGGGACGGAGTACATGGCAGGCAGTTTTGGGCTGCAACGCATCGTAAGCCATGCGCAGTCGGGTAATGAGCGCGCTAACATCCGATTAGTGCATAGCTATCAGCAAGCCGACGGCTTCCGCGAAAACAGCGCCTATTTCCGCAACCTGCTTTCGCTGCACGGGCAGTTCTATGCGGGCGAAAGCACGACCGTCAGCTTGCTGGCCAACCGAATAGAGGTAAAAGCCTATATCCCAAGTTCAATTGATGAGGCGACTTTCCGCAACAATCCACGCGCTGCTGCTGCCAACTGGCTTGCGCTGCGCGGTTATGAAGCCTACCAAAAAACACTGGCGGGCACTTCGGTAGAGCATCGTTTCGGTACACGCTGGGAACTGACGGGCAGCCTGTTCATACAGCAGCGCACCAACGACGAACCGCGACCTTTCAATTTTCTGCGTGAATCGGCTCAGGCAACGGGCGGCAGAGGTAAACTGCAATACAAAGCCGACAATGGCAATGGCTTGACTTTCAAGGCCTTACTGGGCACGGAGATTTACGGTGAGTTTTACAAATGGCAAACCTACCGCAACGCAGGCGGCAGGCAGGGAGCCATCATCAGCGACAATGAGGAACAACGCCGCTACCTCAACCTTTTTACGCAGGCAGAAATTATCTGGAAAGAACGCACAACGCTGGTGGCAGGGCTGAATTTGAACCAAACCAACTACGACTACACAGACCTGTTCCGCTCCGGCAACCGCGACCTTTCGGGCAGCCGCAACTTTGGTGCAATATTTTCCCCGCGCCTTGCGCTGAATCATGCTTTTGCCGATAAACAGGCAGTTTTTGCAAGCATTAGCCACGGATTTTCACCGCCGACACTGGCAGAAACGCTCACCCCGAGCGGACAAATCAACCCCGACATCCGCCCCGAAACAGGCATGAACTACGAAATCGGCTGGCGGGGCGAGTGGCAAAACCTGCACTATGACCTTTCGGCCTATACAATGGATATCCGCAACCTGTTAGTGGCGCGCCGCACCGGCGATGATGCTTTCGTGGGCATCAATGCAGGCCGAACGCTACATGCGGGCGCAGAGGCAGCGCTGCAATATACTTTGCTGAAAAGCCGCCGACAACAACCTGTTTTACAGGTGTTTGCCAATTACAGCTATTCTCCGTACCGCTTTGAGGATTTCAAAGATTTGGATGCGGACTATTCGGGCAATCCGCTGACAGGTGTGCCGCGTCACGTACTCGCCACAGGCTTAGACCTGCAAACAGACATCGGCTTCTATGCCTCGCTGAACTTGCAGGCAGTGGGTGCAATGCCCATGCGCGACGATAACGCCCTGCAATCAGATGCCTACCGCGTGCTGAACAGCCGTGTAGGGTACAGGCACACATTTTGGGAACATCTGGCGTTACACCTGTACGGCGGCTGCCTAAACCTAACCGATGAGCGCTATGCAAGCATGATTCTGGTCAATGCGACTGGCAATGTGCCGCGCTACTACTACCCGGGTGCACCGCGCAATTTCTTTGGTGGGCTAAGTGTGAGTTGGGTGTGGTAAAGTAAGCAGGCAATTGGAATTGGCATTTCGGAATTCGGATTTCGGAGGTAAAAAGTCAGTATAAAACCGCGTCATTGGCAATAATGCGAGCCGGTGCTTTATCCGATACATTTTCAACTGCCTGCTGCCGTTTTCCAAACCAAGGCAGCCGATTTGTAGTTAAGCGTATATTTGAAGCAAATTCTGATTCTTTCTGCATGGCAAAAAAAGCAATAGTAATCGGTGCGGGGTTTTCGGGGCTTTCCGCCGCCACTCATCTGGCAGATATGGGCTGGGACGTTACCCTGTTGGAAAAGCACAACCAAACCGGCGGACGTGCCCGCATCATGGAAAAAGACGGCTTCCGCTTTGACATGGGGCCAAGTTGGTATTGGATGCCCGATGTATTTGAAACCTACTTCGGCTGGTTTGGCAAAAAAGTAAGCGATTACTACGAATTGGTGCGCTTAGACCCTTCGTACAGCGTATTTCTGGAAGGAAACGAGCGCGTGGATTTACCTGCCGACTATCAAGAATTTCGCAAACTTTGCGAATCATTAGAGCCGGGCGTTGGCCCTAAATTAGACGAGTTCCTTAAACAGGCTGCTTACAAATACAAAGTCGGTATCAACGAATTTGTCTATAAGCCGAGCCTTTCCCTGACCGAATTTGCCGACCCGCGCCTTTTGCTGGAAGTTTTCCGTCTGGATTTGCTCAAAAGCATGTCGGCACATGTGCGCAAGTTTTTCAAAGACGAGCGCTTGATTAAAATCATGGAGTTTCCCGTGCTGTTTCTGGGCGGAACGGCAAAAACTATTCCTGCCCTTTACAGCCTGATGAACTACGCTGACATCAAGTTGGGTACATGGTATCCGATGGGAGGGATGCACAAAATTGCCGAGGGAATGACTGCCGTTGCCGTAGAAAAAGGCGTGAAAATTCAATTGAACACTCCTGTGCGGCAGTTGGAGGTCAAAGGCGGAAAAATTATGGCCGTAGTAACCGATAACGGCACCTTCACCGCCGATGTAATCATCAACAGCGGCGACTATCACCACTGCGAAACGGCCTTGCTGCCTGCTGCTTTCCGCAGCTATTCGGACGACTACTGGAACTCCCGCGTAATGGCTCCTTCCAGCCTGTTGTACTACTTAGGTATCAATAAGCGACTGAAAAATCTGCTGCATCACAACCTGTTTTTTGACGAAGACTTCAACCGCCATGCAGCCGAAATTTACGATACGCCGCGTTGGCCTGAGCGTCCGCTGTTCTACGCTTCCGCACCTTCGCTGACCGACCCGAGCATTGCCCCCGAGGGCTGCGAAAATATGTTCCTCCTGATTCCGATAGCCCCCGGTATGCCCGATACACCCGAAATCAGGGAGAAATATTACCACATCGTTATGGAACGATTGGAACAGCGCACAGGTCAGGAAATCCGCCCGCATGTGATAGTGAAAGAAACCTTTGCGTATCAGGATTTTGTAAGCGAGTATCACTCTTTCAAGGGAAATGCTTACGGATTGGCCAATACGCTGACGCAAACCGCCATCCTCAAACCCTCATTGCGCAGCAAAAAAGTGAGCAACCTTTTTCATACGGGGCAACTGACTGTTCCCGGGCCGGGTGTGCCGCCTTCGCTCATTTCGGGCAGGGTTGTTGCACAAGTTGTTGAACGCACGGTGCGATAAAGTTTCGCAAAAAAATATTATATTGCTTCAAACTAAACAGGCAAGTAAACAGTTTAACACACGATTAATCAGCTTTTTACACAACGCAAATCGTCGGTATGTTTGACTTGTTCACCAAAACAACACTCAAGTGCAGCGAAATTGTAACCAAAAGTTACAGCACTTCCTTTTCATTGGGCATTCGCATGTTTGACCCTGTGCTTCACAAGCCTATTTATGCCATTTACGGCTTTGTTCGCTATGCCGATGAAATTGTGGACACGTTCCACAGCCACGATAAAAAAGCGCTGCTTGACCAATTCCGAGCGGACACCTATGCAGCAATTGAGCAGCAATTGAGCCTGAATCCTGTATTGCATTCGTTCCAGTGGGCAGTTAATCGCTATAACATTGAGCGGGAACTGATTGATGCATTCCTGCACAGCATGGAAATGGATTTGTATTTCCATGAATACAACGACGACCGCTACCACGAATATATTTACGGCTCTGCCGAAGTTGTGGGGCTGATGTGTCTGCGTGTATTTTGCGATGGCGACGAGGCCATGTATCAGCGATTGAAACCGGCGGCTTGCAGCCTTGGGTCTGCCTTCCAGAAGGTCAATTTCCTGCGCGATATGAAGAGCGACTATTACGAGCGCGGTCGCGTGTATTTCCCGGGTGTGGACTATAACCGATTTGACGGCGATGTAAAACGTGCCATTGAAGCTGATATCAAGAAAGATTTTGACGATGCCTACAAAGGCATTATCCAATTGCCGCGCACTGCGCGCTTAGGCGTTTACTTGGCCTACGTATATTATCTGCGCCTGTTCAAGAAGATACAGGATGCAGCCCCTGCCAAAGTGCTTTCGGAACGCATCCGCGTATCAGACAAACGCAAAATTTATCTGCTGGCAGAAAGCTATTTCAAACACCAGTTAAATTACATTTAACCGCATTCCCAACGGCAAACTACTGTTTGTATTCTTTATCGGTTACAGCCTCAAACCACTGTGTGCTGCCATTTTGTGTGTTGGTAACAGCCACCTGAATAAAGGCTGAATCGGGGCTTGCGCCGTGCCAATGCAACACATTGGGCGGGCATTTGACCGCATCGCCTTTGCGAAGGATTTGCAAGGGCTTACCCTTTTCCTGATAGTAACCAATGCCCGCTATTGCCAATAGAATTTGTCCGCCCGGGTGGCTGTGCCACTTGGTTCGTGCGCCGGGTTCAAAAGTTACGCTGCCTACAGAGGTAGGGTTCAGGCTGTCTGCCTCAATCAGCATTTGCAGGTAGGCTGTGCCCGTGAAGTTATTATTGGTGATTTTTTCACCCTTCGGGAAAACAGATTCGCGGCTTTCCGATGTGCTTTGCGTACAAGCAAACCCGAAAATGCTGCAACACAACAACAGGGATTTTGCAACAGATTTTATCATGATTGACAAGGTTTAAGAGTGAAGCCAAACAGCAGATTTAAGGGGTATTTTGCAGTACTTCGTTCAACAGGCTGCGTACCGATTGCGCTGCCTTTTTGCCGATAACAGGCTGTATGAGGGTCGTAAACTCCCGCAACTGTTCGGGGCTGATGCCTACGTTCAGGCAAATCCTGAAATGGCTGCGCAACATCGGTTCGGCTTTGCCAATGGTACTCAGTACGGAAACGGTTACTAACTGCCTCTGGGCGTAGGTCAGCACGTCGCGGTCAAACAAATCGGCAAACAGGTGTTCTTTCAGCAAGGTATCTATTACGGGCGCAAACAGTGCATAATCGCGTGGTGGCGTATCGGGGGATGCGTTGGTCAATTTTGCCAAATTTTGCCTGCCGCGTTCATACTTGCTGACTGGTACCGCAACAGGTGAGGCTTCCGCACCTGCAAGGTCTGTTATGCCACGCGCTTTTCGTGCTTCCAATACCTCCATCAGTGTTTGCAAACCTCTGATGCTTCGTGGAAAACCACAGTAGGCATACAAATGAATCAGGATTTCTTTCGTCTGATTGACGGTAAGCCCATTGTCAAGACCGTTGTGCAAAGCGGTTTTCAATGCCTGTAAATTGCCTTGGGCTGCATAGGCAGCAATCGGGATGATGCTTTGGTGCAACTTATCCAACGGTTGCGCCCAACCGACTGTAACGGATACCATCCATAAGGCGACAACAAGCAGGGTTTTGATATATCGGGGCAACATCCTACTTGTCCAATCCTTTTTCATTGAGCCATTGCGACATCAAATCGGCAAGTTGCACGTTGTTCAGGTCAGAAAACGGGAAGTGCGTATTGCCCCTGATGCCGATTTCGGGCAGATGCACTACGGTAACATCGCCGCCGTACCGATTGACGCAGTCGCGCCATTTCTTTGCCATTTCCAACCGAACGCGCCAATTATCTTGCCCGGGATTGGGGCTGGGTTCTTGGGGGATATAATCGCCGTAGTAGATAACAATAGGGATTTTCGTCAGTTTCATAAAGTCTGCCATCGGGATGCCTACGGCTTCCAGCGTTCCTGCCGAACTTGGCATCGGTGCGGGTACTTCGCCTTCGGGGAAGACAAAACCGCTGCCCGGTTCGTAGGACACAATGCCTTTTACGTTGGGGTTTTCAATGGCTGTCAGCCAGCCCATACCGCCCGAATGGGAATGTGTAACCAAAACGGCAGCCCCTGTTTTGTTCAAAAGTTCGGAAACGGCTTTGACGTTGACCGAAATATCAATCGGGCCGATATTGGGGACTATTTGTCGGAAAAACTGATTCAGAGCAGCCGAATCGCGGGAAAATTGTACGCCCTCAAAGAAATTAGGCCAAATGCCTAAACGGAACGTGCCGAAAACTTGTTGTTCTTCGGGTATAGGGCTGACCGTAGCCTGTGCCATGCCTCTTGCGGCTTTGCCGCGGCGGGGTTGGTCAATCAGGTAAACGGGGAAACGCCGCCGCAGGAAAATATTTTGGAAGCCTTCTCTGCCGTCGGGTGTGGTTTCCCATGTTTTGGACGATTGCCCGAAGCCATGCCACATCACCAACGGGTAGCGCCGTGCGTTGGCAGGTATCTGGTAAAATACGTAGGCATGGTCGCCGCGATAGGTTTGCCCTTCGGGTGTGGGTTGGTAGGGGTTAAACGTGCCGGGGTTTTTGCTGATGCCGCCCCCTACGGCAAAGCTGCCTTGCTCTCTGATGCTCAGGAACGTATTAATATCAAGTGCCTGATGACTCATTCGGACGGGGCGCGAAAGGCGCGAAAAAGTCAGCGAACCCAATTTCCATTGCCCTTTTTCTTTGACAAAAACTTCCGTAACCGTAAAAGGATTGACCACCTCATTGCCGCCTACCACTGCCACCAAGTCTATATCGCTCAACACGATGGCTGTGCCGCCCGCCATCCTGACCGAAACGGAATACACTTCTGCCTGTTTGTACCAAATTCTGCCTTCTTTGATAACGCTGAGTTCCTGCGTCTTGTCCATGTTGCCGCCCATGTGTACAAACATGGACTTTTCATGAAAAAGCCGTTCTAAGGAATCGGTTTGTTTGTTTGCCATCCAGCGCCATTTGGTGCGGGAAAGGTTTGTCAGGTATTGTTCTTCGCTGCGGGACTGCGCCGAAGCCATACCGATTGCGCCTATCCAAAGGCAACTCATCAGCAGCCATACGTTCTTCATAAATTGTGTTGATAATGGTTTTGCAAAGATGCCATTATTTGCGGCGTGTTTTTGTGCATAAATTACGGATTGTACTACCATTTTTACAGTCGGCTTTCGTCGGCTGTCTGCATTGCTTAAATTGGCGTATCATCACCTGACCAACGGCAGCCATGTTGCGAAAATTTGAAACCGTACATCAGTACAACGTTTTTAACAACAACGAAACCCTGCACCCGCTGGTAAGCGTAGTGGATTTGTCTAAGGCAGCCCCAAGGCAGGGTTCACAAATGCAGTTTGGGTTTTATGCGGTGTTTCTGAAAGAGGTCAAGTGCGGCGATTTGATTTACGGACGGCAAACCTATGATTATCAGGAAGGAACTTTGGTGTTTATTGCGCCCGGGCAAACGGCAGGCATCGCAGACAACGGCGAAATCTATCAACCGAAGGGCTATGCGCTTGTTTTTCACCCCGATTTGTTGCCCGGTACATCGCTTGCCCGGCGCATGAAGGAATACAACTTTTTCGGTTATCACTCATACGAAGCGCTGCACATTTCGGAACGGGAACGGAAAATCGTATTGGATTGCTTTGCCAAAATTCAATATGAGTTGGAACATGCCATTGACAAGCACAGCCGCCGCCTGATTTCGGCAAATATTGAACTGCTTTTAGACTACTGTACGCGCTTCTACGACCGCCAGTTTATTACCCGCGAAGTACCCAATAAGAGCATTTTGACGCGATTTGAGGCTTTATTAGACGATTATTTCCAATCGGATAAACCGCAGACGGTCGGCTTGCCTTCCGTGGCTTACTTTGCTTCGGCGCTGAATCTTTCAGCCAATTACTTCGGCGACCTCATCAAAAAAGAAACCGGGCAGTCGGCAATGGCGCACATTCAGGAAAAACTGATTAATCTTGCCAAAGAAAAGATATTTGACCCGAATAAGTCGGTCAGCCAAGTTGCCTACGAATTGGGATTTCGCTATCCGCAACATTTTACCCGCATTTTCAAACAAAAAACGGGGATGTCGCCGGGTGAGTACCGCACTTTCGTGAAGGTAATGTAAGTAACTGAGCAATCTAAAAGCGCAGTTTAAATTTTCAACCGCCAAGTCAGCTAAGTTTTAAGCCAAGCCCGCTAAGTGCTTTTTTAACGATTATTTTCTCTGCCTACTTTGCGATTGAACCTTTGCGTTCTCTGCGGTAAAATTTAATTTGATTGCATACTTAACAATCAATTGCGATGCAAACGCCCGATACTTCCATCCTGCAAAAACTCAAACGATTGAAGCCCAAAGACTTAGACCGTCAGTTTCAGCGTTTCCACGATGAAGTTTTTGCCTATACCGATTGCCTGACCTGCGCCAACTGCTGCAAAACCACCAGCCCGATTTTTCGCCCTGCCGATATTGAGCGGCTGGCAAAACATCTGCGCATGAAGCCTTCCGAACTCATTGAGCAATACCTCGCAATTGACGAAGACGGCGACTATGTGCTGCGCACTGCACCTTGTCCGTTTTTGGATGCTGACAACTATTGCACCGTTTATGCGCACCGCCCGACTGCCTGCCGCGAATACCCGCACACCGACCGTAAACGGATGCACCAAATTTTGGATTTAACAACCCGCAATGCAGCTGTTTGCCCTGCCGTGGCGCAGATTGTAGAAAAAATTGCCGCACATTACGGCTCATAAGGCAGGCGCACCTCTACCATTGCCCCGCCTTTGGGCAGGTTGGAAAAACTGATGCTGCCGCCGTTAGCCGCTACAAATTCCCGCGCCAACATCAGCCCCAGCCCCGTTCCTTTTTCGCCTGCCGTGCCGCGTTCGGGTTCGGGTTTGTTGCCTTGCAGCACTGAGCGCAATTGCGCATCGGAAAAGCCTTTGCCCGTGTCCGATATGCGAATAACCAACTGATTTTCAGTGTTTAAAAAAGTTTCTACGGTGATTGCTCCGCCTTCGGGCGTAAATTTGAGTGCATTGCTGATGAGGTTGCGCAATACAATGTCGGTCATGGCGCGGTCGGCTGCGGCTTCCGAAGGCTGCACCATGCGGCGGTAGAGGTCTATGTTTTTTTCCTCAAACCGGTAGTCAAACAGCAGCAGGTTTTTTTCTATCAGGTCGCCGATGTCCAGCCGTTCACGCTGCACGGCGTAATGTGCCATCTGTGTTTTAGACCAATGCAGTAAATTTTCCAGCAAAAATGACAAATTACTAAGCGCCTGCCGTGTTTTTACGGAAAGTTTGCGCATCTCTTCGGGGCTGAGCCGTTCGGCGTGGCGGCTGATGAGGTTCAGGAACGAATCCAGCGTTACTACGGGGCTGCGCAAATCGTGGGAAATGATGGAAAACAACTTGTCTTTTACGCGGTTGAGCTCGCGCAAGTGATGTTCCGAATCGGAAATGCGCTGCAAGGCTTCTTCCAAGTCTGCCGTTTTTTGGCGCAAATCTGCCGTGCGTTCGGCTACTTCGCGCTCCAAGGCTTGCTTTTGCCGGGCAATAAGTGCCGATTTTTCCCGCGCCTGTTCGGCAGCCAAACGCTCTTTGGCTAATTTTTCGTTGGCAAGCTCCAACTGTGCGCGGTTGAGCCGATATGCCAAACCCAAAGAAAAGATGATTACTTGCGCAATAATGCCGATTTGAGCGACATAGCGCGTGAAAAAATTATCACTCCACCAGCCTGTTTCCCGAAAAATGAACAAAATTGCCCCTACGATGAACAAAGCATTGGCAATGATGAAAAACAGTGCGGGTTTGTAGCCTTTGCGGTAGCCTGCAATGCCCGCCAGCAGCATCATGAGCAGCACGGCAGTTCCCAGCAACCCGATGATTTGAATCAATTCCGCCACCCAGTCACTGCCGCCGCTCAGGCTGACCGTTGCCAGCGTCAGCGGAATCAGGTAGAGGGCTGCCAAAAGGTACAACAGCCTGTTAATCAGCGGTAACTCTTCGGCTGTATGCAGGTAGCTTTGCGTAAAAAGCAGCCGCGCCAGACCCGTAAACGACAGCACAAAGGCAAAACTGTGCAAATCCCAAAGGGGGCTTTCCTGCCAAATGAACTCTATCGTAAAGCCGTAGAAAAAGGCAAAATACACGCCCACACCTATTAGCGAAAGCACAAACCAAAGGTAGCTGATGTCGCGCACGATGGTGTAAATCAGGAAGTTATAAATTGCCATCACCAAAATAACGCCGAAAAAAATGCCCTGACTTATCCAACGTTGTTGTTGTTCGGCATGGAACGCGGCGCGGGTCAGCAAACTGATTTGGGGCTGCTGCGGCACAAAATAGCTGAACTTTCCGCCTGCTGCCACCAGCACTTCGGCTTGTTCGCCTGCCGCCAGCGAAAGGGCTATCAGCGGGTAGTAGTGGGCAAAACTGCGTTGCGACATGGGCAGTTCGCCGCCACTTTGCAACTGCTGCCACCGGTTGCCGCGTTGCACAAGGGCTGTTATTTGCCCCCACCGCCCGACATCCAACGCCAGCCACTGCGGGCTGCCCGAATCGTTTTTCAGAGTAAAACCGAAGTAATACCGTTGATTATCAGATGCTTTTGCAGTAACAAGGGTTTGTTTGCTGGCAAATTGTTCGGGGCTTAGCCGTTGATAAGCCACTGTTTGCCGCTCGTGTTGGTCTGCCGTCAGGTGTGTTACGGGCAGTTCCGATGCCCGAACATGGGCAACGGTTAAAATTATCGGCAATAAAAACCCGAAAAGCAGCCATTTTTGCCGTTGCATACAACTTAGAGGGCTTCAAAAAACTCAATCCATGCCCCTTCGGGCGACTGCACGGCAAACATGCGCACCTCGCCAATGCCGCCCCAACTTACCTTTTGAAGGCTGACAACGGGTTGAACGCCGTTTTTTAGGATTTTTTCGTAATAGGCATTCAAATTTTTGACCGGATAGCGACACATCAGCACGCCGCGGTTGGGAGGAACGGCATTTTTGCTGAAATCTTCGCCCGTTGCTCCGTCCATTGCCAGCAGTTCCATCATGCCTTCGCTTTTGCCGTTGGGCGAAAAGAGCAGCAGTTTGGCGGCTACTTGCGTGCTCAAATTGTAGGGCAGGCTAAGGATGTTTTCCCCGGGCTGTTCATTGCGGATGGTTGTTTCTAAAATTTGCACAAAGCCAAGTTTGTTGATGTAAAAATCTTTTGCTTGGTCGTAATTTTTAACAATTTGTGCGGAATTGATGATATTGCCGAAAGCCCAATTGCGCGGCGGCGGTTCGGGCAGCGGCGGCTGAATGCGCTCAATAAAGGCAATCACAATATCGTCGTGTCCTTTGATGAGCAGTTCCCACACCTCAAAAGGCCCCATTTTGTAGCGGATGGGGTTGCTAAGCCCGTGCCAGCCGTGTTCGCGCAGGGTGTCGTAGAGGGCGTGGATATTGGCACAGCGCAGGTCTATGTCGTAGATGCCGCCCGTGTCCCAGATTTTGCCGCCCGGGCGGATGTATGCCTTCGGTATGCCTTCAAACTCAATGAGCCGCAGCCGACCGTTTTCGGGCTTATCGGGTGAAGCCAGCACTACCTCGCGGGCAGTGGCAGACGCGGGCAATCGCCATGCTTGCAGCACACTTCGGTCGGTGTTGCCGCGATGGACAACCTGCCATTTTAAAACATCTGTATAAAAACGTTCGGTACGGCTCAAATTGCCGACGCTGAAAACTACTTCGCTGAAAGGTGCAATTTCATGGCTTGTCATGGCAGACTGGCGGGCGTTGAGTTCCACAACCGCCAGCAGGCAAAAAATAGCAAAGATTGTCCGCATACAAAAGTCTTTTCAAGCAATTTAAGATTTTGTGCGGTTTTTATGCAGTTGAGCGGACAGAATACGTAATGAAGCACGCAGATTGTCGCAAAATTTTAGGAACGTTCAAGGACGTAAACGATTGGTTAAGGGTCTTGTAACGTGTGTGTACCGATTTCCTTTCAGTGTGTACCAAAACAAAACCGCCAAACGCTGTTCTGTTGCGTTTGGCGGTGGTTTTTGAGGTTTTTGCTCCCCCTCTAGGGCTTGAACCTAGGACCCCATGATTAACAGTCATGTGCTCTAACCAGCTGAGCTAAGGAGGAGTAACTGTCAATTGTGATGCAAAAGTATAAAGCTCATTTTTTACTTGCAATACCTTTGCCCATATTTTTTTGCATAAATTGACCCGTTATTGAGCGGAATAATGTGCCGGTAATGCCAAACTGATTGATAATCAGATTTTATCAACCACAACATGAACTTAAAATTTTTTTCTGACGGAATAGCCCGAGCACTGCGTTGGTGGCTGGAAGGCAGTTCTTATGATTATAATGCCGGTAAACCTGCCGAAACCCGCAAACAACTGCAATCGCTGAAATTTGTACCGCGCTTGCTGCGGCTCATTTGGCGCACCAGCCCGACTTACACAACTATTAATATTGCTATCCGCCTGCTTTTATCGCTTTCGCCACTGGCAATGCTCTATGTGGCCAAAGAAATCATAGACGAAGTAATTGCATTGAGCAATGCTGACCACTCAAATACACAGCAACTGTGGCGCTGGGTGGGCATAGAGTTGGCAATTGCCATTACGAGCGATATGTTGCGGCGTGCCGTAGGGCTGGCCGATACGCTGCTGGGAATGCTTTTTACCAACCAAAGCACAATAGAACTGATGCGCCACGCAGCCCTGCTGGACTTATATCACTTTGAAGAGCCTGTTTTTTACGATAAATTAGAAAAAGCCCGCCAGCAAACCAATGTGCGCACAGCATTGCTCTCCGAGTTGCTTTTGCAAGCGCAAGGATTCATCAGCCTTATTTCGCTGGCGGTTGGCGTAGTTGCATTTAGTCCTTGGCTGATTGTCATTCTGGTAGTGGCGGTGCTGCCTTCTTTCATTGGCGAAACCTATTTCAACCGCAAACGCTACAGCCTTTACAGTTGGTGGACACCTCAACGCCGACAATTGGATTATATCCGCTATGTGGGTGCAAGCGACCAGACTGCCAAAGAGGTTAAAATTTTCAATCTTTCCGATTTTCTGATTGCCCGCTACGACGAGCTTTCCAAAATCTTTTATCAACACAGTGCGAAGCTGAGCGTACGCACTTCCATTTTGGGCGCCCTGTTTTTTCTTTTGGGCACATTGGCCTACTACGGTGCTTATGGGATGATTTTATGGCAAGCCGTGCAAGGAGCTATCAGCATCGGGCAACTGACTTTTCTGGCGGGTTCATTTCTGAGGCTTCGCGAATTGTTACAGGAGCAAATGAATCGGCTGACGAGTATTGCGTCGCAAGCCATGTATTTACAGGATTATTTTGAGTTTTTTGACATTCAGCCACAAATTAAAGCGCCTGAAAATGCGCTTCGGGTCAATCAGCCGTTGCAATCGGGTTTTGTATTTGAAAATGTAGGTTTTCGCTATCCGGGCAGCGAAAAGTGGGCAATTCGCCATGTGTCCTTTGCCCTGCGTCCGGGCGAAAAAATAGCATTAGTGGGCGAAAACGGTGCCGGAAAAACGACGCTTGTCAAACTGCTGGCGCGACTCTACGACCCTACCGAAGGGTGCATCCTCTTGGACGGCAAAGACCTGCGCGACTACGACCTGACTGATTTGCGCGAAAATATCGGCGTTATTTTTCAGGATTTTGTGCGCTACTCCATGACTGCTGCCGAAAATATCGCCATTGGCAGTATTAACGACCGCGAAAATGAACCGCAAATTGCTGATGCCGCCCGTAAGAGTCTGGCAGAGCCTCTGATAGAACGCCTGCCGCTGCGCTACCAACAGATGCTGGGCAAGCGATTTTCGGAAGGTACCGACCTTTCGGGCGGCGAGTGGCAGAAAATCGCCATTGCCCGTGCCTATATGCGCAAAGCGCAACTGCTCATTCTGGATGAGCCTACCGCCGCATTGGATGCACGCGCCGAGCACGAAGTTTTTGTGCGTTTTTCCGAACTGATGCAAGGTAAGGCCGCCGTACTGATTTCGCACCGATTTTCCACTGTGCGTATGGCAGACCGGATTTTGTATTTAGAAAAGGGCGAACTCAAAGAAATAGGTACGCACGAGGAACTGCTGCAACTCAACGGCAAATATGCCGAACTTTTTCATTTACAAGCCAAAGGCTATCAATAAGCAATTTGTAACAATCAGGCCGTAGTTTTGTTTCTGATTCAGGTAACACAGCCATCATGTATCATTGGGAGTCGGAATCGGTCGTTTTGTTTGACGGGGTTTGCAACTTATGCAACGGTATTGTTAATTTTCTGATAGACGCAGACCATCGGAATCGGCTGAAATTTGCTTCTCTGCAATCGGAAACGGGGCAACAAATACTCATGCGGTTTGGTATGGATACCGCCGATTTTGACACGTTTGTTTTTTATAGCAAAGGACGCACTTATACCCGCTCACGGGCAGCGCTGGAAGTAGTCCGCGAATTGGGCGGTATGTGGCGGTTGGCATACGGAGCCATCATCATCCCGCCACTGCTGCGCGACGGTATTTACCGATGGATTGCTGCCAACCGCTACCGATGGTTTGGCAAGCGTGATGCCTGCCGTATGCCTACCCCTGAGTTGAAAGCGCGTTTTTTATGATGCCTGCCACGCATCGGGAGCTTTGCGCCACTCCTGCAACGATGCCATATCTTCTTCACCGATAAAATCTTTGGCAACCGCCTCTATAAGCAGGGTAGGGTAGGTGCAAAGCACATGGAGTGGCACGCCTGCTTGTTCAAAGTTTTGGCGGGCAATGTCAAAATCGTAGCTGAAAGTTGCCAGCATCCCATAGGCCTGCATACCTACCGAGCGAACGGCCTGCACTGCTTTCAAGCTGCTGCCTCCCGTAGAGATGAGGTCTTCCACCAAAAGTACTTTGGCATTTGGAATGATTTTGCCTTCAATCAGATTTTCCAGACCATGGTCTTTGGGTTTGGGGCGGACATATAAAAAAGGCAGATTGAGCAAGTCGGCCAGAAGCGCCCCTTGTGGCACACCCGCCGTTGCTACGCCTGCAATAGCCTCTTTTTCAGGGAAATAGGTGCGCGCCGCATCGGCAAGTGCATGCTTGATATAGGTGCGAATAGCCGGAAATGATAATGTCAGGCGATTGTCGCAGTAAATAGGCGACTTCCAGCCCGATGCCCAAGTGAAAGGTTCTTGCGGGCTGAGTTTGACAGCGCCGGCTTCCAGCAGCATGGCGGCGACTTGTTTGGCAACAGTTGAATCCATGCCCAAAATTACAACAAGATTGCAACCAAAGCGAAAGCCGTGCAACGGCTTACATTATCATCAATAAACTTTACATGGTTAGTTTTTGTCCCCGATAAGCATTTGTTGCATCTAACCAATATTTTTTTGACCTTTTTTTAGGGTTTTAACACGAATTAACCCTATGTAACAGCATTTTTTACACAGCTTTTTTGTTAAAACGAAAGTGAATCTTACGCAAACATTTCTCTCTCAAAAAAGTTGGTTAGCAATAATACACTTACTCTGCTGTTAAATTACAGGCAATCAAGTATTTCTAACCAACACAATATCCTATGGTACGCAAGTATTTGGCGCTGCTCGCAGCATGTGTATTTTTTAGCCTTAGCACTACTTCCACCGCAAATGCTACCCCACGCATTCTTTCATCATGGCGGCATGTAATTGTGCCAATGGAACAGGCTGTGCAGTTTATGTATGATAAACTTGGCCTTGCCCGTCAGGGAATGCATCCGGATGCATTCAGAAAAGCACTGGTTGGGTACTTGCAGTTCAAGCAACTCAACAAATTATCGGGGAAAACCTTATTGACCGTAATAGACTTTTCGCTGCCTTCTCATCAGCCGCGCCTTTGGGTGATTGATTTGGCCGCCCAGCGAGTGCTGTTCCATTCATTAGTGGCACACGGAGTAAACAGCGGCCTGCACTATGCCGAAAAGTTTTCCAACAAAGAAGGCTCTTATCAAAGCAGTTTGGGCTTCTATATTACAGGTGAAACCTATCAGGGAAAACACGGCCTTTCTCTTTACTTAGACGGGCAGGAGGGCGAATTTAACAGCAATGCCCGCAAACGCGCGGTAGTTATGCACGCAGCCGACTACGTAAGCGAAGCACACATCGCCAAAATGGGGCGTATCGGGCGCAGCCAAGGTTGCCCCGCCATTCCGGAGCATTTGGCAGAAGATATTATTTCAACCATCAAAGGCGGCACGTGCTTATATATCTATCATCCCTCACCCGAATATCACCGCGCCTCCAAATGGGGCAACAGGAGCAATTGGGATGAGCAACTGCTGGCATTTCTGCCTTTTCCGATATGAGTTATTGAAAATGTCCTGAAAAGTGTAATTTAGGGGGGACATACGAGCGGTATCTATGAATAAATCATTCTTCAGCGTCCAACTGAAAATTGCTGCGGGACTTTTACTGATTGCATTCATCTTCTTGGTGAATGCAATCGCTACCTATACTTTTTCGCAGCAGATACTTAACAGCATCACTAAGGATTACATTACGAAAGACCGCGCCATGCTGCAACTGACAGAGTTGCGCACGTTGGTTATCAAGTCGCAACTATATACCGGCGACTGGATTTATCGCGAAAAAGACATTGGGAGCAAACTTACTTTGCGCAAAATACATAGCGATGATTTCACAAGCCTGCAAATAGAACTCAAACAAATAAGCGATAATCTGGAAAAAAGCGGCCAGATTGACAAATCGCAATTGCTGGAGGGTATTATGCGAAGGGTGGATACACTTTTTACTAATCAAAAAGTAGTGATGCAAACACTCAATGCAGATACCGACTACGAAGACCCCATCAAACGATTTGAATCGGAAACCCTGTTTAACTCTAAAATCGTACCGCTGGCCAACGACCTCACACAACGGTTAGACCGACTAATCGTACAGGAAAAAGTAGCCCGCAACGAAGTGCGCAGCAATTTTATGGGATATCTGCAATCCGAGAAGTCGCTTGAATTGGTTGCAGCCATATTCGTAGTTGTTGTTGCAATTTCTATTTGGCAGTACTCCTCCCGTCAGATTATAAAACCCATCCGCGAGATAAAAAGCGCATTGAGCACCCTGAGTATTGGCGAAATTCCCCCGCCTGTTACCACTATTTCCAACGATGAAATAGGAGAAATAGGGAAAGCCATCAACCAACTGATTGGCGGGCTTTCTAAGTTGAGCGAGTTTGCCACACATATCGGCAACGGCGATTACGATATCAGCTACCGTAAATTGGGCGATAATGATGTCTTGGGCAACAGCCTGCTCACCATGCGCGACAACCTCAAACAACTGGCCATTGAAGATGCGCGCCGCAACTGGGCAAACGAAGGTGCTGCCAAATTTGCTGATTTGCTGCGGGCTAACAACCACTCTATACCTAACCTGACCAAGGTTGTACTGTCCGAACTCATTAAATATGTAGAAGCCAATCAAGGTTGCTTCTTTGTGATAGACCAGCAAAGTCAGGAGCCGCAAATGGAACTGATGGCAACCTTTGCATGGAATCGCCAAAGAGTGCGCAACAAAACCGTGCGATGGGGAGAAGGACTGATTGGCCAAGCTTGGGCTGAAAAAGACACCCTATTCATTACCGAAATCCCTCAAAACTACATCGAGATAGGTTCCGGCCTTGGCGATGCCAACCCGAAAAACATCGTAGCCGTTCCCCTGATTTTCAACGACGAGGTGTACGGCGTTATCGAGTTAGCCTCATTTTCTGTTTTACCGACCTATCGTGTGGAATTTTTGAAGCGCGTTGCCGAGAATATTGCCTCCACATTGGCCGCCACTTTCGTAGCCGAGCGCACCCAGCGGTTGCTGCAAGAGTCGCAAAGCATCTCCGAGCAACTGCGCGTACAGGAAGAAGAAATGCGCCAGAATTTGGAAGAGTTGCTCTCCACTCAGGAACAATCGGCACGCAATATGGAAATGGCCAAATCTTCTTCCGAATCGCTCGAGCAAATCATTGAAAGCCTGCCCGATGCCATTGTGCAAGTAGATGCCGATTGGTACATCCTGAAAATGAACAACAACCTCTGCCACATGACCGGCTACTCGCGCGAGGCGCTGTTAGGCACTAACATCGTCCGCTTTGCCAAGCAGTTGAATCCTGCAACGCTCAAATCGGGCGAAACATACATACAGGAAATCACGCGCAAAGACCGCTCAGTGTTTATGGCCGAAATGACCGTTCATCAGCTCAATGCCGACGAGTTTGTCATTTACCTCCGCGATATTGACGAACAGGTAAAAAAGGACAAAGAAAGAGCCCAATTGATGAAAGAATTGGAGCAATTGAGGCAGGGACAGCGCTAAACAGCCATTTTGTCAGCCTTGCGGTTTTGGATTAATTTTCGTTACATTTGAACGGAATCCAAACTTCTAAATCAAATTTGAAGCATGAATTATTCACAGGAATTTCGCAAATATGCTGTTAAGGGACAAGGCATCAGCAGCATGGTGGTTGATAAGTACATAGATACCTCAATCACCAATTTTACTCCTTACATTATGGAAGAGCGCCCCATGAACCTGATTCAGATGGACGTTTTTTCGCGCCTGATGAAAGACAGGATTATCTTCCTTGGAGTTCCCATAGATGACCAAGTAGCCAACGTAGTAGTAGCGCAGTTGCTCTTTCTGCAATCTACCGACCCCTCCAAAGATGTTATTATGTACATCAACAGCCCGGGCGGTTCGGTGTATGCAGGCCTTGCTATTTACGATACCATGCAGATAGTAACACCCGATGTAGCTACGGTTTGTACGGGGCTGGCGGCATCCATGGGTGCCGTGTTGCTTTGTGCAGGTGCGGCAGGCAAGCGTTCGGGCTTACCCCACGCCCGCGTAATGATTCACCAGCCACTGGGCGGCGCACAAGGACAGGCCTCCGATATTGAAATCACTCACCGTGAGATTCAAAAGATTAAAAAGGAACTCTACGAAATCATCTCTAAACACAGCGGACAACCCTACGAGAAAATCTGGAATGATTCTGACCGCGACTACTGGATGATGTCGGAAGAGGCCAAAGCCTACGGTCTGATTGATGAAGTATTAGCACCTAAAAAATAGGTATTGCGGTTGATACGCTGCCGCTGTTTGAGTAAGCAAGCAAATTTTTACACTCTTTTTTTGCGGATGACGTGAATTTGTTCGTATGAGTACCTAAATCAGCGACCATCCGTGCCCTAATCTGCGTGCTTATATATTAAGTGCGAGTGGCTTGCGAAAAAAATTTTTTGTGTAAATTGCTGAAAAACAAATGTTTAAACCTATCAGCTCTTAGATGCCTGTCAGGTTTGTTTGTATAATGACCAACTTACTCATATGCGTGCGGTTGCGTGCAAAAAAATAACCCCGAAGATTGAAATGCATCTTCGGGGTATTTGTTTATGAGGTTTGACTTTCGGCAAAATTAGCCTACAATACTGATGCGCTTGAAGTCGGTTACGGTCAGACCTTTTTCAACGCTGTCCAAATACTGGCTGATGTTTTTGCTGTTGTCTTTTACAAAGTCCTGCTCGAGCAGGGTATTCTCTTTGTAGAATTTGTTCAGCTTGCCCATTGCAATTTTTTCCAGCATGTTTTCAGGTTTGCCTTCTGCACGAGCCTGTTCTTTACCGATTTCAATTTCACGCTCAATAACGGCAGCATCTACACCTTCGCGGTTCAGTGCCAGCGGGCGCATAGCGGCGATTTGCATGGCAACGTCTTTACCGGCAGCCTCAGCAGCTTCTGATGCAGAGCTCATAGCTACCAACACGCCTACTTTAGCGCCTGTGTGGATGTAAGTTACCACGCGCTCACCTTTAACGTGCGCATAGTTTACAACTTCAATTTTCTCACCGATTTTACCCATCATGTCGGTCAGGTGCTCGGCAAGGGTGCGGCCGTCTTCCATTTTCATGGCATTGATGGCTGCAATGTCGGCAGGCTTATGAGCAGCTACCATATCAGCTACTTTGTTGCCCATGGCTACGAAGTCTTCGTTTTTAGCTACGAAGTCGGTTTCGCAGTTCAGAGAGATAGCAAAACCTTCTTTGTTGTCGGCGCTGGTGCGCAGGAATACAGAACCTTCAGAAGACTGACGGTCTGCACGTGAAGCAGCCACTTTCTGGCCTTTTTTGCGCAAAATATCAATCGCAGCTTCAAAGTCGCCGTTTGCTTCGGTCAGGGCTTTTTTGCAATCCATCATGCCCGCGCCGGTCATTTGGCGTAATTTGTTTACGTCTGATGCAGAAATAGACATAATTGAAATATGTTTTGAGATGTAAAATTCAGGTATTGGGAATGAGCAACTTACGGGGTCGCTTGTTGGTTCAGGCAAGTGAAAAAGTCGGGCACAATTACCCGACTGTGCCAATTAAGCCTTTAATTGTTTTTTCAGGCTGTCCATCTCTTCGCGAACGGCTTTCAGCTCGTCCATGTTGCGGTTTTGTTTTTTCTGGCTCATGATGTTGCTCTGCTTCACATTGAGCTCGTGCAGGCGCTTTTCGATATCAGCTTTATTCATGGTAAAAGGCTGTTTTATAGTGAAATAATAATTGCGACGCTAAAATGCAGCGCAAAAGTAAGCCATTTATACGCCAAAGCCAAAACTTGATTATATCTTTGTTTGAAATCAGTTTGGCAAATGAGCAATACTTTCGGAAAAATATTCCGCATTACTACTTTCGGAGAATCGCACGGCACGGCAGTGGGTGTGGTGATAGACGGCTGTCCGGCGGGTATCCCTTTTGATTTGGATTTTATACAGCGGGAAATGTACCGCCGTCGCCCCGGGCAGTCCAAAATTACTACCCAGCGGCAAGAAGGCGACGAAGTAAAAGTCCTCTCCGGCATTTTTGAGGGGTACACGCAAGGAACGCCCATCACCTTAGCCGTTTGGAACGAAGACCAACGCAGCAAAGATTATTCGCATATTGCAGATAAATACCGCCCTTCCCATGCCGATTACACTTGGCAAACCAAATACGGCACTCGCGACTATCGGGGCGGGGGGCGCAGTTCGGCACGCGAAACACTGGCCAGAGTAGCCGCCGGCGCTGTTGCAAAACTATTTCTGAATCATTTGGGTATTCGCATAGCAGCCTACGTATCGCAGGTAGGCGCACTGAAACTTGATAAAAGTTACCTGCAACTTGACCTTTCGGAGGCTGCCATTGAAAGCAACATCGTCCGTTGTCCCGACTCGGCGATGGCCGAACAAATGATTGCCCTGATAGATGAGGTTCGCAAAAACCGTGACACCATCGGAGGCGTAGTCAGTTGCGTAATCAAAGGTGCGCCTGCCGGTTTGGGAGAGCCTGTATTTGATAAATTACATGCCGAACTCGGCAAAGCCATGTTGAGTATCAACGCTGTGAAAGGGTTTGAGTACGGCAGCGGCTTTGATGGGGTGGCAATGCTTGGCTCGCAACACAACGATGTTTTTTATACAGATGAAAAAGGTCAGGTGCGCACTCGCAGCAATCATTCGGGCGGCATACAGGGCGGCATCAGCAACGGAGAAGATATTTACTTCCGCGTAGCTTTCAAACCCGTAGCTACCATCATGCAAGACCAAGAAAGCATTAACCAAAGCGGAGAACAAGTCGTTGTATCGGGAAAAGGCAGGCACGACCCTTGCGTAGTACCTCGTGCAGTACCCATTGTTGAGGCAATGGCAGCCTTAGTCATGGCAGACTTTGTTTTGCGCAACCAAGTGGTTAAATTAGAACATATTGTATCAGCCTATCCTGTACAAAACTCCTTGTAGCGGATTTGCATTAAACCGAAAATCAGATGATGAAATATTTCAGGCACATTGCCTTATTCTGTTTTGCATGGCTGCTGTTGGCTTTTTCGCAGACGGTATATGCTACACACATTCGGGCAGGGGATTTAATTGCCCGCAGACTGCCCGGAACCTCACTCACCTATGAGTTTACCGTAACTATTTATACAGACGACGAAGGGGTGCCGCCCGATGAGGAAATAGAAATTTTCTTTGGCGATGGTTCACCCTCGCGCCTGATACGCCGTACGGCTTTTCGCTCTGTGGGCAACCTGACGACTGAAAATATTTACCGCACCACCTATACTTTTGCAGGGCCGGGCGAGTTTAACGTGGGTGTGGTTATCCGCAACCGAAATGCGGGCGTGGTAAATATTCCCAATTCGGTGAATACATCTTTTGCCATTCAGTCCACTTTCCTGATTTCGCCTTTTTTGGGGCTAAATTCCTCACCCATTTTGACCAACCCGCCGGTGGACTTTCTGGCATGTACGCGCCGCCGCTTCAAACACAACCCCGGTGCTTTTGACCCCGACGGCGACAGTTTGTCGTACCGTTTTACCATTTCCAAAAAAAGCCTGAACCAAAACGTAGATATTTATTATCCGCTGAATCAGGTGCCCGGTATCAATGCAACTACCGAAGCAGGCAATCAACCTGCTACCCTGACCTTAGACCCCGTCACAGGCGATTTGGTTTGGGATGCACCGCTTCAACCGGGCGAATATAACGTAGCGTTTTTTGTAGATGAATGGCGCAACGGTATCCGTATCGGCTCGGTAAACCGCGATATGCAGATTCTGGTGCGCGAGTGCGTAAACCGTCCGCCATTATTTACCAATCGCACAAAAGATACTTGCGTAGTTGCCGGAGCACTGGTGCAAGACCTAATTGTTGCCACCGATGCTGACCGCCACGGCGTGGCAATATTTGGCACGGGGCAACTGTTCAACCTTACCGCACCGAGTAACCGCGCCACTTTGGACAGTATCCGTTCGCAGCCGCCCGCAGGTACTGCCCGCAGCATTTTTCGCTGGCAAACAACTTGCAACGATGTCAGCCGACAGCCGTATGTAGCCACCTTCATTACGCGTGATTTCCCTAACCCCATTCGCAACCAATTGGCCGACTATCTGACCTATCGCATCCGCGTGATAGGGCCGCCACCCAATTTGCAGCAAGCGGTGTATAATCCCGAAACCCGCAGCGTTACACTCACTTGGGCTAATTATACCTGCCCCAATGCCAACAATATGCTGGTTTACAGGCGCATAGGCACTTCGGGCTGGAATCCGGGGCAGTGTGAAACAGGCATCCCCGCATCGGCAGGCTATGAACTCATCGGCAGAATAGACCCTGCCACAGGTCGTTTTATAGACAACAACAACGGGCGCGGTATGCAACCCGGGATTACCTACTGCTACCGCATTTTTGCTACCTTCCCCGAACCGAAAGGCGGCGAAAGCATTGCTTCGCAAGAAGTTTGCGTAACGGTTCAAACCAATGCGCCGCTGATTACCAATGTGAGCGTAGAACGCACGGCCACCGCCACCGGAGAAATTTTTGTGCGTTGGGTAAAGCCTATCGGTATCACACCCGAACGATTCCCCCGCCCATGGACTTATCAGGTAGCACGCGCGGAAGGTTTTGGCACAACCACTAACCTGATACGCTTGCCGCAAACATTCGCCGAAAACGATACGTCGTTTACCGACCGCAATCTGGACACGGAGAATCGCGTGTATAACTATCGGGTATATTTCTTCTCACAAGGGCGGCTGATAGACAGTTCGGCAGTGGCCTCATCGGTGCGCTTGACCGCACAGCCTGCCGCCGGGGCTATCAACCTCACATGGAATGCTCAAGTACCTTGGAACAACAACTCCGCACGTTTCCGCCGTCACCTGATTTACAGGGAACGCATCACGCAGCGCGGCACTTTTGACCTGATAGACAGCGTGGATGTCAGCACAGGGGGCTTTACTTACACCGACCGCGGGCGTTTCCAAAATCAACCGTTACAAGAGCGTGAACGCTACTGCTACTACGTTACCACCCGAGGCACTTACGACAACCCGAACATATTTGAGCCGCTGCTGAATAAGTCGCAGATTGCCTGCTCAACCTTGCGCGATACGACAGCCCCATGCCCGCCCGTGTTGAGCTTGGTGCCGCTGGATTGTTCACGGTTTAACCCCAAAGACCCCGCAACCTGCGCCGATTCGGTCTATAAAAATGAACTGACTTGGCGGCCTAATCTCACCCCGCCTTGCGATACGGGCATTGCAAGCTACAACCTGTATTTTGCACCTTTTGAAGGTGATACCCTGCGCATTTTGCGACGCAACATCCGCGATACCCGATTTATTCACGAGCAAATCAATACGGTAGCAGGTTGTTATGCGGTAACCGCCTTAGACAGTGCAGGCAATGAAAGCCGCCTGAGCAACGTTGTTTGCAACGACAACTGCCCCTACTATGAACTGCCGAATGTATTTACGCCCAACGGAGACGGCAAAAACGATACTTTCCGTCCGTTGGTTTGCCCGCGATTTGTAGAACGAGTGGAGTTTAAAGTATTCAACCGCTGGGGTGGATTGGTCTATGAAAGTGATAACGATATTTTCATCAACTGGCGTGGTGTAAGCAATTCGGGCGCAAAGTTGCCGGCCGGTGTGTATTACTACGAAGCGGTAGTAACATTCCGTCGCCTTAGCCGCGAAGTAAGCCGTGAAACACTTAAAGGATGGGTGCAGATTATTTTGCAGGAATAATCCTTTTCGCATATATTCGGCAAAAACACTTATTAACCTCGCAAACAGATTATGAAGATTATCATCCCGATGGCAGGCAGAGGAACCCGAATGCGTCCACATACGCTCACCGTTCCCAAACCATTAGTACCAATTGCCGGAAAACCAATTGTTCAGCGTTTGGTGGAAGACATTGCCGTGGTTTGCAACGAACCCATTGAAGAAATCGCCTTTATCATCGGTGATTTTGGTGCACAGGTTGAGCGCGACCTCTCGGCTATTGCCGAACGCATGGGAGCCAAGGCAAAGATTTACTACCAAGACCAGCCGCTGGGTACAGCTCATGCTTTGCTTTGTGCCAAAGAATCTATCACCGGCCCTGTGGTAATTGCTTTTGCCGATACACTGTTTAAAGCCGATTTTACATTAGACAAAACCAAAGACGGTATCATTTGGGTGCAGCGTGTGGAAAATCCCTCTTCGTTTGGCGTTATCAAGACCGATGAACAGGGCTATATCACCGACTTTGTGGAAAAACCCACACACTTTGTATCCGACTTGGCCATCATCGGCATCTATTACGTGAAAAACGGCGATATGCTTCGCGATGAGATGCAATATCTGCTGGACAACGATATTAAAGACAAGGGCGAGTACCAACTGACCAATGCGCTGGAAAATATGAAGCAAAAAGGGTTCAAATTTGTTCCCGGGCGCATCAGCGAGTGGTTAGACTGCGGCAATAAAGACAGCACGGTAGGCACCAACAGCCGCTATTTGGACTATTTGCACGAGCGCGAGTCGGCAGGGAAATTGCAGGAGTCATTGGTGGCAGCATCCGTGAAAAATCACAACAGCATCATTATTCCGCCCGTCTATATCGGGGAAAATGTGCAACTGCACAACAGCGTTATCGGGCCGCATGTTTCCATCGGGGCTCATTCGGTTGTAAAAAACAGCGTGGTACATTCCTCACTGATTCAGCAGAATACCCTGATTGAAAACGCGATAATAGGAAACTCTATGCTGGGCAGCCATGTTAAATATCAAGGCCGTGCTTCCGATTTAAGCATTGGCGACTATACGCAAGTAAAACTCTGATGAACAGAAAAGGTCTTTTACGTACATCAATAGGCTTGGCAGCGCTGTTAAGCCTATTGGTGTTTTTTGATGGCCGGGCACAGAAGCCTAAAAAGCAGGTCGTTCAGCCACCGGCCGACTCGTTGGAAATGGCACGGGAAGTAGAAGAAAACAGCGCCGAGTATTTCTTTACGGAAGCCATGCAATACTTCCTTTCCGAAAATTACAGCAAAGCCCTGCGTACGCTGGAAGAAAGCCGAAAACTGGCACCCAATAATTCGGCCATTCCCTATCAGATGGCACGCACCTATCTGAAAATGGAAGACTATAAAAACGCCGTTCGGCTGATACAGCAAGCACTCAACCTTTCCAAAGACAATCCCAATTATTTAAGCCTGCTGGCAGAAATTTACGAAAAACAAGAACGGTACGATGAAGCCGAAAAAATATTTGCCAAATTAGTCATTTTAAAGCCCAATGAACCGGGTTATTACTACGACTTGGCAAATGCGATGCTCTATCAAAACAAGTTCAAAGAGGCCATCCGCATTTATGACGAATTGGAAAAAAAGGTTGGCTTAGAACCTGCCGTTATTCAGCGCAAACAAAAACTCTATCTGGCAATGAATCAGCCCGAAGGTGCACTGAAAGAAGGCAGAAAATTGATAGAAGCCATGCCCGATGACCCCGACGCTTACATTACGCAGGTAGAACTGCTGATGAATACGCGCAGAACAGAAGAAGCACGCAAACTAATTGCGGAATTGGAGAACCTTTTCCCCAACGAGCCGCGTGTATTGCTGTTGAGTGCCGATTTGGCAAAAAGCAGTGGCAAAAAAGAGGCACAAATCAGGGCACTCGAGAAAGCATTTGACTACCCGCAATTAGAAATAGAACTTCGCCTCCAAGTCCTCTCCGATTTGTACGACCAAGCAAGCGCAACCAATGATACACAATTGAAAACCGTTTTGCTGTCGCTTTCGGAGAAAACCATGCAGATTTTCCCCGACCATCCGCAAATGCAGGGCTTATATGCCGCCATTTTGCTGGAAAACGGCAAGGCCGCGGAAGCAAAAAGTTACTACGAAAAAGCGGTCAAACTCAATGGCGATAACTATCAGGCATGGGTAGGCCTTGTACGCGCCGACCTGATGCTGCAAAACTACAAAGACCTTGCCCGCCACACCGAGCAGGCCATTGAGTATTACCCCAACAATGCTACTTTTTGGTTCTACAACGGTACTGCCCACTTGGTCAATCGCAACTATGACGAGGCCGTAGCTTCTTTGGAACAAAGCCGATTGTTGGCCATAGGCAATCAGGAACTTCTGCAAAACATCTACCCGCAATTGGGAGATGCTTACAATGGACAAAAGCAATACCAAAAGTCCGACAAAGCCTATGAGGAAGCACTGACGTATGACATCAACAACCGCTACGTGCTGAATAATTACAGCTATTACCTTTCGCTGCGCCGTGAAAATCTGGACAAGGCCAAGGAGTTATCCGCTCGCCTGATTAAGTTGGAGCCCGATAACCCTACCTATCTGGATACGCATGGTTGGGTGCTCTATGTACGCGGCGAATATGCGGCCGCATTGCCGCTGTTAGAAAAAGCAGCCCGCCTGAACCCTTCCAACCCCACTATTCTGGAACATTACGGCGATGTGTTGTATAAGGTCGGCAGAAACGAAGAAGCCCTGAAATATTGGCAACTGGCCAAGAAAAACGGCACCGGCAGCCAGTGGTTAGACCGAAAAATTGCAGAAAAAAAACTGTTTGAGTAAATCTTTTCCGACAATGTTAATTTACCCGCTGATAAAACGCTTTGCTTATACCGGCATGGCACTGATGGCCTTGCTGAGTGCTTGCCAAAAACCTCCCGTAGCTACCACAGGCAGCACTCCCCCCCCCATTCCTGCCCGCAAGGAAGAAAGTGTCTATCATTTCAATGCTTTTGATTTCACCTATCTCACTGCCAAAGGCAGGTTAGTGTTTGTCAATAACGGGCGCGATGTTAATGCAAATGCAGATATTCGCATGAAGAAAGACAGTGCGATATGGATTTCCCTGCGCCCCGGATTGGGCATAGAGGCAGCCCGCATTTTCATCACACCCGATTCGGTTCGCATCATGGACAAGCTCAATAACGACTTTTTGGGCTTTACGTTCGATTCGCTCAGCAAACGGTTAGATATTCCCGTTGATTTTCAACTGATTCAAAATACGCTGCTGGGTAATTTGCCTTATGATTTGGGACAAGCCAACCCCATTCCCGAAGGCGAACAGTACCTCTTGCGCAAGCAGCAATCCAACATAGACGTGATAGGATACGTGGGCAAGCAAACAGCCCGCATGGAAAAACTTTCGCTGAAAGACCTTAGCGCACCCAATCGCTTGGAAGCAGTTTACGGCAACTTTACTTCCGTAGAAAACATGCTTTTCCCTTTTGTGTGCAATGCAGACCTTACCTTTGAGCCGCCGGGCGGCAATAAAACATCGCTTTCGTTTCGGTTTACGCACAATAAAGTAGAACTAACCCGCGAACCGCTGAAGTTTCCTTTCAGCAGGGGGAACAAATAGGCACAACTACTGTTTCTGCAAAAAAGCCTGTACCCGTTCGCTGATGCGCCCCATGTTGCAACCTGTTGCCAAATGGCCGCAGTCGTCTGTAAGTACGATGTGTTCCGCACCGCTATACTGTACCAAATCGGCACAGGCTTGCGGGCTTACCATCAGGTCTTGTGAGGCATACACTATCAGTCCGCGGGCTTTCAGCAGCTCTCCGAGCTTATCCAAGGGTAGGGTTTTGTAGGCATTGTGTGCCATCATTGCCTTGGCCTGCCATGCCCAATCCAAGGGGTAAAAACTCGCCGATTTTTGAATTTCTGCCTGAACAAAACTCTGAAAATCGGCGGTCTTTTGGTTTTTATTGCGCCAAGAAGGCGTATACAGTGCGTAAGCATGGATTAACACGGTTGTTTCCATGGCTTGTTGCAGGTTGCCATTGGTTTGCAGGGCTTTTTCTATGGGCTGTATTTCGCTTTGCCAAAGCAGTAAGTCGCTGAAACCCAACTTGGGTGTGCCTACCAAAGAAATCATTTTGCCAACCTTTGCAGGAAAGGCCGCCATCCACTGAAACGCCTGCATACCCCCCATGGAAATACCGATAACGGCATGGAGTTTTTCAATGCCCCACTGCTTGCGAATCATCGCTTCTTGCGTGCGCACCATATCGGCAATGGTGAACAGCGGAAACTCGCGCCCCGCTTGCAGCGTTGAGTTGGAAGGCGAAGAAGAAACCCCGTTCCCCAAAGCATCGGTCAGTATGATAAAGTAGCGTGTACTGTCCAGCATTTTTCCTTTGCCGCCCACATAGCTTCGCAGTGCGTCCGACTTTCCCGTAAAATAGGTGGGAAACAGAATAGCATTGTTTTTGTCCTCATTCAGCCTGCCGAAAGTGCGGTAGCCGATGCGGCATTGTTTAATGATTTGCCCGTTTTCCAAAGCAAAATCACCTAATTCACAAAAACTTTGCGACAGTGCGCGCGGTGCATAAAAAATGAACCAGCCTAAGAGCAGGCAGGGAAAAAATCTGAGCGCTAACATAGTACGATGGTTTTTTACTAAGCTAACGGTTTTTCCCTTTTTGTGCAAATGAACTATGCCGTGCGGCTGTGTCTAAGCCATTGAATAGCTTTTGCTTCGTCATCGAAGAACATGCTTTCTATTTCGGTAGTATTCACTCTGGCTTTATTTTTAACCTGATTGACAGCCATTTGTCCAAAAACAGAACGAGGAGTCAGCAGTGCGATTTTTCGCAAACCGACGGCAGCAGCGCGCGGCAACCAACTCGCAGCCATCCATTCCTGCATATCGTTAGCTATTGCCTGCGCTTGCTGTAAGTCTTGCAGCATCAGCGGAGTTTTTGCGGCTTCCAGATGGGAAAGTACTTCCTCGAGCATTTGCTTCATTTCGTTGGGAGGAACAAAGCCTTTCCATGCGTAGTAAAAAATGTTACCCTCGCCTATCCACCCTGCAAGCATGTACTTGTTGTTGATAACTGTTTGTAGCATAGTTGTAAGTAAGTGAAGTTGTGTTAGTGTTTCAAAACTTTAAGCAATTAAACCACATGAGCAACTTTTTTGTTTAAAAAAAAATTGTAAAATGTGGATATTAACGGAAAGGCAATATAAGATTTGGTGTGCAAAATCTCGGAATTATCAGGATGAGTTTGCGATATTTTTACCCGATGCAAAAAGATTGATATATGGCGGATACTTTGGAGATTTTATCAGTTAAATTATACCCAAACGATTTTTGGAAAAATGTGGCTCTGTGTGTCTTTGTGTTTGGGAGGCAGACCTGTCTTACTTACCGCGGCGCACGCAAAGAGTTTTCATCTGCATTGATTCATAAAAATTGCTGACAGTCTCCATTTCTCCAATCGCTGAAAATTAATCCCGACGGGTCTTTAAGACCTTTCGGGGTTGTGTATGACAAAATATCAGGCTGAGTGTGCTCAACTACAACCGAATCCCCAGCACGCAGATGTCGTCGCGCTGGCTTTCGCCTTGCCGGAACTCGTCAAAAATATCGGATAATTCTTCTGCCTGACGCTCTACGGACAGGTGGGCAAGTGCCATAAGCAACTCTTTCACTGCCATACTGCCCAACTTTTCACGGTTGGTGTTTGGCTGGTCGGCTAAGCCGTCGGAGGTCAGGTAGAGCATCGTTCCGGCAGGCAGCGAAACCGTGTGCTGTTCAAAAGCTGTTTCGCTGCTGCGCAATCTGCCGCCGATGGACTGCCGATTGGGACGCAACTCTACTAAGCGGTTTTCGGCTGGGTTGCCCGAAGGTTTGACCGCATATAGCGGTCGTTTAGCTCCTGCAAAAGTTACTTCGTTGCCTTCAATCAGGCAGAGGGCGATGTCCATACCGTCGTCGTGGGTGCCGTTTTCGGTTTGCAGCGCTTTTCGCATTTCCGCATGGACGGTTTGTAAAATTTCGGCAGGTTGTGCGATGCGTCGGCGGGCCACTGTTTCGGTCAGGATGCTGTGCCCGATGGCAGACATGAGCGCTCCGGGAACGCCGTGTCCGGTACAATCAGCTACGGCAACCCATTTGCGCCGCCCTTCGCTGTGACACCAATAGAAATCGCCTGAAACAATGTCTTTGGGTTGATACCAAATAAAAAATTTCTCAAACAAGGCCTGCAAGTCCGATTCGGCAGGCAGAATAGCCTTCTGAATCCGCTCGGCATAGCGGATGCTGCTTACCATTTGCTCATTGCGACGGGCTATCTGGCGGCGGGCTTCGTCTAAGCGGTCATAAGCTCGTGCATTGTCTATCGCCACGGAAAGATAGGTTGCCAAGGCACGCAGGAAGTCCACATCGGCTGCCTGATAGGCATTTTTGCGGTAACTCTGCACGGTAAATACGCCAATAGCTTTCTTGTTCAGCGTCAGAGGCAGGTAAATGGCCGACAGCGGCTGCTCGGTTTGGTATTCAATGTGTTCATCGGCTACGTATTCGGGGGCTTCTTTCTCAAAATCGTTAATCACAATTTCCATTTGGTACTGAAAGCATACCGCAGAAAGACGTTTTTGCCCCACCTCAATTTCATGGCGGACAAGCGGCATAGCCACGCCGTTGCGGAAGCCGTAAAACAACAATTGGCGGCTGCTGTCGTCGTAAATGCCCACACGGAACAGGGCAGCCTCTACCAGTTCGCTCACACCTGCAAAAGCCTCTCCGACTACCTGTTCGCTGTGCAACTGCGCCGTAATCCGATGCCCGATTTCGCTGATGGTGCGCACGTTGTGGTAAGCACGCTCCAATTGGTTCTTCTGGCTGGCAATTTGAGAGGTGCGCTCTTCTACCACGCGTTCCAATTGTTCATTTTGCTGCTCTATGCGGCGCACGCGGGCGCGGTAGGTAATAAACCCAAGCCCGATGAGCGACAACATACCCGCCGAGCGAAACCACCACGTTTCCCAAAACGGCGGACGTACCCGAATCAGTATTTCCGTTGGCAAACTCCATCCCTTTGGGCCTAAAACGCGCAGGTAGAGTGTGTAATCGCCGGGGGCAAGTTTGCCCAATGTCATTTCGCTGTCGGTAGTCGGTTCTGACCATCGGCTGTTGGAAGGGCTCAACCGATAGCTGAACACAGGGGCAGCCTGATAACCAAAATGCGGAGAGGCAAATGATACCCTGATATTGGCTGCCTGATAAGGAATGGTCAGTTCCGACAAGCCGTCTAAGGGTACTTGCACCTGCAACGTATCTGCCTGATAGTTGGCATAACGGAAAAAAGCCCGCGGCAGCGAGCGCCCTGCGTACAGGTCGGCAATGGCCGCGCGAATGCTCACCAAGCCCTGATTTGTACCAATGAGCAAATCGCCTTCGGGGCTGATGAGTCCCTGCGTGGTGTACTGCAAACCCGAAGCAGGCGAGGCAATGCGATATGGGACAAAGAGGCCGTTTTTGCGGTCAAATTGCATCAGTGTATGCTCGGTAAACACCCACATGCGCTCGTTGCCGGCGCGAATGTCGTGGATGACTTCCCCCAGTGCCACATGATTGAATCGGAAGGTGCGGAAATGCTTTTGCTGCGGCTCCCAACGTGCCAAACCCGAAAAAGTACCTACCCAAAAATTGCCCTGCTCATCGGTAAACAGGCTTTTGATGCTGTTGTGCGGCAATGAATACGGGTTGCCTGCTTCATTCCTAAAATTGACAAAACCGTCGTTGCCGTCCCAGCGGCTCAGTCCACCGCTTGCCGTACCGACCCAGATATTGCCCTGCATATCTTCCGCAATGCAGCGGATGTGATTATCGGCAATACTTTGCGGGCGCTTGACATTGTGGCGGAACACCAACCACTGATTGGGCAGGTCGCCCGTAACGTAAAGGCCGCTTTCCTGCGTACCGACCCAAATACGTCCTTTGCAGTCTTCAAAAAGGGTGGAAACTGTTCCCTCTTCGGGGCCTTCCCAGCCCGGGCGGAGGTATTGCCACTGTCCTTCTTTGTACAGGTAGATGCCTTGTTCGTTGGCCACCCGAATTTCGCCCTTGCGCGAAGCAAGTATAGCGCGGATGGTTCCTTGCGGAAAGCCTTTGCTACCCGGCTCAAAATGTGCCGTTACCTCCCCGTTGCCGTTGAGCCTGAATAGACCTTTGGCAGCAGTAGCCGCCCAATAGCTCTCGCCTTGCTGCGTCATGGCTGTTATTGCCCCAAACTCCGGACGGATGGTAAAATAATTGGCTTCGTTTTTCCATGCAGCAAGTCCGCCACCGGCGGTTCCTGCCCATAAAATATTTCCTGAATCGGTAGTCAGTGTTTGCACGGCCTTTCCTGCCGCAAGGCTGTATTCGCCTTTTGAATCCTGAATGGTTGTCCATCGGTTCTCGTCAAAATAGGCAAGACCGCCCTGTTTGGTAGCCACCCATACTCGCCCGTTTTCATCGGAAGCAAGGGCAGTTACGTAGTTGTTGGGCAGTCCGTCGGTTTCAGTAAAAGAGCGGGTATTGCCTGTGCGGGTATCTATTCGGCGAACGCCTTGCAAAGTTGCTACCCACAAATACCCTTTGCTGTCTTTGAGCAAGCGGGTAACATAGTCGCGTTGAAATTGGCGAGGATAGAGCGGATAAGAGATAAATACTTCTTCAGCCGCCGAGTACACCTGTATGCCCTGCCCCAGCGATGAGGCAACAATATTGCCGTCGGCATCGGTGGTGATGCTGTAAACGGCACTTAAACCCTGCGTATAAGCGCCCTGAAAAGGATAATTGAAAAAAGTCTGCTTATCGGGGTCTAAGCGCGAAACCCCTGTACTTGTACCAATCCAGAGGTGTCCGGCGCGGTCTTCTGCCAAACAGAAAATGCTGTTGTCGGAAAGGGAAAGGACATTGGCCGTATCTTTTTGAAAATGAGAGAATTGTTCGGTTTGCCGATGGAAAAGGAAAAGCCCTGCGTTGGTGCCAATCCAGAGGCGTTGCTGCTTGTCTTCCAGAATGGCGCGTATTTCCAACGACTTACCGGGCAGCGGTGTAAAACTGCGAATACTGCGACCGTCGTAACAATTCAGCCCGTTTTGTGTACCTATCCAAAGGTATTGGCGGCTATCCTGCATCACGGCCAGCACGTTGTTGTGGCTCAGGCCGTTTTCAATATTGACCGATAGGCGTGCATCAATGCCCCATTGCGGCTGCTGTGCTAAGGCAGTAATGGTTGTCAGAAGCGATACGGTGAAAAAGAAGTACACCCTTGCTTTCATAGGGCAACAGTTGAGTTAAGGTAATACCATAGATGTAGTTAGGTATTAATGTAACGAAAAAAAGTTTAAATTGTATATTTTAAAGTGATTATTTTTTGTGGGATTGATGCGCTGCCTACCGATAAGCGTAATCGGGGCACACGACAAACAATTAACGCCTAAACAGGTTACCTTTGCAGAACCAACCCAAACGGATGATTACCATCATTTCAGGCACTAATCGCAGCGGCTCGCTGACACTGCGCATCGCACAATTGTATCAGGAACTGCTGGCAACGCATGGCGCACCTGCACAGATTTTAGACCTTTCGCAACTGCCGCACGATTTTGCATTTTCTGCATTGTACGATAAGGGCGGACAAAACCCTGCCTTCACTGCTTTTCATCAGCAGGCTGCCGACTCGGACAAACTTGTTTTCATCATTCCCGAATATAACGGCTCATTCCCCGGCGTGCTGAAAACTTTTCTGGACGGGATGCCTTATCCTAACCCTTGGAAAAACCGCAAAGCGGCATTAGTGGGCATTTCGTCGGGGCCGCAAGGAGCTGCGCCTGCTCTCAGCCATTTTACCGACGTTCTGCACTATTTGGGGATTCACGTGCTCGCGCATCGCGTTAAAATGCCTTTCATAGAAAAAAGTATGGCCGATAATCGCATCCAAAACGAAAACTATCTGCGACAGCTCAACAAGCAGGTAGAGAGTCTGCTGGCATTTTAAAACGGTTCAGGCAGTTGAGCCAACGGCAGCACGTGCAGCGTGGTTATGGGCTTAAATTTTCTATACAAAAGCGCAGGAGGTTTGCGAAAAAATGCTTTGTTTAAATTGATGATATACAGGTATTTAAACCTGAAAAGTCTCTAAAACCTGTCAGGTTTGTGTATAAGTATCTTTTCTTGGTATACTCCGCAATTGAGCCTTTGCGAACGCTGCGGTAGAAAACGCGTTAATGTGATTACTTATTTGCCTGTAAAGCAAAAAGAGCATCCCAAAACGGAATGCTCTTTTGCACGGAATTCAATTTTGTTACTTCACTAAGGAAAAATCTATGGAGAATTTCATTAGAGTTTCACTACATTGACAGCGTTGAGGCCTTTTTTGCCCATTTTTACCTCAAAACGCACTGCGTCATTCTGAGTGAGCGTTGTAGCATTGCCCAACTCGCTAATGTGAACAAACACATCTTTTTGAGTCTCATCATCTACGATGAAACCATAGCCCTTCGACTCGTTGAAGAACTTAATTTTACCGGTTTTCATTAAATTGAACTTAAATTAAAAAAAGAACTTGCCCAAATGTAAGCCTTTTTTAGCAAACTTTAACAAAATCAATAGGTTTCGTGAAAAATAATTTTTTCGAGGATGTATATGAAGTCGTCTGTCTGATTCCGCGGGGGAGAGTAACCAGCTACGGTGCCATTGCCAAATACTTAGGCAGTAAAATGAGCGCCCGCATGGTAGGCTGGGCAATGAATGCCGCACACACACGCCCGGAAGTACCTGCACACCGCGTTGTAAACAGGAGCGGCCTACTTACGGGGAAGCATCATTTCGGCACTCCTACGGCCATGCAGGAAGCCCTGCAAGCTGAGGGAGTGCAGGTTGTAGACGACCGCGTGGTAAATTTCAAAGAGCTTTTCTGGGACCCGCAGCAGGAACTCGGTTAATAGGAGGGAGCATTCGGAGCAAACAAAACTCGTTATCGCTCAATTACTCTGCTCTGCTACTGTGCAGTATCCATCCAACGAATCACGTCAGCGATTTGTGCGTGAATCTGCGTTTGCAACTGTTTTATGGTTGCTTCTTGCCACTCGGGGAGGTTTTCTATAGCAAGGCTTGTGGCGGCTATTTTTTCTAAGCCCAAATTGAGCGCAGTGCCGCGCAGATTATGCCCCAGTTTTTGCAATTGCGGCAAACTGCGCGTTTGGATGCTTTGGTCAATTTGGCCGAGAATATCCATCAGTTGTATGCGACTCTCTTGTTCCAGTGCACTTGAAAAATCCTTGTCGCTTTGCCGATATTGCCGCAAAGTGCTGAAATCATCATCATCTCCCGATGCGGGGAGCGGTTCATCGGCTGCATGGTTGGGTTGTCCGAACAGCCATTTTTCCAGCATCAACTGCATAGCGTTTTTGTCGATGGGTTTAGGCATAAAATCGTCCATACCTGCGGCTAAACATTTTTCACGCTCGCCCTTGACAGTACCCGCCGTTACGGCAATAATGGGCGTGTGCTTGTGTTGGCTGCTTTCCAATGCACGTATCATGCCGGTTGCTTCAATGCCGTTGATTTCTGGCATTTGCAAGTCCATCAGTACAATGTCGGGCGGGTTTTGACTGAACATTTCAACCGCCAATTTGCCGCCGGAAGCCTCTTGTATGTGTGCTTGCGGCGCTATGTGCTGTATAATCCGCCGCGCTACCAAGAGATTAATGGGGTTGTCATCTACCAACAAAATATTAAACGACTGCTGTTGCAGAAGCGATTCAACGGCATTTTGAGGGTGTTCAGATACCGTTTGAGGTGTTGCAGCTTCTATCGGCAGTGCCAAATCGAAGAAAAAATGGCTGCCTCTGCCAAGTTCGCTTTCTAATTGCAAACTGCTGCCCATCAGATGCAACAATTTATTGGAAATGCTCAAACCGAGGCCTGTTCCGCCAAAGCGTTTGGTGGTGTAAGAATCGGCCTGTACGAAGGCATCAAAAATTTTCTGCTGATTTTCAGGCGCAATGCCAATGCCTGTATCGCGCACGGAAAAGCGGAGCAATGCCGTGCCGTCTTTGATATCGGTCAGTTTGACTTTAACGGATATCATGCCTTTTTCGGTAAACTTGACGGCATTGCCCAGCAGGTTGATGAGTATCTGGCGCAGTTTGGCAACATCAGCCCGCAACGGTGGAATGCGAGAATCAATATCGGTAATCAGGTCAAGGTTTTTGGTTTTTACCTGATAGCTGATGGTCTTCGCTGTTTGGTGAATCAAAGCGGGGATATGAACCGTTTCAGGATAAAGTTCCAGTTTGCCGGCCTCTATTTTAGAGAAATCCAGAATATCGTTGATGAGTGCTTGCAGCGATTGGGCAGAATGATAGACCGAATCTATGTATTCATATTGCTGCGTATTGAGCGGTGTATTTACCAACAGACCTGCAAAACCAATGATGCTGTTGAGTGGCGTGCGTATTTCGTGGCTCATATTGGCAAGAAACTCCGACTTGGCTTTGCTGGCAGCTTCGGCTTTCTCTTTGGCTTCTGCAAGGGCTAAGGCAGCTAACTTCTCATCCGTAATATCGGTTTGTGTGCCAAACCATACCGTATGCCCGTTTTCATCTGTTTTAGCACGGGAAGCAATGCGCATCCAGCGCACCTCTCCGCCCGTAAGTTTGCGTACCTCAATATGTAAGTCTGCTTTCTTACGGATGGCATCCTTATTGGCGTTTATGAAGCGTTCTTTGTCATCAGGGTGAATTAAACCAATCGGTAAATCGGGGTTGGCATATACATCTTCTGCAGTGAGGTTGTTCAACTTGCACCAAACAGGGCTGACATATACGAACCGATGACTGTCTTCGTATTTATATACGCCCATCGGGATAAGTGCCACCAGTTCATTGAACTCCTCTGTTTTCTGAATGAGGGCAAGTTTTGCCTTTTTCGCCGCGTCGATGTCATAAAATGAGCCATAGAGTTTTTTGCAAACGCCGTTTTCCATTTGTGCCTCACCAATCACTCGCACCCACACCTCGCGCCCTTTGGCAGTTACAATTTGCAGTTCTTCATCGAAAGGTGTGCCGTACCGGATGGCTCTTTGAAGCACTTCATTAATTCGGTCTTTGCTGTAACCTTCTTTGTAGAAGTTGATGCGTTCTTGCAAAAGTTCGTCGAAGCCTAACTTGGGTTGGTAGTCGGGCGGAACTTCGTGGATGGCTCTGGTTAGGTCTGACCAATAGACTGTATTCTGCACCAAATCTACCTCCCAGCCACCTATGCGGGCGGCTTTGTTGGTTTGCTCGAGTAACTGCTTGGTGCGGAGCAGTTCGTTTTCCATGCGTTTGCGAAGCCATACATTGACCAACAGCTCACTAAATACGGTCAGAAAGCGGCACTCATCTTCGCTGAATGTATGCAGATGCTCCACGGAGTCAAACCCGACAAACCCGATGCACTGGTTGCCGTTGCGCATGGGGATGGTCAGCAGGCTTTTGATATTTTGCGACAACAAGAGTTCGCGCAGGTAGTCATTGGTAATTTGTCGGGTATCTGCAATGTGTACACTCTCACCGTTGAGGTGTGCTGCCAACCACTCGGGCAATTTTTTCAGTGGAACGGCCTGCAAATATTGCTTTTGGGAAGGAACTCCTTCCTTGCACCATTCGTGGGTATTAATAGCAATATTTTTGTCAAAAGAGTATTCAAAGATGTACGCGCGGTCGGTGTTAAAGAATGTTCCGACTTCTGCAAGGGCTTCTTGTAATGCCTCGGTCAATTGTTCAATCGGCAGGTTGATAAAGCGTGTAGAAAGGCGCATGAGCATGTTTTGCAGTTGTGCCTGTCTTTTCAGCGCTTCTTCGTATTGCTTTCGCTCGGTGATGTCTTGCGAAATACCAACCAAGGCTATCGGTTCGCCGTTTTCGTTTAGGATAGGCTGATTGGTTATCTGTACGGGGAACTGCTCGCCGTTTTTGCGCTGCGCGGTAAACTCCCGTACCCACAGTTTGCCGAAGTTTTCCCTGTGGATGGCCGCGCGTTCCTCAGCACTGATTTCTGTTAATGGCACTATGTCCATAATCAGGCGCCCCAGTACCTCTTCTCTTTTCCAGCCGTAAACTTCTTCTGCTTTTTTGTTCCAGTAAAATATGTAACCTTCGGGGTGGGTTGCTATCACCGGCTGCCCTACTTTTTCCAGCAGTTGTGCCTGAAAATGGGCTTCTTCCTCCTTTTCTTTCCTGCGGGTAATATCTCTGCCCACCGACATAAAGCCCGTACATTCGCCGTTGTCATCAAAAACGGGAGAAATGTGCATTTCTAACCAATAGGCTTTGCCGCTTTTGTGGTAATTAATCAGCTCGGCGCGGATAGGCTGGCGAGAACGGATAGCTTCACCCAACCGACGGGATACTTGGGGGTCGGTGTCTTTTCCTTGCAGCAACTCCTTGGGTTTGCGACCGCGTATTTCTGCAAGCGTGTAGCCGGTCAGTTGTTCAAAGCCTTTATTCACCCACAGCACATATCCATCCGTATCGGTAATGATAATGGAATCGCCTTCGTATTCGGTCAGCAGGCTCATGATGGCGTTCTTGCTGCCTGCCATGCCTATGGCTTCTGCGCTGCGCATAGCAGTAAAGCCGATGACAAGACCCTCGGGGTCAAGGCGGTCGGGCATTGCCATCACTTTGAACCATATATGTGCACCATTTTGCCGCCTGAAACGATATTCTATGCCGTTGGGAGCACTTGCCGCATATGTCGTAAAATTTTCAAGAATTGCCTCTTCGTGGCTTTTGATAGCGTCCCATTGAATATCCCGCTCGGCAGTATAGCCCAAGCAGTTTTTGAATCGGGGGTTTATCCATAGCTTTTCAGGATGGGAGGCATGATAATACCAGCAGCCATCGGGTGCGTGCACTTGCAGAAAATCAAAAACATCCGGCTGCTCATGCAGAAAATCATAAAGTTTGTCTTTGAGTGTGCTCATATGCAACCCCCTGCCTGCTTATGTATGCCTGCCTGCCATAGAAAAGTTTTTGGCGAACATGGCTGACGATTTGGTTTGTTAAAAAATGTACCCAAATAATCCCAACTGCTTTCTGCAATTAAGTAAAAAATCTACAAAAATCCAATCTCCGGCAGGCTGCTCAATTGCGGGTCATCTGCTTGTCGAGTGATGAGGGGATGATTCTGCAATGCTGCGACTCATCAGGCGATAAATCTCTGCCCACAGTGGAGCATGAGGTTGCAGGAGTGCCATATGTTGCTCTATCACGGGTAAGTCTCCCCGCACTGCCGGCCCTGTCTGTGCTTTGTGAGGAGGCATTTGCGTGACCTTTTCCAACGTTTCCTGAAGCAGCGGATGCAATATTTCAAGGCTTATGCCTATGGGTTTGAGCACTTGCGAAGCCATATGCCACAGGTGATTGGCAAAATTGCAGGCGATAACCGCTGCCAAATGCAGTTGCTTGCGTTCGTCGGAGTTAATTTCATATACTCGGGTGCTGATGTCGGAAGCAAGCGAAGCAAGCATATCAAGTGTCATTCGGTCAGAGGCCTCAATGCAAATAGGCACGGGCTGCCAGTCTACCGCCTTTGCTTTGGAAAAAGTTTGCAGCGGATAAAAAACACCGTGCGGGCAATTCAGGTTTGCCAACAGATTCATGGGCAATGTGCCGGAAGTATGTACCACGGCTGCCCGCGGCGGCAATTGCAACTCGGGCAGCAACTCGGGCAGTGCCGAGTCAGTAACCGAGAGAACAACCAACTCTGCTGCCGAGCGGGATAAGTCGGGTTTAGCAAGCGGGGCAGCCTCATACAATCGCTCGGCAAGTGCTACGGCATTTTTGCGGCGGCGACTGAACACCTCCGTAATGCGATGCCCTGCCGATTCTAAGGCGTCGGCTAAGTGCCAAGCAACATTTCCTGCGCCAATGAGTGCAATCCGAAGCATGATTTGTGTTTTTAAAGCAGTTGTACACAAACCTGACAGGTTTCAGAGACCTGTCAGGTTTAAATATTTGTATTTCAATGTCTTACGCGAAAATATTTTTCGCAAATCGCTTGTACTTTTGTATAAAACCATATCATCCGCCCAAAATCGGCGTTCAAAAGTACATTTTAAACTGCTTAAATTTATCTGTGCGTGCTATGCCTTACTGCCATCCCTGAGCCATTGAATGGCCTTGACTTCATCATCAAAAAACTGATTGTCAAGCTCTATGCCATTAATTATGACTTTATTGCGCACTTGATTAACGGCAAGCTGCCCGAAAAGGGACTGTGGCGTTAGTAATGCTACTTTGCGCAAACCAATTGCTACGGCACGCGGCACCCAGTCATTGATTAACCATTCCTGAACTTCTGTGCCTACAGCCTGTGCGGTGCGCAAATCCTGCAACATCAGCGAGCTGTTGCCTGTTTGCAAGTGTATTAGTACTTCGTCCAAAAGGATTTTCATTTCGTGAGGAGGCACAAAGCCTTTCCATGTGTAATAAAACACATGACCATCATCTATCCAGCCTGCAAGAATGTATTTATTGCTGATAACGGTTTGTAACATGGTTATTGTGAGAGGAAAAACAAAAGAAGCGGCAATTGGATAAAGTGGTTGTTTGTCAGCCGAAAATTCCATAACCGTTTACCAATAAAATTGTTTCAAAAAAATAGTTAATCTAATTAACTATTTTAGGAAAAATGCTTACCTTTATACCAGCAAACATTCCTTTTACACTAAAACGATTTTTAGCCATGAAATTGCCACTTTTTGAAGCTCACACCGGTATCTGGGAAGGCACTTACACCCGCCTGAATGAAAAGGGAGAGGTTATTGACCGCCACAAAAGCCGTTTGTTCCTGAAAATGAAGGACAACCAGTGGATTCAGAAAAATGAATACACATGGGACAACGGAAAAAAAGAAGTTCACGATTTCGGCGCATCGCCTTTTGATGAGAAGGGCATTCTGCACTACGACAACAAGCGCATCATCGGCAAGGCGTGGGAAGCAGGCGATGTTATCTGTTTGGAATGGCAATACAATGAACAGCCCGGCACGCACCTGTACGAGATTATTACTTTGTTGGAAGACGGGCATCGGATGCGTACTTGGCAGCACAGCCGCAACGGAAAATTTGAAGGGCTCACGATGATTGAAGAACGCCGTGTAGCACCTCAGGAAGCCATTGATTAGGCTTGGGTAAGTTCATTACCCAAGTTTAAATTACAACAATCAAGATGTGTCAATCTGAAAGAAGAAAACTTTCCTTGAAGTTTTCTTCTTTGCTTTTAAAGCCAAACAATTTCGCGTAACTTACGCTTATATACAATAATTAATGTGATTAACTATTTGTTCAACAATAAAAGCCTGAATCAGTATGAACCAAGCACCAATTAATGTGCCGCCTGCATGGCATCGCATCGGCAAACACGAGGTGGCACCGGAGGCAAGCCACGACGAAATTGCGCGTTTCAATTTCTTGTCCAATTTGAATAAGCATTTGGCAACAATGGTTTCTCCGGGCAACCGCATTGCTTTTGACAAGCGTGTGCGTCCGCGTTTTCGCCGTGAAAAAGGGCGCGATTTTGAAAACCGCCGCGAGGTGCGTGAAGCCATGTTGAGAGACCCTCATTTCCAAACGTGGAGTGCGCTGCGCCGCGCGGCTATGGAAATGCGTCAGCAGGCAGGGCGTTCGCTTGTGCTGCGTCAGGCAAAGCAATTGGCCGAAAAGGCAGCGCAGCTCAATGCGGGCAAAGATACCCTCCAACTCAACCCCAACCTGACCATTCCGCCTTATATTGCCAAAGTGGACAACCACCTCATGCCGGGCAGCTATCACACAGAACTATTTGAGGGCGACGTTTCGGCGGCTGCCAACTACGACATGGGCTTGTTTGTTACCACAGGTGGAGCACTGGGGCGTTTCAACGATGGCGGCGGAAAAGCCATTGCACAATGGTTGCTTTCGCATCATCCTGAGTTCAAGCCGAAGCGCATTTTAGACATCGGTTGTGGGCTGGGGCACAACGTTCTGCCGATAGCACAGGCTTATCCCGATGCAGAGGTGATTGCCATAGATGTAGGTGCACCCATGTTACGCTATGGACACGCCCGCGCACAAGCCATGGGCATTACCAACGTGAAGTTTATCCAAATGGACGGGCAGTTTACGGGTTTCCCCGATGAAAGTTTTGACTGGATTCAGACGACTATGTTCCTGCACGAAACTTCCGGTAAATCTATCCACGGCATTATGAAGGAAATTTATCGGATGCTGAAGCCGGGCGGTCTGACCATGCACATTGAGCAACCGCAGTACACACCCGAAATGGATTTGTACGAGCAATTCATCCGCGATTGGGATGCATTCTACAACAACGAGCCGTTCTGGTCTAAAATGCACGACATTGATACGGTAGAACTGATGACCCAAGCGGGCTTCAAAGCAGAAAACTTCTTCCAAATTGGTGTGCGGGCAGTGAACGACAACGAAGACCACACCAAACCACGTGCTCCCGAGCCGGAAGACCACGGCAGAGCAGCGGTATGGAATGTATTCGGGGCATGGAAAAAATAACGAAACGATATGGAAATCAACGACATAGTACTTGCCAACAGCAAGGCCAAGGGCAAACGTCCTTACTTTTTTGACGATGCAGCAGTAGAGCGCGTATTGAACATTACCATGGCAGTAGCCGGCGAACTGGCCGTCGTACACGAACGCTTAGATACCATTGAGCGCCTGTTGGAAGCCAAAGGTACGCTCTCTCGCGCCGACATAGAAGCCTACCGCCCCGACCCAAAAAGCGAAGAAGAGCGGCAGCGCTGGCACGCAGCCTATATTGCTCGCATCTTGCGCATCGTACAGCAGGAAATGGAGGCCATCCGCGATGAAAACCCCGAGAATAATCGCACGATGGATGAAGTTGCCGATGAGCTGGAACAGATTTAGGCTTGCTGAATGCCGAAAATAAAAATCCCGACCGATTACAAAACCGGTCGGGATTTTTTTGTGCGTGAAACTATCCAACGGCCAATTCTTCGGGTTCTTGCTGAACCTGCTTCTGTTCTGTATTGGAAGTTTCCTTAGAGAAGAAAGCATAGATGGCGGGGATGATGTAGAGGGTCAGCCCTGTGGCAATCATCATACCGCCGATAACAGCAATGCCCATGGAAACGCGGCTTTCTGCACCTGCACCCAATGCCAGCGCAATGGGCAACGTACCCAAAATGGTGGAAAGTGCCGTCATCAGAATGGGGCGAAAACGCTGCTCGGCGGCTTGTTTAACCGCTTCCAACTTGTTTAAGCCCTGCTCTTTTTTCTGGTTGGCAAACTCCACAATCAAGATGGCATTTTTTGTTACCAGACCAATGAGCATAATCATCCCGATTTGGCTGAATATATTAAGCGTTTGTTTGAAATACCACAGCGAAAGCAATGCTCCGGCAAGTGCCAGCGGCACGGTGAACATGATGATGAGCGGGTCGCGGAAACTCTCAAATTGTCCTGCCAGCACTAAGTAGATAAGCACCAGCGCAAGCCCGAACGCAAACAACAAACTTGAAGAACTTTCCTTAAACTCTTTGGACTGTCCTGCCAGTGCAGTGGTAAACGACTCATCCAATACTCGGTCGGCAATGGCATACATGGCATCCAGACCGTCGCCGATGGTTTTGCCGGGGGCAGGTGTTGCCGATACGGTGGCCGACACGAATCGGTTGTAGCGCAGCAAAGCCGGAGGGCTGCTTTCTTCTTTGAGCGTTACCAGATTGTCCAATTGAATCAGGTTGCCGTTTCTGTTCTTTACGTAGAGCGAGCGAAGGTCTAAGGGTTCGTTGCGGTCGCCGCGGCTCATTTCGCCAATCACCTGATATTGCTTGCCGTTCATAATAAAATAGCCGAAGCGCATACCGCTGAAGCCTAATTGCAGCGTTTGGGCAATGTCCAATACGTTTACACCCATTGTATTGGCTTTGTCGCGGTCTATGCTGAGCCTGATTTCCGGCTTAGTGAATTTCAGGTTTACATCCACTGTCGTAAGTGTGGGGTCTGCTTGTGCTTCGGCAAGAAATTTGGGCAGTACTTCGCGCAATTTTTCCAATGTTGGGGCTTGAATTACAAATTGCACGGGTTGGCCGGAGCGCCTGTTGCCGATAGTAGGAGATTGGGTGGCGATGGCGCGAGCCTCACTCAGGCCGCGTAGTTTTTTATTGAGCATGTCGGCTATTTCCTGCTGGCTGCGTTTGCGCTGCGTAGGCTCGGAAAGTTCCAGTCGCGACATGCCTGTGTTGGCTGCACCCGACATAAATGGCGGAGATGTAATGCCAATTACGGCGTTGGCTTCCGGCACATTTTTTTTCAAGGTGTCCAACAACTTCACCATATAGCTGTCCATGAACTCAAAAGAAGAACCCTCGGGGCCTGTAATGGAAATGCGGATGCTCGAGCGGTCTTCCAACGGTGCAAGTTCTTGTGGCAAACTTTTGAATATGACCACCATTAGACCAATGGCAAGGGCAATAATCGGAAACGCCAGCCATTTCACGCGCATGAAACTTTCCAGCGACTGTTCATACTGCCTGTTCAGCCATACGAAAAAGCCTTCTGTGCTGTTGTAGAACCAATTGTGTTTCACGCGGCGTTTGAGCAGGCGAGACGACATCATCGTTGTCAGCGTAAGGGCAACAAATGATGAGATAATTACCGAACCGGCGATTACTACGCCAAACTCTTTGAATAATTTACCGGTGATGCCTTGCAGAAATATTACCGGCATAAATACGGCAGCCAGCGCGATGGTTGTGGAGATAACGGCAAAGAATATTTCTTCGGCGCCTTTAAAACCTGCTTCCATCGGTGTCATGCCTTCTTCTATTTTGGCGTAAATATTTTCCAATACCACAATCGCATCGTCTACTACCAAACCGATGGCAAGCACAATGCCCAACATGGTCAGTACGTTGATGGTGAACCCTGCCACATACATGATGAAGAACGCACCAATCAGGGAAACAGGGATGGCAACCAGCGGAATGACGGTTGTGCGCCAGTCGCGCAGAAACAGGAAGATAATACCCGCAACCAATGCGAAGGCTATATAAACGCTTTCCTGCACCTCGGCGATAGAAGCGCGGATATATTTGGTGTCGTCAAAACCTACGGAAACGTCTATGTCTTCGGGCAGGTCGCGGCGAATTTGCTCCAATCGCTTGTAGAACTCATCGCTGATGGCAATTTGATTGGCGCCGGGCTGCGGTTCTATGGCATAGCCGACCATGTAGCGCCCGTCGCGGCGGAAGATGGTTTTTTCGTTTTCCGCAGTCAGTTTGGCTTTACCTATATCGGCAAAGGTTACTACCTTTTCTCCGGTTTGCTTAATGACTAAATTGTTGAAGTCATCTTCCGATACCAACCGTCCGAATGTTTTTACGGTGAGTTCTGTATTGTTGCCTTCAATTCTTCCCGATGGCAACTCCACATTTTCGCGGAGGAGTGCCTGACGTACATCCAGCGGGGTCAGTTGATAGGCGGCCAGTTTATCCACGTCGATAATGAGGCGCATGGCATATTTTTTTTCGCCCCATACGCGGATGCCCGATACGCCCGGAATGGTTTGCAGACGTTCTTTGATGAGTTTTTCGCCAATGGCCGTAATTTCTAACGTGCTTCGTTTGTCGCTTTGCGCATAGAGGCTGATGATGAAACTGCCGTTGGCATCGGCTTTGGCAACTACCGGCGGGTCGCACTCGGCGGGCAAACGCGAAACCGCACCGGAAACTTTGTCGCGCACGTCGTTAGCTGCTTCATCTATATTGGTTTCCAAATCAAATTCAATGTTGATGCTGCTGCGACCGTCGCTGCTGGTGGAGGTGATAGAGGCAATGCCCGGGATGCCGTTAATGGCTTCTTCCAGCGGTTCGGTAATCTGCGATTCTATAACCTCCGCGTTAGCGCCTGTAAATGAGGTAAATACGGAAACCACAGGTGTTTCCACATTCGGATACTCGCGCACGCCGAGGTAGCGGAAACCGATGATGCCGAAAATAACGATTGCCAAGTTAAGCACGACAGTCAGAACAGGCCTTCTGATACTGACAGTTGAAAGACTCATAAATCAGAAAAAATGAGGTACGGGAAATACAATGACGGCGGTTGTAGTTGATATGCGGCATGTGCCGTTGTAAAGATAACCATTTTACGGAATATAACGTTTAATTAACACGTCTTCCGGCCAATATGTTCACAGAACGGGTTGGACGGCCTCCAAAAATTCGGTGAGCATACGGGCTGTTGCACCCCATATTTCTTTTTCGGCTACGCGGAAAGTAGTAAACGGCATGCTGTTGCCGTTGGGCAGCATCACTTCGCGAACGCCTCTGATGTCGGGTCTTTTAAAGTAGGAGACAGGCAAGGTAAAAACTTCTGCCACTTCGCGCGGGTCATGGTTGAACACGGGCGGTTCGGGCAATACGGCTACTATCGGGTGTACAATTGTGTGGCTGGGAGGGATGTAAAGTTCGTGCAGTCTGCCTACCACCTGCGAACGGCCGACGCACACTCCGATTTCTTCCTGTGTTTCGCGGAGGGCTGTGGCAATCAAGTCTTCGTCGGTCATATCGTACCTGCCGCCGGGGAAAGCAACCTGACCGCTGTGTACGCCTTTGTAGGTATTGCGCAATATAAAAGGAAGGTGCCACTCGCCACCTTCCTGAAAAAGTGCAATTAGTACGGAAGCAATGCGCGGTGCGGGATGTTCGGGGATTTTCCAGCGCATGGGCGGCTGCCGGTGCAGGTAGTCGTTCAGCGCCTGTGATATTTTTGCAGCTAACATGCCCTAAAAATACATCCTTTTTGGCGCTATTCCATCAGCTTCGCAATTTGGTCTGCTTCGCGTGTACCGATAAAGCGCAGAAAATGTGCAATTTCAAGGTCTTTTTCGCTGCGATAGGCCATTTGGCGCAGCGGTTCAAGATATTGTTCCTCCATGGTCAGCCGGTACAGGGCAGCGGCGCAATATGGTTTGATTTCGCTGTTTTGCAGACCTTTTTGCAGCGTTTCAATGGCGGTGGCAGTATTGAAGTAAGACAGTGCTAAAATAGCACGCTGGCGGGCTGCCTGTCTGCCTTCTTTGCTGAAATGATAGCCGTCGTTGTCGTCTTCGGTGTCATCGTATTGCAACTCGCGGATGAGGTAGGGAATGGCAAGTTCATTTCCCAAGGCTGCCAAACAGTAGGCAATGCGGAGCGGCGAATCCATCATTTTGTCTTTGGGCAACAGCGTAGTCAGCAGTTCAAATGTGCCGGGAATGTTCAGTGCCACCATTTTTTTACAAAGTCTGCCAAGCAACACCCAGTTTTCGGTACGCTGTGCCATTTCCATAATCAGGCGTTGGCTTTCCATGCCGCGTTGGGCAAAATCATCCCAGCCGATTTCGTCCAAGTCGGCAGGCACTAACTGATGCCAAAACATGAGTGCCATCCATTGCGTGCTCTCATCGGATTTGTCGTCTAATAATGAAAGGAAAATTCTGCGCAACTCATCTTCGTTTTCTGTTCCGGCAGCAGTTGTCAGGTTTGAATAAATTTCATAATTGTTATCATGGAAAGACAAGCGCACAAACGACGGAATAAAATCATAAAAGGCTGCCTGCCGCATAAATAAGGCCGCATCTTCCGCGCGGTCGTAGAACAACATCAGTTCTGCCAGTCCTTTCAGGGCGGCGGTATATCGGGGGTTCAGCGAAAGGCTTGTTTGAAGTGCGTTTTTTGCCTGTTCATAATCACCGGCCTGCATCAGCAGTAGCCCTGCCAGTGTATGATTTTTTTCATCGGAAGGAAAAATCCTCGCCAAAAGATTGGCATAATACAAAGCCTGTTCATAGTCGCCTTTTATTTGATAGGCATTTGCCAGAAAATGCAAAGGGTCGGCCTCGTGAGGGTAATAAGCGGCTGCTTGCTGAAAATGTGCTATTGCCGAATCCAGATAGGCAGCGTAATCCGTTGTCGGGGTACTGACAGGCAGGAGCGAACTTGGCGTAGTGTCTTCCTGTAATTGTATTTCGGCTTCATTCAGGTAGCTTTCGCCTATGGACATCAGCAAAGGGTAATCGCTTTCATTGTTTTGCAATCCTTTTTGCCACAATCGGATGGCTTCCATCCGAAGGCCGTTGTGCTCCATGAGCGACCCCAACAGAATGCGCGATTCCGAATCGGAGGGGTCGGATTGGAGGTTGGCCTGCAACATGTGGCTCGCGGAAGAAAACTGACCGCGCTCCAACAACACCAGAATCTCCTGAATGGAGTGTTGCTGGGCATTAGCAGTAGAAGTAAAGAACAACAGACAGATAGCGGGGTAAATCAATCGCCGTGCAATTGCGGAATAGTATTGCTCCATAGGATGTCGGGATTATTGCTTGTAACAACGCACAATCTGCCATCCTATTGAATCAAAGTTTTACTTTGTTAGATTCGCCGATGTAATATCCGTGTCGGAAATATGCTTTTACGTGTGTTTTATGCAATCTGTCAGCTGTTGTTTTGCCACAGTCGTTGCAAAAAATGCAGCAAATTGCGATGTAGAAAACCCTTCTGCGTGCTTTCGGGCAGCCCTTGCGCTGCTAAGTCTGCAATTAGCGTTCTATAATGACTCGCGTTAGAATATCGGTCAAAAAATACACCTTGCGGAAAATGTTCGGGCAGGTAATAAAACAAATCGGCACCGCACACCATCTGATGCTCGGCACCCATGCCTATTCCGTAGCGGAGGTGTTCAAACAAGTTGAGCGGATTATCTCCCAGATAAGCTTTTAGCCACGTCAGCCCGATGATGCCGTTTCTGCGAATGATTTCTTTGGCAATATCGTCGGGCAGGTTGCGCGGGTGATTGTGCAACGCCCTGAAATTGGAATGGCTGGCAATTACCTGCAAGGGCAGTTGGTGCTTGTCTATGTGTAACAGAATATCGTTTGCAAGGGCATCGCTTGTATGCGAAAAATCAATGGCAATCGGTTGGCGCGCCAAGTAGTCTAACAGTTTTCTGCCGTCATCTTTCAGGCCGATATTGGTTTGATTTCCGCCGCCAAAACGGTTTTCTGTATGATGTGTAAGACTGATGTAAAAAATGCGTCCCAGTTGCTGCCGCATTTTGTCTAACCTTTCAAAGCATTTATTGAGCGGTTCGTGCTCTTCGCACAAACCGGAGGCGTTTTCAATGGCGGGCAACAAGGCTGTTTTTCCTGTAAAAGGCACATCGGGAAGTTGCTCAGTTTGCAACAGGGCATATACCCTTTCAGGATAGTTTTGCAGTAAGTCGGTTAATTTTTCTACCTGTCCCGCTGCCAAATAGGTACTTCCGGGTTTGGTTACGGTAAAAACAGCGGTGGTTTGCAAAACAATGCCTCCTTGTTCCAATAAAGGCAAGCTGCATCGCGACTCGTCGGAGAGAGGGGAGGCATTGGCCACGTTTTGCAGGTAGCTCAGTAAGTCGCAATGGGTATCGGCAACAGGTATCATACGTACACGGCAAATAGATGAGTATGCAATATAAAGTCGTTTTTTTGACAAATCGGGCAACAACTTGGCTTATGCTGTGTTAATTAACACATCTTTTTTGAACTGTAAAATTTAAATCCTTAAAATTGCGGGTGGTTGTGATTTAACAATAATTTAAAATCAATTGCAATGAAAAAAAACTTACTGCTGTATGTGGTAATGCTGCTCACAGGATTTGCAGCATTTGCCCAGGACAGACAAATTTCCGGTACTGTTACCGACGGTACAGAGAAAGTGCCTCTTCCGGGCGTATCCATCCTGATTAAAGGAACAAACTCAGGAGCAACAACCGATGCGGACGGTAAATACCGCATCAATGTACCGGCGAATGCCAAAACCTTGGTTTTCAGCTTTGTAGGATTTGTTTCGCAAGAGGTGGAAATTGGCACGCGCACAACTATTGACGTTGCGCTGATGCCGGATACCAAAACTCTGCAAGAGGTAGTTGTAACCGGTTACGGCCAACAAGAAAAGAAAGCGCTGGCCGGCTCTGCTGCCATTGTGAAAGCGGAAGTTATTCGCGCCGTTCCTCTGGGTTCTTTTGACCAGATGTTGCAAGGTCAGGCTCCGGGCTTGCTTGTGCAGGCTAACTCAGGTCAGCCCGGCGCACCTGCTGCCGTTCGTATCCGTGGTGTAGGTTCTATCAACGGTACCAACGAACCGCTGTACATTGTGGACGGTGTGCAAATTTCTGCACAGAACTTCGCTACACTCAACCCTGCCGACTTTGAGTCTGTAAACGTTTTGAAAGATGCAGCGGCAACTTCTATCTACGGTTCTCGCGGTTCTAACGGTGTTATCGTTATTACCACCCGCCGTGGCAAGGCCGGTGCTGCCAAAATTGAATACAGTGGTCAGTACGGTATGTCTTTCTTCCCTCCCAACCGTTTGGAGTTGATGAATACCAATGAAAAAATTGACTACGAACTGCTTCAGGGCGGTACTCCTCTGGAAGATTTGACACCTGCCGAAATTGCACGCTTGCGCACCATTGAAACCGACTGGCAGAAAGAACTGTTTCAGGTAGGTAAAACTTCACAGCACCAAATCAGTGCTTCAGGCGGCAATGAAAAGACCATTTTCTACATTTCAGGCAACCTGTTCCAACAAACCGGTACTGTGCGCTTCACCGGCTTAGACCGTTACACCGGCCGCGTGAATATTGAGCACAATGCAGGCAATCTGCGCTTCGGTTTGAACACTACCGCAGGCTACTCTGACTATAAGAACACAACAGAAGCTAACTCAGGTATTGCCTCTCCTTTGAACGCTATCCGTTGGGCAAACCCTTATGAAACCCCTTTCACTCCCGACGGTCGCTACTCTCAATTCCTTTCAGGTCAGCCAAACCCTGTGCAGGAAATGCTGGAAACTTTCCGCGGAACCAAAGAATTTAAAGGCGTAGGCAACGTATTTATCGAGTACAACTTTCCATTCCTGCAAGGTCTTTCTGCCCGTACGGCATGGGGTGTGGACTATGAAAATCAGGAAAGCACAACTTACTTCAGCCGTTTTTCAGTAGTTGGTCAGTCGGCTGCCAACCGCCGTAACGGTTCGCTGAACCGCAACTTCTTCCGCAACACCCGTTGGACAGGTACTACTTCCGTAAACTATGCTAAAACCTTTGGCGACCATAACCTGAACGTAGGTTTATTCCAAGAAGTAGTGCGAAATCGCTTCGGTACGTTTGGTTTCACAGGCTTTGGCCTGACCGGCAACCTGCAAAACGAAGCAGGTATCACACAAGGTAGCCCTACCAACAACTTTATTCCTATCGTACGCGGTAACGGCTCTGAAAGCGTGTTGATGTCTTACTTCCTGACTGCCAACTACGGTTACAAAGACCGCTACTTTGTAAGCGCTACTGTTCGCCGCGATGGTTCTTCCCGCTTCGGTGCCGACAAGCGTTGGGGTAACTTCTGGTCATTGGGCGGCAGCTGGATTGTGTCTGACGAAAACTTCATGTCGGGCATCGACAAAAGCACGCTGTCATTGCTGAAACTGAAAGCCAGCTATGGTACAGTAGGTAGCCAAGCAGGTTTCACCAGTGCGTTCGGTTCATTCGGTATCGGCGACTTTGCTTCACGTGAGTTGTTCTCTGCTGCTGCCGTTTATGATGGTGTAGCGGGCTTGACATTGGCACAGTTGGCAAACCCTGATTTGGGTTGGGAACAGAAGAACATGCTTAACGCAGGTATTGAATTCGGTTTGTTCAATGACCGTATTTCAGGCGGTATTGAGTTCTACGACAACCTGACTACCAATATGTTCTTGCCGGTGCAACTTTCCCGTACCACAGGCTTTACCAGCCAAAACCGCAATGCGGGTAAAATGCGCAACCGTGGTGTAGAACTGTCGCTGAACACTGTAAACGTAAAAGCAGGCGATTTCACATGGAGCACCAACATCAACTTTGCCATCAACCGCAACAAAATCGTTGATTTGGCAGGCGAAAAAGAAATTATCAGCGGCTTGGTTATTAACCGCGTAGGTTTCCCTGTAAACAGCAACTTCTTGGTTGAGTACGTTGGTGTGAACCCTCAGAACGGCAACTCCGTTTATCGCAATATCAACGGCGAAACTACCGAAAACTACAGCCCTAACGACCGTCAGATTTTTGGTATGCGCGATGCACCTTACTTTGGCGGTATTACCAACTCATTCTCTTTCAAAGGCTTAGAATTTAATTTCTTGTGGAGCTTTGTACTGGGTAATAAAGTTTACAACAACGACCGTACAAACGTTGAAGACCCTACTTACTTTATCGACAACGTATCTCGTGCCTTGTTGAGAGAGTGGCGCCGTCCGGGTGATATTACAGACATTCCGCGTCCTACACAAGAAATGCAGCGTGGTACAACCCGTTTCTTAGAGAAAGGCGACTTCTGGCGTTTGCGTAACGTTATGCTGGCTTACAACTTCCCTTCAACGCTGGTGAGCAAAGCTAAAATCTCTTCATTGCGTATGTTCGTACAAGGGCAGAACGTATTCACCATCACCGACTTCTTGGGCTTTGACCCTGAAATTACCGGTGGTCAGCTGACAGGCGCTCAGTACCCTGCCATGCGTACCGTAACTTTCGGTTTGAATCTGGGCTTCTAAAATTAAATTCCTGAACAGAAATGAAACTATTAAAATACGCTTTGGCATCTTCGGCAATTTTTGTTGCCACCTCTTGTGCCAATATTGTTAATGAGGTCAATCCAACCCACATTTTGGATACTTCCAATGCGTTCAAAACCATTGAGAACTATGAGGCAGCGCTTAACGGCGCTTACGCTCAGTTACGCAGTGTGAATGCCTATGGACGCAACCAGTCTTCTATTCCCGATATGATGAGCGACAACCTGAAAGAGTCGCCCGAAAACCTGCCACAAGGCACTCGCGGCATGGTGGACTGGGTATATGCAGCAGACAATGGCGAAGTTGCCAACGGATGGCTCGGTTTATATACCATCATCAACTCTACAAACGTAGTTATCAATGGTATTGATGCTTTCACAACTCCTGCCAACCAGCGTACAGCTAACCGCATCAAAGGACAGGCATTGGCACTGCGCGGATGGCTGCACTTTGACCTGCTGAAATGGTATGCCAATAACTACGACCGCAACTCTAATGACCCGGGCGTGCCTGTTATGACAACCGTTTCCAGCACCAACCCCAATGCGCGCCCTGCTCGTGCATCCGTAAAAGAAGTGTACGACCGCATTTTCAACGATTTGAATGAGGCATTGCGTTTGTTGAGCGACGTAGACCGTGCGATTAACACTGCTTCTCGCCGTGTGAACATCGATGCGATTGCCGTTAATGCGATGCTGGCTCGTGTATCGCTGTATGCCGGACTGAATGCAGACGCTATACGCTTTGCAACAACGGTTATTAACGCTCTGCCGCTGGCAACCCGTGCACAATTCCCTGCCATTTGGCGCGATGAAACCGCTGCTGAAGTAGCATGGGCGATTCGCTTCAACCCCGGTGAAGGTGGCCCCGCTTTGGAAGTATATTCTCCTGCCGGTAACGACCGCGCATCTTTTGATGCCTCTCCTGACATGGTAGCCTTGTACGACCGCGTGAATGACATCCGTTTCAACAGCTACATGGCCGCCGGCTTCAGCACCCGTGCCCCACGTCCTGCTACGCGTTTTATTCCTATCAAATACTTGGGTAAAGGCAACAACCGCGACGGCGTAACCGACTTCAAAGTATTGCGTACCGGCGAAATGTACCTGATTCGTGCAGAAGCACGTCAGCGCTCAGGTGATGCCGCAGGTGCTCTGCAAGACCTGAACACTTTGCGTGCAGCCCGCATCCAAGGCTTTGTTCCGGGAACTGAAACAGGTGCAGCTCTGGTACAAGCAATTGCCGATGAGCGTCGTCGCGAACTGTTCTTGGAAGGCCACCGCTGGTTTGACTTGAAGCGCACTACCCGCACTATCAACCGCCAGAACTGTACGCCTCCGGCTACTCAGTGCTCACTGGCTCCTAACAGCCCTCGCTGGACTTGGCCTATTCCAACTCCTGAGTTGAATGCCAATCCTAACATAACACAGAACCCGGGCTACTAATCTGCCTTTGTTTGTGTAATTAGGTTATAAAGAACAAATCCCGACAGGTTTTCAAATCCTGTCGGGATTTTATTTTGGCTTGCTGTCGGTTTTTTGTATGAAGCTCATCATGCAATTTTGCAGTAAATTCAGCTCGATTGGAAAGCCTCTTTCCATAATGCCCTAACTTTGCGGTAAATGTTGTATCCGAAGAACTTTGAAGATAAAATCGGCTTTGACAAAATCCGTCAGCAGTTAGCCGAATGCTGCAGTGGGTCTCTGGGGCGTGCTTTCGTACAGCGTATGCGTTTCAGTGAACGCTACGACGTTGTGCACAAGTTGCAAAGTCAAACCGAAGAATTTCGCAAACTGCTTGCCGCGGGAGAAGCCTTTCCCGAAGGAAACTTTTTGGATGTAAGCGAAAGTTTGCAGAAAGCAGCCATTGAGGGCGCATTTCTAAGCGAAGAGGAGTTTTTTGACCTCCGCCTCTCCTTAGGTACGCTTCACAAATGTTTAGAAATTATTGCTAAAAAAGACGACAAAGAAATTCCGCACCTGAAAGAACTCAGCGGCGGGTTGGCAATAGACAAGCTGCTGCTTTCCGAAATAGAGCGGGTGATAGACGAGCGCGGCAAAGTGCGCGACAATGCCTCTCCCGAACTGCGCGACATCCGCGGCAGTATCCTGCGCGAACAGGCCAGTGTTCGCAAGAAAATAGAGCAGATATTGCGCTCACTCAAAGCAGAGGGCATAGCCTCCGACGAGGCACAACTGACTGTACGTGAAGGCAGGATTGTTATTCCGCTACCGGTGGAATACAAACGACGCATCAAAGGTTTTGTACACGATACTTCTGCAAGCGGGCAAACCGTTTTTATTGAGCCTGCCGAGGTATTGGAAATCAACAACGAAATCCGTGAACTAATGGCCGAGGAGAGGCGCGAAATCGTGCGCATTCTTACACGCCTTACCACGCGCTTGCGGCCGCATGTGGAAGACCTCAAAAAAGGCTATTTCTTTCTTGGACTGATGGATTTCATCAGGGCTAAAGCCCGATTTGCGATGCACTTCAAGGCGATTTTCCCTGAATTGCATAAAAAGCCCATGCTGCAATGGATAGGCGCAAGGCATCCGCTTTTACAACAACACTTGCAGGAAGTCGGCAGAAATATAGTGCCGCTCAATATTCGGTTAGATGATAAAAACCGCATCCTGCTCATTTCAGGCCCCAATGCAGGCGGTAAATCGGTTTGCCTGAAAACAACCGGTTTGTTACAGTACATGTTGCAGTGCGGCATTCCCATCCCTGTGGAAGAGGGTTCGCGTGCAGGTATTTTTCAGCATCTGTTCATAGACATCGGCGATGAACAATCCATTGACAACGACCTGAGTACGTACAGTTCGCACTTAAAAAACATGAAGGCATTTTTGCAACTGGCCGATAATCAGTCGCTTTGCCTGATTGACGAATTTGGAACAGGTACCGAGCCTCAATTTGGCGGTGCGATTGCCGAAGCCATTCTTGAACAACTGAACGAGCGCAAGGTATATGGGGTTATAACTACTCACTATGCCAATTTGAAATTTTATGCCGAAAATACGCCGGGTATTATTAACGGTGCCATGCGCTACAATGTAGAAGCGTTGGAGCCCCTTTTTGAACTGGAAATAGGTAAACCGGGTAGCTCATTTGCGCTCGAGATTGCTCAAAAAATCGGGTTGCCGCGCGTTGTTACGCAGAGCGCCCGCCAAAAAGTTGGCAAAGACAAAATTGATATAGAAAAACTGCTCAAAGACCTTGAAATAGAAAAGCAGTTCTACAAAGAAAAGAATGATTTGTTGCAAACCGAAAAGCAACTGCTGGCAAAAACACAGGCAGAGTATAACCGCCTGCGCGATTTTATAGAAACCAATCGCAAGCAACTTATCAACGAGGCGAAGGCCGAGGCCAAGCGCATTGTGCAGGAAGCCAACCAAAAAATAGAAAATACTATTCGCCAAATACGCGAGCAGCAGGCAGAGAAAGAAAGCACCAAACAACTTCGGCAAGAACTGGAAACTTTCAGCCGACAATTACAGCCCGAAGAGATAAAAACGATTAGCAAACCCGCCAATGTTGAAAAATCGGAAATAGAATTGGATGACAGCCCGATTGAAGTAGGCGATTATATCCGACTGAAAGGTACGGAAACCGTGGGCGAGGTAGTGGCTGTCAAAGGTAAGGAGGCCTCTATCGTGATTGGCGAGTTAAAATCAACGGTTAAAATCAATCGTCTGGAAAAAATCAGCCGCAAGAGCTATCGCCAATTGATGCCCGAAAAAGCCGCTCCTTCGTCTAATGTAGGTATCGATTTGAACGAAAAGATGTCGCATTTCAGCTTTGATTTGGATGTGCGCGGCAAGCGTGCCGAGGAAGCACTGACAGAGGTTTCTCAGTTTATTGACGATGCAATTATGCTCAGCCATCAGCATTTGCGCATTGTACATGGCAAAGGCGATGGTATTTTGCGCACCCTCATCCGCGACCATCTGCGCAAGTACAAGGAAGTGCTGCGATTGGAAGACGAACACGCCGACCGTGGCGGGGCAGGCATTACATTAGTAACGCTCCGGTAATCCCCTAATGGATTTTGACAGATATTCGTATACGCAAACCCGACAGGACTTTAAAACCTGTCGGGTTTTAATAGCTCCTTTTCAGCAACTTATGCAAAAAAATACAGATGAACGCCTGCGGAAGATGTTTAAGAAGAAAATAAAATCCGCATACACCCGCATCATCGGTTTTTTTAAAAAAATTTGCCAAGCTACTTGTTAATAACCTTCATCAACGCTTTGTGCACAATCGGCCCTGCCTCTGGGCCGGTGGAGTTAATTTCTCCGTAGGGCGCTTTCTGGTAATCGTAGGTGTAGGGGGCATCGGCATCCCACTGGCTTTTGGGCATGATGTAGCCGATTTCGTCGTTGGCAAGCCCCAGCACAATGCGCTGTCTGCCCTGCATCATGCTGCGAAGCGGCGGTATTTCCTGTGGGCTAAGGGTAAAATCCTGTCCCTGAGGGCTTTCTATGCCGCCATCTACTATTTCAGGGTAAATTTCGCCCGGCACGCACAGCAAACCAATCGCATCACCGATTTGCAGATAAGCAGCCTCCGTGCGCATTTGATTCCAGCCACTGTAGCCTCGGTCTAATACGCCAAGTGCTACGGCAAGTTTGTAAAGTTTATTGTCTAACGGAATGGTAAAAGTTTGGGCACGCAGCGCAATACCGGCAGAACGGACGGTATTTTCGGGGATTCGGGCGGCGCTGTCCAACGCCCGAAAAGTCAGCAGTGCCAGTTGTTTTCCCTGTGCATCTATTTTCTCAAAAGAACCTTTGGTAAAAGTTTGACCACTTACGGGGTCTGTGATGGCAATATCGGGATGGGTGGTCATCAACCCGCCGATAGCACCGGTAAAGAAGACTGCCGTGCCGCCTAATCCCTTGGCAATCAGGCTATCTCCTTTGTAAATGCCTTTTTCTACATACTCGCGCCAATAGTGCGGAAAGTCTGAACTGATGAGCAGGTTACCGCTCCACAAAGTTTCAGGATGATTGCCCCAGCAAAGCAACGTTCCCAGCGTAGTGTCTGCTTGTGCATCAATGGCCTGAATAATGTGCAGGCTTTTGTCAAACACTAACGGCGGACGGGTATCGGCCAGCATGGGCGCAGCACCCACCGAATCGGTAGCCAATCGCAACAGCGCAGGTCGCAAATTGGCAGCAGCTGTTTCTATGGCCTGCACCGTACTTTGGCGCACGGTTTCCATGTATTCAGGATTTACACCGCTGAAAAAGTAATTTTCGCCCCACAAGCCAATGGTATCGGGGCCTTCGTGCACGTGTGTAGAGGTGATGATGGCATAGGTAATGCCCGTAGAAGCCGCAATGCGCTCCCTGATTTTGACTACTTCGTTATGCCCCAGCCCGATGATATCTAATGCAACAAGCGCCACCCGCGAACGGCCGTCATCAATCACCATGCAACGCGCCCAAAGCGGGTCATGTACGCCTTGTGCAGGTTTTTTATTCTGAAAACCTGCCATCCAGACCGCATCAAATCGCCCGTTTTTATTGACATCTTCCCATCGGTCGCCCTCCGATTTATCAAATCGGGCATCTCCGTTGGCATCTGTCCACGTATCCGATACAATCGGTGTAATATCCACTTTGGCAAAACCTACGCGCAAGACCGGTTGCTCGGGCGGAGTAATCCGCAGCGACAGCTCGTAGCCGGGTGTTCGGTCTCTGCCGTTGAGCAGCGCCCACAGCACAAGCACGGCAATCATGATTGCAAGAGGGATGAAAATGCGGCGCATACGCCTGTTTTTATCGGTCGCCATATGAGTATCGGGTGAGTATCGGTGAAATACTGTATTTTTGCACTAAATTAAGTTCAAATTACATGGAATCCACTCGCCAGCGCAAGTTCGCCCGCCTGATACAGAAAGAACTGGGTGATATTTTTCAAAAAGACCTGAAAGAAATCACGGGCAATCATTTAGTAACCATTACCGTTGTGCGGGTTTCGCCCGATTTGGGTATTGCCAAAGTATATCTGAGCTTCCTGCCCGACAAAGGAAAGACCGAGAAAATAGATATGCTTCGCGAAAACATCAAGCAAATCCGTCAGGAATTAGCTGCCCGTATCCGCCATCAGGTGCGTATCATTCCCGAACTGCAATTTTTCATAGACGATACAGAAGAAGAAGCCATGCGCATCAATCAGTTGCTCGCCGGGCTGAATATTCCCCCGGCTCCGGCTGAAGAAGCGGAAGACTCTGAGGAATAACCTAAACCATTTGAGCGCGGCGTGCTTTCTCTTTTCCGAATTAACGACCCTCTGCGTTTTTTGCTGGCAGCAGTAATTTTCCTGCTGCTTCGGTTCGGCTTGTTCTACGGCAAACAACCCGCCACAGGTGCCGATATGCTCTATCAGCTTATAGGCGAACGCATGGCCGAGGGCAAACAGTTGTACGTAGATATTTGGGAAAATATTCCGCCTTTTTCGGCAGGCATTTTTTGGCTTGTCCATTTGCTGTTCGGGCACTCTCAATCAGCCTACTTTATTATCGGGGCGCTGCTGGTTATTGTGCAGGCAGGGCTGCTCAACCGAATGGCGTTGCGCTACAACCTCTACAACGAAAAAAACTACCTGCCGGCGTTGTTCTACTGCCTGTTTGCACTTGTAAGTTTTGACATGGCCATGCTGTCCCCGCCGTTGTTGGCAACGGTTCCGCTGTTGTTGATGTTAGACAACCTTTTTGGCCTGCGCGACCGCATAGAAAATGAGCGCCTCTTTTCTCTTGGCGTATATGTAGGCAGTGCTATACTGTTTTATTACCCAACGGCTTTATTTATCCTCTTTGCTCTGATTTCTGCCGTATTCTTGCGTAGCCTTTCACCCCGCCAGTTTTTGGTTATCGGCTTGGGAGTGGTTTTTATGGCACTGCCAATATTTACCTACTATTATTACACCAACGGATTTACACTGTTGCTCCGCAACTACTGGTTCACGCTCTTTCTGCCGGAGCGGTTTCTTTTAAACAACAACCTGTTGTTTTTATTGCTTGCTTTGCCTGCCGTGTCGTTCTTGCCGGCGGTATCCAAAGTATATGCAAGCGGCATGTCATTCATTAATTTCCAGCAAACCACTCATCGCATCATGCTTTTTTGGTTATTGACGGTGGGTGTTTCGGCCTTTGTTTTTGCAGGCGGTTTTTCGGGCAACTCGCTGATATTGCTTGCCGCGTCCTATGCCTTTTTTATGACGCACTACATATTGCTGCTCAGCAAAAAATGGACAACTGAAATAACCGCCATGATGCTTATAACAGCACTGCCTGCCATCGGGTGGGTTATCTTGAACAAACAGGCGGATATGCAACCGGCCGTCCGATACGGCTATATACTGCCGCAAGCCCCCTTGCCCTTGCCGCAAAACGCACAGCGCATATTGGTGCTGGATAACCGCTGGCAATATTACTATCGCCGACAGTTAGCCACTCCCTATCTGCGCCCCGAACTGGCAGCCCCTCATTTGCAAATGCTGGACAGATACGCAACCGCACAGGCCGTTTATTTGAATATCATGGCCGACATGCCCGACTTGATTATTTGTGCCCCGCAGATAACCGATAAAATACGCCTGTTTGACCGGTTGCAGATTCTGCGCCGATGGTATCGGCCACACCCGCAATACCCCGACTTTTACTACAAACAGGCAACTCCAAAACAATAATTTTATTATATTGGCAAAGGACGTAACCAATAACTACTAACCAATGACAGACAACCCAACGCCCGTTCCGCGTTCCGAACAGGAAAACCTGCAACTTTTCAACCGCGAGTTTGTACCGCATATTGATGCGATGTACAACTTTGCCTATAAACTCACATTAGACGAAGACACAGCCAAGGACTTGGTGCAGGATACCTATTTAAAAGCTTTTCGCTTCATTAATTCATTTACCGAAGGAACTAATGCAAAAGCGTGGTTGTTTAGAATACTGAAAAACACCTTTATTAACGATTTCCGCAAGAAATCCAAAGAACCCCCCAAAGTTGACTATCAAGAAGTAGAAAGCGTATATAATTCCGAAGACGTAGATGAAAATATAACAGTAGATTTGCGTTCCGAAACAGTGCAGGATTTGATTGGGGATGAAGTAACCAACGCCATCAACTCGTTGGCTGTTGATTTCAGAACCGTTATTATTCTATGCGACTTGGAAGGATTTACATACGAGGAAATGTCAAAAATATTGGATATACCCATTGGTACGGTTCGTTCGCGATTGCACCGTGCGCGCACCTTATTAAAGCGTAAGTTAAGCGAATATGCCCGCAAGATGGGTTATGCCGGCAATTAAATACATGTACTTTAATTTCAAAGCACTATGAGTAGTCAAGACCCCAATAGGCTCTTGTTTAAAGAGATTCTTCCGTTGGTTTTAGATGGTGAAGCAGACGAAAACCAGCGAGCCTTTTTCCACAAGCAAATAGGCGATTGCCCTAATTGCAGACAGCTTTACGAGCAGGAAAACGCCATCAAACAGGTTATCAAAACCCGCGTGGCGCGCCAGCAGCCGCCTCGCGACCTGCTTCCGACTATTCAACAGCAAATTCAATATCATTTTTCTGTTTCTAAAACCTAATCCGGCACTGTATGGCGCTTGGAAAGCTCCTTATCTTTTCGGCTCCATCGGGAGCAGGCAAAACAACCATTGTTAAACACTTACTGCAAAAATATCCTTCGCTGCTGTCCTTTTCGGTTTCGGCAACCACGCGCGAGCGGAGGCCATACGAAGTTGACGGCAAAGACTATTATTTTATCAGTCCGGAAGCTTTTCAGGCGCATATTGCCGCAGGCGATTTTCTGGAATATGAGCAGGTCTATAATGGTACGCTCTACGGCACGCTGAAAAACGAAGTTGAGCGCATCCGTCAGGCCGGCAAACATGTCATTTTTGATGTGGATGTAATCGGCGGTTTGAACATAAAAAAACAGTATGGCGATGATGCGCTGGCCGTTTTTGTTAAAGTCAGCTCCATAGACGAGCTGGCACGGCGGCTGATGGGGCGCAACACCGAGTCGGAAGAAAAACGCCGCGAACGTGTGGAAAAAGCCCGCCGCGAAGTTCAGTATGCCGAAAAGTTTGATGTCATTCTGCTCAACGACCACTTGCCCACCGCCCTGCAACAAGCCGAAGAACTGTTTGAACAGTTTGCAGGGGTGCAGGTGGAAAAGGTTTAAATATCTATTTGGCATGCAAACCGATTATTCACAGATTTTACAAGTTTCAAAAGACCGGCTCAGTCTCCCTGAATTAGATGCACTGATTGCGGAGCTAATTTCCATCAGGAAGCAAAAAATGCCGCATTTTCTTTCGCAGAAAGAAACAGAACTGCTACAAAAAATCAATGCCGACTTGCCTGTGGATATTAAAAGCCGTTATGCACTGCTAAATGCCAAACGTGCCGAAGAATCCGTCAGTGAGGCCGAATATCAGGGGTTGATGGAACTGACCAATTTTATTTGAATACCATGATGCGAAAAGGCTGGGTTATCTGATAGAATGAAAGAATTGGCAAAACTGCGGAATACAACATTGGAAGCAGTTATTCAGTCGCTCAATATCAAACCTGATTTGTATGTCTGCTGACAGGCTGCAAGAGTTGGTATTTCTCCGGGCAAATGGCTTGTGCGAATACTGTAAAAGTCCGGCAAAAATATCATTACAACCCTTTGTAATAGAACATGTTATTCCCCAAAGCAAAGGAGGTAACACCACAGAGGACAACCTTGCGCGCTTGCTTGCCAGGGATGTAACAACCACAAATACAATAAAATACAAGGCAAAGATTCCGTATCACAACAGGATGTACCTTTGTTCCATTCGCGACAGCAACAATGGAACGAACACTTCGCATGGAGCCATCATGTAGAAGAGATTATAGGTATCACTGCAATTGGCAGAGCTACCGTAGAAACACTAAAACTGAATCGGGAACCGCTAAAATTACTTCGCAGGTTGTTATTCACCGTTGGTGAACATCCGCCTCTTTGAATTATTATGAACACCCACATCACTCTGCTTGCCATAGAATCTTCGTGCGATGAAACCTCTGCGGCGGTTTTGCGCAACGGGCAACTGCTCAGCAACGTAACCGCCAATCAGGAAGTGCACGTCCAATACGGAGGTGTTGTACCCGAACTTGCTTCGCGGGCGCACCAGCAACACATTGTGCCCGTAGTAGCTGCCGCGCTGCAACAAGCCCGCGTTACCGTTGATGATTTGCAGGCTATCGCATTTACGCGAGGCCCCGGGCTGTTGGGTTCGCTGCTCGTGGGTGCTTCTTTTGCCAAGGGATTGGCTTTGGCGCGCAATATTCCGCTCATAGACGTGCATCATATGCACGCACACGTATTGGCGCACTTTATTGAAGACCCCAAGCCGCCGTTCCCGTTTTTGTGCCTCACGGTCAGTGGCGGGCATACGCAGATTGTGCACGTCAAAAGCCCGACCGATATGCAAATCATCGGCGAAACGCAAGACGATGCCGTGGGGGAGGCCTTTGACAAAGCCGCCAAAATGCTGGGATTGCCCTACCCGGGCGGCCCGCTGATAGACAAACACGCCAAAAACGGCAATCCGTTGCGCTTTACTTTTCCTGAGGTAAGCACGCCCGCACTGAACTTTTCGTTTAGCGGCATCAAGACGGCGTTTCTCTACTTTTTGCAGGAGCAGCAGCAAAAAAATCCTGCGTTCATTGCCGAGAACCTCGCCGATATTTGCGCCTCCATGCAGCACACACTTATTACCATGTTGCTGAAAAAATTGCGCAAAGCAGCCCGACAAACGGGCATCAGCCACATTGCCATTGCAGGCGGCGTTTCTGCCAACACTGGGCTGCGCCAAGCTCTGGCCGAAATGGGCGCAACCGAAGGCTGGCAGGTCTATGTACCTCGCTTTGAGTACTGCACCGACAACGCAGCAATGATTGCAATGGCTGCCTACTACAAATACCTTGCGGGCGATTTTTGCGGGCAAGAAGTCAGCCCCATGCCGCGCATGGCGTTCTGATTTTCGGGGGCAAGGCGTGGCCATTTCCCCCGAAAATTATTGTTGCCGAAGTCAGCAAATCAGGATGCGCTGCTGTTGGTGATAAGTTCCGAAGCAGTCGCAACGGCTTGCCGAGGCTCTTTTCGCACATAATCTTTGGGCAAATGCTTGAGCAAGCGTTCCGAAAAACGGTGAAAGTCCACCGTAATAGTATGACGCGGTGTGTTAATCTGCTGAAAATCAGGATTTTTTAATTCTTTGTCTATCAGGGCTTGAATGTTGGACGGCCGTTGCCATTTACCCGCTAATTCGCGTGCGGCAATTTTTGCCTGTAATTCTGCCGCCGGCCAAATGCAGCCCAAAGGTTGAAACAACCCGATAAAATACAAATTCTGAATCGTTGGGTGCATCATGCGCAGGTAGAGTGGCACTTCGCCTTGTGAATAGTCAATAAAGGACTTGTCAAAAAACGGATGTGCGATAACATAGCCCGTACAGGCAACTACCGTATCATATTCGGCCTGCGAACCGTCCGTAAAGTAAACGGTATGACCTTCCCAACGGGCAATTTCGGGGCGGGGATGTATTTTGCCGTGCCGCATGAAATAGTACAATTCATCGTTGATGGTCGGGTGTGTTTGCCCGAAGCGGTGGTCGGGTTCAGGCAGCCCGTAGTGCTTGTGCGAACCAAATTTGAGGCGAATACTGAACTCCGACACTCGCGACCAGAGGCTGCGCGGTAAAAATTTCATGCGCTTGCCCACCACATCGGCAGGTTCGCCAAATAGGAATTTTGGGGTAATCCAATAGCCGCGTCGCCAACTGATGTCGGTGCGGGCAGAAACACGACTGCTCTCCACCGCCACATCGCAGGCAGAGTTGCCTCCGCCAATAACCAGCACGCGCTTGTCCTTAAAGCGGCTGAACCTTTTCACATGGTGTGAATGGATATATTCCCCCGCAAACTGACCGGGATAGGAAGGCCACCGAGGTTGCCAATGATGGCCGTTGCAAACCACCAGCGCATCAAATATCGCTGTTTCTGTTTGTCCCCGATGTTCGGTGGTAATCAGCCACTTACCGTCGGCAGTCAGTTCCGCTTCTTTTACTTCGGTTTGAAAGCGGATAAACGGGTATAAGCCGAAATATTGTGCGTAACTTTGGAAATAAGCAGCCAGTTGTTTGTGGGAAGGATAATCGGGATAGTCGGCAGGCATAGGGAAATCCGCATACTGCGAAAGTGTTTTGGAACTGATGATATGTGTTGTTTCAAATACACTTGAGTGAGACTCATCTTCGCTGAAAACCCAGTTACCGCCTACCTCTTTGCCATAGTCATAAACCGTAACTTGTAAACCTTCATCCAGTAAATTTTTGGCAGCCGTAATGCCCGAAGGGCCTGCGCCGATAACACATACGTTTTTCATTTTCACACAGCCTGTTTAAATTGTTGAAAAATAGCCCGATTTGGCGGTAATTGCAACCCTTTCCAATAACCGAACAGCCATGCCGAAACTACTGCTTCACATAATCACGGCACTTGCCGTACTGCTTCCCCTCCATGTATCGGCACAGGCGCCACGCAGGTTTGACAGCCTGATAAAGGTGCTGCAAACACGGGAGCAGGAAAAAGCCATAGATACACTCTACACAAAAACCCTTTTTCGGCTGGCAGACCTGATGCTGTACAATCATACGGATACTGCCATCTTTTTTGCCCAAAAGGGATTAAAGCTCGCACAAGCACAGGGCTGGAAACGCGGCGAGGCAGACCTCGCGCTGATACTTGGGCAGGGTTACGATATTCAGGGCAAAGCCCCGCAGGCGGTAGAACAGCTACTGACTTCCATCAAAGCATTTGAAACCCTCAAAGATTCCCTCGGGCTTTCAGATGCTTACAACGCCATAGGCATTGTTTACGGCAGAAATTTGCGGCAGCCGCATGAGGCATTGAACTACTACCGAAAAGCGCTGGAAATTGCCGAACGCCTCTCTAAGGGCCAAGAGGAAAGCCGCATACTCTACATCCTGAGCAACATAGGCATTGAAGAAAAACGAATCGGGCAATTGGAAAAAGCCCTGCAAACGCAAATGCGGGCTTTGAGTCTTGCCAAAAAGTTTAACGACCCTTACAGCTTGGGCAGCATCTATCACAATATCGGCAGCATTTACATTGCCATGAAAGATGCCGCCAAAGCCTTGGAATATCTTACGCTTTCCAATCGGATAGCTGCCGAGAAGAACAATCCTTACCTTGCGGCAGCTAACAACAACTCTTTGGGCAAAGTAAAACTCATGTTGGGTGATTTGCCGGGTGCCATCGGTGCTGCCGAGACCGCGATGACGGCAGGACAGCAAATGGGCGCAATGGACTACATGCGCGAGTCTTCCGAAACCCTTTATGAAGCCTACAAGGCACTTCGCCAACCTGAAAAAGCACTGTTCTACCATGAGCAGTTTACCCGCCTGAAAGACAGCCTTGTCAATCAGGAAAACACCAAACAAGTAGAGCGATTGCAGGCACAAATAGAGATTGACAAAAAACAGCAAGCCATTCTGCTGTTGGAAAAAGACAATGCCAACAAACAGTTGCAACTGATAGCCTCCATTGCCATAGCAGCGCTTTTACTGGCGGCAGGTGCTATCCTGATTTGGGCGTATCGCGTCAAGCAACGCGACAACCGCCTGCTTCAAAAACAAAAAGCAGAAATCAGGGAGAAGAACGAGGAACTCAATCAGGCCAACGAAGAACTTTCCTCTGCGCTGGAAACGGTAGAACAGCAAAAGCGCAACATTCAGGCTATCAATGAAGAACTGACCGCAAGCATGCACTATGCAAGGCACATTCAACAGGCACTTTTGCCCTCCGAGAAGCAGTTGAAACAGGCGCTGCCCGAGCATTTCATCTTTTACCGCCCCCGCGATATTGTCAGCGGCGATTTTTATTGGTTACACCATACCGAAAGCACCACCATTCTGGCGGTTGCCGATTGTACGGGACACGGCGTGCCCGGTGCTTTGTTGAGCATGGTGGGCACTGCTTTGCTTCGGCAAATTGTTGCAGAAAAACAGGTATATCGCCCCGAGCAAATCCTGTCGGAACTACATGCAGGCATTTATCAGGCACTGCGGCACAATGCCGATATGATGTCGCAAGACGGAATGGACATCAGCATTATTACCATAGAGAAAGCCAACGGCAGCACAACCGTTCACTATGCGGGGGCAATGAATCCTGTTTACTGCATCAGCAACCAAGCATTTTACGAATTCAGACCGACCAAGAAAGCCATTGGCGGCAGCAGCGAGGCTATTACTTTCTATCATGACCGCCTTGTGTTGCAACACCCTGCCATGTTGTACCTGTTCTCCGATGGCTATCAAGACCAGTTTGGCGGGGCAGACAGCAAGAAGTTCATGGTAAGGCGATTTAAAGAAACACTTCGCTCGCTGTCTGTACTTCCAGTAGAAACGCAAGCACAACACCTGATAGAAATATTTGACAACTGGAAGCAAAATCAAGCGCAGGTAGATGATGTACTGGTGGTAGGCGTGCGTTTGCAACCCTAACTTCGGGCTTTGGAGGCCATAACAGCCATGCCGAACGCCAGCGCTGCAACAATAATGAGTGCCGTGCGCAAGTTAAAAAAATCTGCTACCCAGCCAATTACTGGCGGGCCGATGAGGAAACCCGTATAGCCCACGGTAGAAACGGCAGCAATTGCCACACCTGCGGGCATGGTTTGCGAGCGACCCGCTGCGCCGTAAACCATCGGTACGACGGTTGCCAGCCCCAACCCGACCATGCCGAACCCGACTACTACCCAGAAGGGCGTAGCCGCCAGTAGCGCCAGCGACATGCCGCTGCCTGCCAGCAGCCCGCTCAGGCGGATGAGGCGCACCTGTCCGAGTTGCTGTGCCAATCGGTCGCCAAGAAAACGGCCGCTCATCATCGCCATGGTGAAAGCCGTATAGCCGAGTGTGGAAAGCCCCGCGGTAGTGCCGCTTACCTCCGCCAGAAATACCGAACTCCAATCAGCCATTGCGCCTTCGCTCAACATACAGAAGAAAGCTATCAACCCTAACCACCACAAAACGGCATCGGGTTTGGCAAACAGGGGCTTGCTTTTGTCTGCGGGCGAATCGTTAGGCAGCAGCCACCGAAAGAAGATGAACAGCAGCACCATGCCTATGATGCCGCCTATCGTAAAATGTTGCAAAGGCATGAACCCTGCCTCTGCCATCACGCCGCCGAAGGCCGCACCCAACATTCCGCCTGCGCTGTACAGCCCGTGAAAGGAGGACATAATCGGTTTGCCCCATTGGTTCTCTACGCTTACCGCCTGCGCATTCATGCCGATATTGAGAATATCGCCTGCACTGCCAAAGAGGAACAACACAGCCGCCAGTGCCAATGCGGAAGGAGCCAGCGCTATCAGCGGCAAAATGCAGCAACTGATAAAAGCCGCTATAATGGTTACATACTTGCTGCCAAACCGCGCCGTCAGCCATCCTGCCAGCGGCAAAGATAAAAGCGAACCTATGGGAGTCCCCAGCAAAGCAGTTCCCAATTCTCCTGCGCTGAGTTGCAGGTGCTGCTGTATGAGCGGGATGCGCGAAGCCCATGTGGCAAAGGCAAAGCCGTTAATCAGAAACATAGCGGCAACAGCGGCGCGGGCAAAACGAAGAGACATGGTGTTGTTCAATCAGAAATGCGGTAAATAAGCAAAAAAATTCCGACAGGCTTTGAAAACCTGTCGGAATTACACTTTTTATCAAGCACTTACAAAGCCGATTATTGACCCTGTGCCAAAGAGTAGCCTTTTTGGCCGTCAAAGTAGCAGAGGTTCTCAGTTTTGATGAAGTCAAAACCGGCATCTTTTACTCTCACCAACAGGTCAATAATGTCGTTGTGTGAAATCGGGCTGTGGTCAGGGCTTTCAAAGCGGCAGCGCCAGTGGTCGGTGCAGAAGGTTTCAGGCAGACCGTCGGGATATACTTTCACGCCGCGGTTGCTGATAACTACCAATTTCAGGCGGTCTGTATCGCAAGTTCTCAACTTATCGCCAATGGCATTAGGAGAGCCCTCAAAGTTGATGAATACGTCCACGCCTACGGTTTCTTTCTTGGCAGGTGTATGCGGACGGAATACGAAAGGCTTCAACTCTACCGGACGAGGGTCGCCATAATCCACAGCTTTCAGTGAAGAAGGTTTTTGACCCAGACGCGCGATAACGGCTTGTGCAAATTCTTTGGTGCCGACTTTTTCTTTGCTTACGTCTTCTTTGTAGATATCGTACGTATGGATACCGTCTTCAATAGTCTTCAACCATGCGTTGTGTACTTTGGTTGCCACGTCGTTCTGGCCGATGTGGTTCAACATCAGCACTGCACCCAGCAACAGACCGGAAGGGTTGGCCAAGTTTTGTCCGGCGCGGCGAGGTGCAGAGCCGTGAATGGCCTCAAACATTGCGCACTGGTCGCCGATGTTGGCAGAACCTGCCAGACCTACCGAACCCGTGATTTGAGCCGCTACGTCAGACAAGATGTCGCCGTAGAGGTTAGGCATCACAATTACGTCAAAAGCCTCAGGAGTATCGGCCAGTTTGGCTGCACCGATGTCCACAATCCAGTGTTCTTTTTCAATTTCAGGATACTCTGCACCGATTTCGTCAAACACCTGATGGAACAGACCGTCGGTCAGTTTCATAATGTTGTCTTTGGTGAAGCAGGTAACTTTCTTGCGGTTGTTGGCGCGTGCATACTCGAATGCATAGCGAACGATTTTCTCAGTACCCGGACGAGTGATAATTTTCAGACACTGATATACTTGGTCGGTTTGGCGGTGTTCGATACCTGCATACAAGTCTTCCTCGTTTTCGCGGATGATAACCACGTCCATTACCGGATGCTTGGTTTTTACATACGGATGGTAGCTTACGCAAGGACGCACGTTGGCATACAGACCGAGTGTTTTGCGCGTAGTAACGTTCATACTCTTGAAGCCGCCACCCTGAGGAGTTGTGATAGGGGCTTTGAGGAACACCTTGGTACGGCGGAGAGAATCCCACGCAGAGTCTTCGATACCGGCAGTAACACCGCGCATATAAACTTTTTCACCGATTTCAATTTCCTCAATTTCAATCTGAGCGCCGGCAGCCAGAATAATATCCAGCGTTGCTCGCATGATTTCCGGCCCGATACCATCACCGTAGGCTACCGTAATGGGGGTTTTTTGCGTTGACATATCTATGCAGTTTGGTTTTATTTATGGAAAAATCAACTGGGTGCAAAGCTATTTGAAACTTACCGTAATTTTGAGTATTGATGCAATAATTTTGCGTCCTGTCATTGTGTCTGTATTACGCGTCCGTATATCATGAAACAACTCATTCTCATTCTCTTAGCCGTAACAACACTGGCTGCCTGTCAGCCTGCCTCTAACGAATCCGCAGCGCTGCGTAACGAACTCACCGACCTGAAAACCAAACAGGCTGCCTTAGAGAAAACACAGTATATTCCGCACTTAGGTTGGGCTATGGTACAAGTACAAACTTACCATGCCAAACTCTATTTTGCAGGAGCTGCCAAAAACTGGGAACTTGCCTCTTACTACACCCATGAATTGGAAGAAGCGTTGGAAGATGTAGAAAAACTGCACCCCGAACATGAGGGTATCAAAATAGCCGAACTGATAAAGGCAATGGCATTGCCGCAAGTTGAAAACGTGGAAAAAGCAGTTGAGCAAAAAGATGCTGTTGCTTTCAGTGCAGCTTTTGAGAAACTGACCACTTCCTGCAATCAGTGCCACCAAGCAGCAGGAAAATCCATCATCCGCATTAAAGTACCGCAAGGTGCAGGTCTGCCCAATCAGGATTTTACCCCTCAGCCATAGTTATCGTAAAAAAATCCCGAGGGGGCTTTGAAAACCTCTCGGGATTTTAATTTTTGCCTCGGCAAGGCTGTTATACCTTTTCTCGCAGTGCAGCGGCTCCTGCCTTGATTCTGTCCACCACACCGGGGTCTAACAGCGTAGAAGTATCACCCAAATTGGAGGTGTCGCCTTCGGCTATTTTTCGCAAGATGCGGCGCATAATTTTGCCGGAACGGGTTTTGGGCAGCCCGTCCACCACCTGAATTACATCGGGTTTGGCTATGGGGCCAATGACGCGCGTAACTTCGCGATGTACCGCCATGCGGAAAAGCTCCATATCAGGCGGCGTATCGGAGCAAATGACGAAGGCATAAATACCCTGACCTTTGATGTCGTGCGGATAGCCTACTACGGCGCTTTCTACCACAAACGGATGCTCGTTGATGGCATTTTCTACTTCCGCCGTGCCTATGCGGTGTCCCGAAACGTTGATAACATCATCTACGCGGCCTGTGATGCGGTAGTAGCCGTCCTCATCGCGGCGGCAGCCATCGCCTGTAAAATACAATCCTTTGTAGGTGCTGAAATACGTCTGTTTGCAGCGTTCGTGGTCGCCGAAGGTGGTGCGCAGCATACTCGGCCATGGGAAGCGAATGCAGAGGTTGCCTTCCGCAGGGTTGCCTTGTATTTCATTGCCTTTGTCATCCACCAAAATCGGCTGAACGCCCGGCAGCGGCAGCGTAGCATAAGTCGGTTTTTGTACGGTAATGCCTGCCAGCGGCGAAATCATCATGCCGCCTGTTTCGGTTTGCCACCACGTATCCACAATCGGGCAGCGGCCTTTGCCTACGTATTCATGATACCAATGCCATGCTTCCTCGTTGATAGGCTCACCCACCGAACCGATAACTCGCAACGAGGCCAAGTTGTATTGACTCGGGATGGCTTCGCCGAAACTCATCAGCGAACGAATAGCCGTTGGGGCGGTGTAGAAAATATTGACCTCGTGTTTTTCGCAAACCTGCCAGAATCGCCCGGCATCTGGGTAGGTTGGGATACCCTCGAACATGAGCGTGGTAGCGCCGGAAAGCAGCGGCCCGTAAATGATGTAGGAGTGTCCCGTAATCCAGCCCACATCAGCCGTACACCAGTAAACCTCGCCCTCGCGGTATTGAAACACATTTTGAAACGTGTAAGCCGTATAGACCATATAACCGCCGCAAGTATGCACCACGCCTTTGGGCTTACCCGTGCTGCCCGATGTGTAGAGAATAAACAGCATGTCTTCCGCATCCATCTCCTCGGCGGGGCAGTGCGCATCTGCTTTTGCGATTTCATCCTGCCACCAAACGTCGCGACCTGCGGTCATGGCAACCGATTGCGTGCCCTTTTTAAAAACAATACAGCGCCGTACATTCGGGCATTGGGTCAGTGCTTCATCCACAATTTCTTTGATACCGATTTGTTTGGCACCGCGCTCGCCCACATCGGAAGTAATAACCACTTTGCAGTCCGCATCCAAAATGCGGTCTGCCAACGACTGCGCCGAGAAGCCCGCAAATACGACCGAGTGCACCGCCCCGATTCGCGCACAAGCCAACATGGCAACGGCTACCTCGGGAATCATCGGCATGTAGATACACACGCGGTCGCCTTTTTGTACACCATTGGCTTTCAGCACGTTGGCAAAGCGGCAAACCTGTTCGTACAGTTCCTGATAAGAAAGCATTACAGCGGGTTGTGCGGGGGCATTGGCCTCCCAAATAATGGCGGTCTGATGAGCGCGCTCGGGCAAATGGCGGTCTAAGGCATTTTCACAGATATTGAGCTTGCCGCCGATGAACCATTGGGCATAATAATCCTCAAAACTCCAGTCCAAAACTTTGTCCCAAGGTTTGCGCCAGTGGAAACTTTGGGCTACCTCTGCCCAAAACTGCTCAGGATTCTCAACACTTGCGCGGTACTGATGCAGGTACTCTTCGAAGTTGTGAATGCGTTTCATTTTCGTTTAATAAAGGCTTGAAGACAAAAAATTAAGATAGCGTGGCTGTTATTCGCATGTGTGGTAAGTTAGCAAAAGTTATTCAGAACTTCTATCGGATATTGGATAGGCTGTTCAGAAGTTTTTCTATGAGTTTTTCAAACTCTTCTTCAGGCATTGTCGAGGTGTCGTAAATAGCCAGCATTAGCACCCAGATACTCCCTTCGTCGGCCTTTTTGCCAAGTGGGAATACCAACTCAAACACATAGGTAATCACGTGTAACAAGTTCTCTTGGCCGCTGCCGACATGCCGAAGTTTCAAGGGAATGATGCACAAGTCATCGCCCAATGGCTCGCCCATGTAGGGACTTATTTCCAATACCTCCTGCAAATTTTTTAGTGTGGCGTGTAAAGACGGGTAGTCTTTTGACAGCGCTTCGGCTTCTTCCTGAAAACTTTTTTTAAACCAAATATTACAATTCCATTTGTCGGGCATATCATCCAGCATATGCGCATCTTTTTGTTTGAAAGTTTGCTTTACAAATTTGATATATGAAAGCAGAAGTGGTTTGCAAAAATGCTTTGTGTAAATCTATGAAAAACAGGTGTTTAAAACCTGACAGGTCTTTTAAACCTGTCAGGTTTGCGTATAATGATGCCGAAAGTTGTGCTACTGCCTGAGTTCTTCCACAGCCAGCCAGCTCATTAGGCCGCAGCCGATGGCCAGCGACGATTCGTCGATATCAAACGTGGGGGTATGTACGCCCGAAACGATGCCGCGTGCTTCGTTGCGGGTGCCGAGGCGATAAAAACAGCCGGGGATTTCTTGTGCATAGTAGGCAAAATCTTCCCCTGCCATCCAAAGGTCTAACTCTACCACATTTTCTTCGCCCACATAGGTTTGTGCGGCTTGGCGCATCCTTGCGGTCAGTTCGGGGTCGTTGGTCAGGTAGGGGTAGCCCTTGCGAATTTCTATTTCGCAAACGCCGCCCATGCTGCTCACCAATTCGGTGGCAAGTTTGCGGATGCGTTGGTGCGCCTCTTCGCGCCACTCTTCGTTCATTGTGCGGAAAGTGCCTTGCATCAGCACCTCATTGGGGATAACATTGGTTACGCCTTCCGCAATGAAACGCCCGATAGAAAGCACCGAAGGAATGCGCGGCGGTGCCATGCGGCTGACTACCTGCTGCAAACTCACCACCAGATGTGCCGCCATATACACAGGGTCAATCAGGCGGTCGGGCATGGCTGCATGGCCGCCTTTGCCGATAATGCGAATGTACAACTCATCGGTACTTGCCATGTACATGCCTTCGCGGAAACCGATTTTGCCCACCGGCAGTTGCGGCATCACGTGCTGCCCGATGATGTGCGAAGGTGCAGGGTTTTGCAGCACGCCTTCTTGAATCATCAGAGAAGCCCCACCGGGAATTTTTTCTTCGCCGGGCTGAAAAATCAGTTTGACCGTTCCTTCAAATTCATGGCGCAGTTGGTGCAAGATGTGCGCTACGCCGAGCAAAGAGGCTGTGTGGGCATCGTGGCCGCAAGCGTGCATTACTCCCTCTCGCGTAGATTTATAAGGCACGTCGTTGGCTTCTTTAATGGGCAGTGCGTCAATGTCTGCGCGCAGTGCCACAGTTTTCTTGTCGGGATTGCGGCCTTCTATCAGCGCCACCACACCCGTTTTTGCCATCGGCTGTGGCGATAAGCCTATGTTTTTCAGTTCATTGGCAATATATGCTGCTGTTTGAAACTCATGGAACGACAGTTCGGGATATGCATGGAGATGACGGCGATGACCGATTACCCGTTCTGCAACAGATTGGGCTAAATATTGAATTTGTGCTAACATGCGGCAGCTTTTGGTTTTATTTTTGTAAAGATTAACAAAGATGCAGGTGCAATTTTCGTTGCCTTCGCATAAATTGCAGCATATCCATTCTTTAAAATTAGCTTTTTTATGAAGAAAAAACTGAGCCTCACCCTCTTATTTTCGCTGTTTGCTTTTGCCTTGTGCTATGCACAAACCGAAACTCCGGAAGCCCGAGCCAAGAAAAAAATTGAGCCGGTGATTAAGTACATTGATTCCAAAATTACCGATGCAGCCAAAAAACTCACCGCTGCCCAGAAGAAAGAGATGACCGATGCCCGCATAGCCTATGAAATCGGCTCGGACAGCATCCCAATGATTAAAGCAGAAATCGCCAAAGAAGCAGAAGAGATTAAAGCCAAAGCAGCCGAACTCAACGAAAAAGTAGCTGCCAGCGATGAGGAAGCCGAGCAAATCAATGCAGAGAAAGCAGCTCTTGCCAAGAGAAGTGAAACCTTAAAGGAAAAGCAGGAAGACCTGAAAGCCATGCCCGAGCGCTTGAAAACAACCTTTGAGGAAGCTATTAAAAAAGTGCTGAAAGGCGACCAACTGAAAGCATACAACGAAATGTTGGCAGCCCAGAAAGCCAAAAAGTAATTCGTACCGATTGGTCGTATAACCGTAGGTTGTTGCCCCAAGCAGCAACCTTTTTTTGTGCCGATACCGACTCAATAATCAAGCAAAACAAACCGACCTTTCGGAGTGCGGATTTGGGATTTCGGGATTCGGATTTAAAAAATTGCCAAACTCCGCGATTGTCGGCAACGTGCAAAGGCATCTTGCAAAGGTGCGGATTTCCGAATTTCAAAGGATATTTGCACCTTATTTTTGTTAAACGCCCATGCCACGCCTTTCTTTTCAATTACAGGCAACCGATACCGCCACCGCCGCCCGTGCCGGGGAAATTACAACCGACCACGGCACCATTCAAACCCCTATTTTTATGCCCGTAGGAACAGTGGCAACCGTGAAAGCGGTTCACACCCGCGAACTTGAACAGGACGTAAAGGCGCAAATTATTTTAGGAAATACCTACCATCTCTACCTGCGTCCCGGGCTTTCTATTTTAGAACAGGCAGGCGGTCTGCACAAATTCAACGGTTGGAACAAACCCATTTTGACCGACAGCGGCGGCTATCAGGTTTTTTCGCTTTCCGAACGCCGCAAGTTGAACGAAGAAGGTGCCATGTTTCAATCGCACATTGACGGCTCGAAGCACCTGTTTACGCCCGAAAAGGTGATGGATATTCAACGCATCATTGGTGCGGATATCATCATGGCTTTTGATGAGTGCCCGCCTTACCCTTGCGAGTACAGCTATGCCAAAAAATCAATGGAGCTGACACATCGCTGGCTGCGCCGCTGCATCAAACGCTTTGATAGCACCGAGCCGCGCTACGGCTACGACCAAACACTTTTCCCCATTTTGCAGGGGAGTGTTTTTAAAGACCTGCGCAAAGCCTCTGCCGAAGAAGTCGCTTCCTTAGACCGCGAAGGCAACGCCATAGGCGGACTTTCTGTTGGTGAACCGGCAGAGCAGATGTATGAAATGACGGGCTTGGTCTGCGAAATTCTACCTAAAAATAAACCCCGCTACCTGATGGGCGTGGGCACGCCTGCCAATATTTTGGAGTGTATCGCGCTGGGTGTGGATATGTTTGATTGCGTAATGCCTACCCGCAACGGACGCAACGGCATGTTGTTCACTTCCGAAGGCATAATCAATATCAAAAACGAAAAATGGAAAAGCGATTTTTCGCCGCTTGACCCGCAAGTGGGCGGCTATGTGAATACTTTTTACAGCAAAGCCTATTTGCGCCACCTGATTGTGGCAGGCGAACTGCTGGGCGGGCAAATTGCAAGTTTGCAAAACCTCAGCTTTTACCTGTGGCTGGTCGGGCAGGCACGGCAGCATATTTTGGCAGGCACCTTCGGCGAATGGAAAAAGCAAATGATGGAAAAAGTAACGCGCCGTTTATAGTAGGATTTATCCTTCCGCTATGCCAACCGCGCGAATGTGAATAAAAACAGCTCAAACGTTGATAATAAGCACAATAAATCCCGACGGATTGGCAAAATCTGTCGGGATTTATGTATTTATAACTGCTATCATCGGCCTAAATTTTAGGGGATAAGCTACCCCTGCTTAAAGGCCGTGTTTTTCCAAACGGCGATAGAGTGAGGCGCGGGTAAGCCCCAGTGCTTTGGCTGCTTTGGATATATTGCCCGCATGTTTGCTGATGGCTTTTTGTATGACCAACTTTTCCACATTTTCCAGATTGTAGTCGTCAATATCCAACTCGGCGCTTTCGCTTTTTTGCAGCAGAAACAGGAAGTCCCCGGCCTGTAACTCATCTTCATCGCTCATGATAATGGCACGCTCAACGGCATGTTGCAACTCGCGCACATTGCCCGGCCAATGGTACTGCTGCAACTTGCGCATGGCAGAAGCCGAAAATGATTTCTGAGGGAGGTTGTAGCGTTTGCTGTAAACCTCGGCATAGTGTTCTGCCAACAGCGGAATATCTTCTTGTCTTTCGCGCAGTGCAGGCAGGTGCAGCTCTACGGTATTGATGCGGTACAACAAATCCTGCCGGAACTCATTTTCTTCCACCATTTCATACAGCGGCATGTTGGTAGCACACACCAAGCGAATATCTATGGGGGTAGCCTGATTGCTGCCTACGCGTGTTACTTCGCGGCGTTGCAAAACGGTCAGCAGTTTAGACTGCATCGCAAGCGGCAGGTTGCCGATTTCGTCCAGAAACAGCGTTCCTTTGTTGGCAGCCTCAAAGCGTCCGGCGCGGTCTTCTTTGGCATCGGTAAAAGCGCCCTTTTTATGGCCGAAAAGTTCACTTTCAAAAAGTGTTTCCGTAATGGCTCCCATATCCACGCTTACAAAAGGATGGGAATTGCGTTGTGAGGCCTGATGAATGGCACGGGCAATTACTTCTTTACCGGTGCCGTTTTCACCCAAAATCAACACGTTAGCATCGGTAATGGCAACTTTACGAATGATGGTGAATAGGTTCATCATAGCTTCGCTTTTGCCGATGATTCCCTCAAAGGGATTGACTGCTGCTCCGGCAACTTTGTCTTTTTTCACCGCAGAGGTGCTGCTGTTGTCTTTTGCGGCGGTTTTGCTTCCTTTTTTGGTTGCTACTGCGTTGTAGAGTGTTTCTACCAATTTATCATTTTGCCAAGGTTTGAGCACAAAATCGGTGGCGCCGGCTTTGAGCGCACGCACTGCCATTTCCACGTCGCCATAGGCTGTAATCATCACCACTACTGCCTGCGGGTCGCGGGTGAGAATTTCTTCCAGCCAATAAAAACCTTCTTTGCCGGTGGCAGTGTCTTTGGTAAAGTTCATATCCAGCAAAATCACGTCGTACTTGTCCTGATTGAGCAGGAACGGGATTTTGCGCGGGTCTTTTTCTATTTGCACAAGTTTGGCATATTTTTTCAGCAGTAGTTTGGTAGCCAGCAAAATATCTTCGTTGTCGTCAATAACAAGTACTTTTCCGAGTTCTCTTTCCATGATGGATACAGTAGCAATTGCTTGGTGTTACGCATCGGCATATACAGAAGTTGCCTTTTCAAGGGATAAATTTATAAAAAACCAATAATTTTACACCTTACAAACAGCACTTTGCAAGTACTTAATCTGCCACCTGCATCTTTGGAACTTCGCAGCGTTTCACGGCAAACGTTGGTTTTTGACATTTGCCGCAAACGTTGGGTAAAACTGACTCCCGAGGAATGGGTAAGGCAGCATTGGGTACATTATTTGACCAAAGATTTGGGTATCAGCAAATCGCTCATCAAAGTTGAACAAAGTATTGGTGAAGGTGTGAAGGCTTTTCGTGCCGATATTGTGGTATATACGGCCACTACTTTAACACCTTATCTGATTGTAGAGTGTAAGGCCGCCCATGTAGCAATTGATGAGGCCGTGCTGCAACAGGTATTGCACTATCAGCATCATGTAGCGGCACAGGCGCTTGCTATCAGCAACGGCCTGCAACATATATTTTTTGAAAAAACAGCAGCCGGCATGATGCAGCCTGTCCAATTGCTGTCTATCATGCAGGATAAAATGACTTAGAAATGAACAGAATAGCAGGTATGCACATACTGAATCCTTTGGGATTGCTTGCGGCAATCTTTCTACTGAGCAGTTGCGGTGTTTATCAGAAATCGGTGCTGTTGAAAACGGCAGATGATTTCAGTAACGCCAAATTTCAGGCAAGCCTCAAAGCGGCAGAAAGAAATTATGTATTACAACCTTTTGATAAAATCACGGTTGAAGTATTTACCAACAAAGGTGAGCGCATTCCTGACCCGAACGGCGAGTTTTTCTTTCGGATGGCAGGAGACCAGCCCGTAGGCGGCATGGGTACTAATCAGAACACTAACCCTAATGCAGGCGGCATGGGCGGTGTAGGAATTGGCGGAGTACCCGGTGCAGGAAGTACCGGAGTAAATTTTTCCGTGCTGCGTACCTTTCTGATTAATGAAGATAACAATGCTTACCTGCCGATGATTGGAGCAACGCCGCTTGCCGGCCTGAAAATGTATCAGGCAGACAGCCTGCTCAGCAAGCGTTACAGTGAGTTTTTTGAAGACAGCTACGTTATCAGCAATGTTATTAACCGCAGGGTAACTGTTTTGGGTGCTTTGGGCAACCGCGTTGTACTCTTGCCCAACGATAACATGAATTTGTTGGAAGTAATTGCACTGATTGGCAACCCCGACAGCCGCTCCCGAAACGACAAAATTAAATTGATACGCCATGTATTAGACAAACCCGTTATGCAGGTAATTGACCTGAGCACATGGGAGGGTTTGCAGGCGGCCAGTTTGCGAGTAGAGCCCAACGATGTGATTTACATAGAGCCGCGCAGAGGGGTTGTCCGACGCGAAACACTCGCCGATGTTACAAGTTTTACAAATATTTTCACCTCCGTACTTGGCATTATAGCCACCACTATTAACACGATTGTACTCATAGACGTTTTACGCAACCGCTAATTAACCTGCCATGACTTCTAACGCGCCCGGGCAATACAGCAGCGAAAAAACGCTCTTCACTGATGATAGTGATAACGATTTTCTCTCAACGCTGGACTTACAAAAACTGTTGATGGTTGTCAGAAGGAGTATCTTCTGGCTGCTCTTGATAGTAGGTGTTTGTTCAGCGGCAGCATACATTTACCTTCGCTATACCAAGCCCATTTATCAGTCGGTAGCAAGTTTGCAATTGGAAATGAAAGGCATTGCGCCCACTCTTTCCATAGGTATCTACCGCGATGAAGAGTCGCAAACCAACTACTTAGAGGGCGAATCACAGTTTATCCGCTCCAATGTGATTTATACCGATGTGATTGAAAAACTCAACCTTTGGGTGAGTTATTATGTGGAAGGCAAAATTATTGATGACGAAAAGTTCAATACAGCGCCCTTTAAAGTTACCTACTTTAAGGTAAACGACGGGAGTTTTTACAATACGAAAAAAATTTATTGGCAATACAAGAACGGGACAAGTTTTAAGCTCTCGTTTGACAATAACTCGCCGAATATGTTTACGGCCGAATATGCCTATGGCGATACGATTCGTTTGCCGCAATTTGAATGCGTAATAACGCCCGCAATCAAAGGCTATACAGGCAGCGACCTCTTCTACTTCTACCTCCACGATATCGGTTATCTGCAAAGTTATATTGCGTCCAATATCACGGCGGCAGCGGTGAACATTAAAGCCCGCATTATCAACGTAACGTTTAAAGACCCCAACCCTTATAAAGCACAGGCAATTGTAGCCGCCATAAGCGACGCTTACCTGAAACGCAGTGTGGACAATAAAAACAAACAGACCAAGCAGACCATCGCTTATTTGGAGCAACAGTTAGATACTGCCGAGGCTTATATTGAACGCACGGAGCGCGACATCCAGAACTATATGGATGCCAATGGCATACCCCGCGAAAATGTGGATATCAAAGCAAAAATGGCTGAGGTATTTGAGAAGATAGGCGCACTGCAAGAAGAAAAACTAAAACTTGGCGCAGAGTTGCGGGCATACCGCAAAGTGCTTGACTTCATAGCCGCCGACTCGGGCTATCTGATTACCGCAGCCGTTGCAACAACCATTTCCGATGAAAAAATAGCTGAGAATATTCGCTTGCTCTACAACAAGCAGGATGACTTGGAAAGGCTGCTGAAATCTTATAAACCTACCACTTTTGCCGTTCAGCAAAGGCAGCAAGACCTGCAAAAGCAAACACAAGATTTGCTTCGGCTCATTAGCTTCAACCGCACCAACCTGACGGACAAGATGTATGAGCTGGATAAACGCATGCGCGAGTTGGAACAGCAGATTTCGGTCAATTCCAACGAAGCCGATATGGAACTGCGCAAAAAGCAACGCTATCTGGCATCTTACACGGAAACCTACAACCTGCTGCTTAACCGATTGGTAGAAATGGGTGTATCGGAAGCCGGTACGGTACCCAACTTTCAGATTCTGTCCTATGCCAACCTGCCGACAGTACCTATTTTCCCCGACAAAAAAAGTATTTACTTGTATGCGGCCGTAGCCTCCCTTGCGCTATGCGTTGCATTTGTTGCCCTGCGCTATTTCATGCAAAATAAGATTACCAGCGTGCGGGAAGTAGAGCGACTTACCAGTGCGCCGCTGTTGGGCGTTGTGCCTTACTTCGTGCGCAAACGGATGGAGAACTCACAGTTGGTGGTGCATCTCAACCCCAAATCTTCCATTTCGGAATCGTTGCGCGGCCTCCGCACCAACTTGGATTTTATGAGCCAGCGGATGGGCAAACGAACCATCTCGGTTACTTCTACGGTCAGCGGGGAAGGAAAAACCTTTATTGCCGTAAACCTTGCCGGAATTATTGCACTTTCTAACACCCGCGCCATCATTTTGGACTTAGATTTGCGGAAGCCTAAAGTACATTTGGCTTTTGGCGTGGAAAATTTGGACGGAATCAGTAGGGTGCTGATTGGTCAAAGCAAGTGGCAGGACTGTGTGCGCAAATCGGATATTCCCAGATTAGACTATATCACCGCAGGGCCGCATCCTCCCAATCCGGCAGAACTGCTGATGTCTGAACAAATGACCACCCTAATAGACGAACTCAAACAACACTATGATGTCATAGTAATGGATACGCCTCCCGTAGGCATTGTTACCGATGGCATTTTAGTAATGAAAAATGTAGATTTACCCATATATGTCGTGCGTGCCGATTTCTCCCGTCTTAACTACGTGAGCAATATCAACCGACTGATTATGAGTAATAATTTCAATAAAATGTCCGTTGTACTCAATGCATTTGGGCAAAAACCTGCCTATGGTTACGGCTACGGCTATGGTTACGGTTATGGCTATGGCTACGGTTACGGCTACAAGGACAAGGGAAATGCGGGCTATTACGAAGAAGCCGACAAAGAAACCCATTGGTTAAAAAGTTTAATAAAACGTTTACTTAAAAAATGATTTCACTCTTTCGCACCAAAAAAACGACTTACGGCACTGTCAGTCCGCTGACGGTAGATATGCACTCGCATTTGCTGCCCGGTATCGATGATGGTGTCCAAACTTTTGAGCAGTCTATCGAGATAATCCGCGGGTTTGAAAAGCTGGGTTATAAAAAACTCGTCATTACGCCACACATCATGAGCGATTTTTACCGGAATACGCCGGAAATCATCCTTCGTAAGTTAGACCAACTGAACGACATCATTCGTCAATTGAGCATAGATATTAGTCTGGAAGCAGCCGCCGAGTACTATCTGGACGAGTTTTTTGTGCGAAAATTAGAAGTTAAAGAACAATTACTCACCTTCGGCAATCAATACCTGCTGTTTGAAACATCGTTTATTAACTACTCTCCTTACATGGAGCATGCAATTTTTCTGATGCTTTCCAACGGCTACAAGCCTGTGTTGGCACATCCTGAACGGTATGGCTACTTACACGGACAGTTTCATAGATTGGAAGAATGGCACAGCAAAGGCGTGTTGATGCAGGTTAATTCAGGCTCACTGGTCGGCTACTACGGCCCCGAGGCAAAAGCATTGGCCGAGCAGTTGATAGACCGTCAAATGGTGAGTTTTATCGGCAGCGACTGCCACCGCGACAAGCACTTCGATACGCACCGGAAGTCGCAGGAAACAGAAAGCTATGTGAAAGCGCTTAGTATGAATGTGATTTTGAACAATACTTTGTAAGCAAGTAGATACGCAAAAAAGGTTTCAAGTGAGTGTAACAGCCATTTGAAACCTTTTTTGTTATACAACTTATCAGTAAAGCCTTATTGTTGAATCAATTTGCGGATTTCGTCGAGTGTCAGCGGCTTGCGGATGTACCTTTTCACATAGCTGTACGATTTGGCTCTGCTTTCATCCTGCGGGCTGATAGACGAAGTAAGCATTACAATCTGACAATGACGCTTGGTGTCGGCGCTGAGTTTATCGAATTGGTCTAAAAACTGAAAGCCATCCATAAGCGGCATGTCAATATCCAGAAAAATTAGTTCCGGCAAAATCTGTGTGTTTGGCAACAGCTTGGAGAGTTTTTCCATGTTTTTTAAAAACTCTATCGCACTTTTGGCACCCGAGTGGGTGTAAATATTTTCGCAGATATTGGCCGACTCAATCATTTTCTGATTAATCAGGTTATCAATATCATTGTCGTCAATCAGCATGACAGATTGAAACTTTTTTCCGGTGTTTGCCATCTATGTTCAATAGGTAGTTAAAAACTTACAGCGAAGTAAAGAAAAAAAAAGTAAAAGTCAATTGCAGCGCAAGTTAGAAAAAACTGCCCGTAATCTGCATTTTTCGGTGCATGTCTAATTTGAGCAGCACAAAAAGCAGCAGCGTGAATGACCACAGGGAAGAGCCGCCATAGCTGAAAAAGGGTAGGGGAATGCCGATTACGGGAAACAAACCGATGGTCATACCGATATTTACCGCAAAGTGAAAGAAAAGTATGGAGGCAGCACCATAGGCATACACACGGCTGAAACGTGACTTTTGACGCTCGGCAACCAGCAGCAGGCGATTCAGCAATACCACAAAAAGAGAGATGAGCAACAAACTGCCTAACCAGCCGCGTTCTTCGCCGATGGTGCAGAAAATGAAGTCGGTGCTTTGGTCGGGTACAAAGTTGAATTTGGTTTGTGTACCTTCCAGAAAGCCTTTGCCCAGCAAACCGCCTGAACCAATGGCAATTTTGGACTGATTGACCTGCCAGCCAATGCCTTTGGCATCTATATCGGGGTTGATAAGTACTTCTATGCGCTTTTGCTGATGTGGCTTTAATACTTTGTAAACAAAGAAATCTACGCTGAAAACGATACCGATGGCAAGTCCGGTAAATAACACCGTGATAATGACATCTTTCCATTTACGGCGATTAAACAGGAGAATGTAAATAAGCCCGCAGCCGGCAATGCCAAGCATCAGTTCCAGAATGTAGGCTTTAAAAAATAAGGTCAGGACGAGTAGAGCACCTGCCAACAGCCCCAATGCCAATATTTGACCGGGCAGGCCTTCTCTGTACAGCATGATGCTCAGGGAGGCAAATACCAGCGCAGAACCCGTGTCGCCTTGCATCAAGGTAAGCCCCGTCGGAATGGCAACCAGTACTAAAACCGTAATCAGATTGCCGGGGTGCATCAGTTTGGTGTTGTTGTCGCCGAGGAATTTGGCAAGTGCCAGCACCGTTGCCATTTTGGCAAGTTCTGAGGGCTGAAAACGCATGAAACCCAAATCAAACCACGACTTTGAGCCTGCGATTTCGCGACCGAACAGCAAAACACCTACCAAGGTAAGCATTACCACAGCATACCACACGTAAGCAAACTTGACGTAAAGTTTTACATCCAGTATCAGAATAAACAGGCCGATGATTAAGGCACAGCATATCCAGACGAACTGCTTACCGGAGTTGATGGTCAAATCAAAAATAGAGCGTTTGGTTTCCGGGTCGTAAACGGCAGCATAAATATTCATCCATCCCAAAAACACGAGCACCAAGTACAATATCAGCAGTGGTAAATCTAACTGATTGAATACACCTCTTAAAATGCGTCTTCCCGAACGTTCCATGCCAAAAAATATATCTGCAATTTACTCACTCGTTTTCAAAGTACCTATCTTTCAGGTTATTTAACAACCTTGCAAGGCTGCTAAACCGCCAAATTCAATAGTTTTGCATTCATGAATAAACTGATTCGCGGTTTTGTTTGCCTGTACGGTCTGTTGGTTTTGGCTGCTTGTGAAGATTGTGTGTTCACTTCGCGTCATTCCAGCGAACCTATCGTGCGATTTTATCGGAAGGGTAGCACGCGCGTGCTCGCTCCGGGGTTTGATTCTGTACAAACGGGTAAAGGTATTACGATTTACCGTGCCGGTCGCATTCTGTACAGCAGCATCACTTCCGAAAATCCCGTGCCAAACAGTGTGGTATTGCCCTTAGACCCCTCGCGGGATACGTCGCTGTTTGTATTTTTTGGCAGAAGACCGGGCGCACCTGCCGACTCGCCCGCCCGACGCGATACGTTAGTGCTGACTTACAAACGCATCCTGAGCATTGTTTCTCCTGACTGCGGCTACGACCGACGCATTGAGAACTTGCAGATTATCAAAAATCCGTATGACTCGGCACAAATTGCTGCACGACCTGTTGTTTTACGTGCCGATACCGTTCATATTCGCTTATTCTGGTAATGATATTCCGACAATCTTTTTTACTATTCGTTGCGGCTGTTTTACTATGCCTTTCCGCACAGGCTCAACCCAAACCCATTACGCTTGATACCTTGCGCGAGCCGATTAGCAAACGGCTGAAAGCATGGGCAAAAGCTCAATCGTTTCGGCCATATGCCCTGCGTGTAGGCACAGACTTATCTTACTGGCTGAATGGCGCGGTAAGTGCACCTTTCGGCCGAAATACCATTGGCGAAAACCTGAAAAATTTTTATGCCAATACCACTCGTTTTGAACTTACCGCCGACATGGCCTTCAATAGAAACAAAAATTTTCTGATTGCTGATGTCGGCTATTCATCTACCTCTCGGGAACGCAATGCGGCAGACAGCCTTCGCAATGTCAGTTACAGCAATACAGGCACTTACTGGCGCATAGGTTTTGACTACAACGTATTGCACAAAACTTTTACCGACAGAAAAAACGCCGTCCTGATTGGTTGGCGCTATGCCCGCGCCAATTTTGCGCAAGAAGCCGCATACACCGCCCTAAGCACCCCATGGGGGTTCAATGGCACGCCCGCTGCTCCTTTATTTTCGGAAACAATCAGCGACCGCCTGAACTATCGCTGGATGGAACTGACTACGGGGCTGCGCGTGGCAGTATGGCGCGAGTTGTATCTGGGCTATACGTTCCGCATCAAATTTGCCGGGCGCCCGAGCGATACCGACCGTTTGCTCCCCAACGAAGTGCCCGGATTCGGCACCATACGCAGCAACATGAAGTTGTCGTTTAACTACCACATCTATTATCGGATTCCGCTTGTGAAGAACCTGTAAACAACGCATAAATACCTTCACAAAAAATTAATAGCATAAAAATTAACGGCGAGAATAGGGATTTGCGTTTTTTTCGCTTAAATTGGGTTGTTATTGAACCTCTAAACGAAAAGAAATGATTGAATTAATCCCTTCTATGTCTGTTTTAGGTGGTAAATGCGTGCGCTTGAAACAAGGCAATTACGACGACTATACCACCTACGATGTAAGCCCTTTGGAATTGGCACAGCAGTTTGAAGAACACGGCATTCGCAGGTTACACCTGATAGACTTAGACGGCGCACGAACCGGTAAAGTATCTAACTACGAAGTGCTGGGTATGATTTCCCGCCACACGAATATAGAAGTGGACTTTGGCGGCGGCATCAGCAACGATGGCGAAGCTGCCACTGTTTTTGAGTATGGTGCCAAAATGATGACCGTAGGCTCTATAGCAACCCATCAACCCAACATCTTTACGGAGTGGTTGTTTACTTACGGCCGCAACAAAGTGATTTTGAGTGCAGACGTAATAGCAGGCAATAAAATAGCCGTAAAAGGCCGCCAAAAGGGCACCAACATAGACCTGTTTGATTTTGTGGAACAGTTCTACAATCAAAGCCTGCTGTACCTCAAATGTGCCAGCAACGAAAAAGACGGCACACTTTCCGGCCCTGCCTTTGACCTGTATGCCGAATTGCTGAAACGTTTTCCCGACTTGCGCATTATGGCAAGCGGCGGCATCAGCAGCTTAGACGATATACGCAAACTTGAAGATATGGGCATCTATGCAGCCATCATCGGCAAGGCCTTCTACGAAGGAAAAATCACGCTGAAAGACTTTGAGTCTTTCTATGCAAAGGCATAGCCATTATACGATAGTTTTTTTTACAAACAACTTTGTCAAAGAAACTACTTTGTCAAGGTTGTTTTTTATTTTTGCTCCATGTTGCAAATAGACCCAAATAAAATCTACCCAAAAGAAACCGTTTCACGGTCTATCATTCGTTTTCAGGACTGCGACCCGCTGAAGCATCTGAACAACGCCAAGTATTTTGACTATTTTTTCAACGCACGCGAAGACCAAGTACCTAAACTGTACGGCCTCAATCCGCTGGATATTTTTCAGCAGTTTCAGGCAGCGTGGGTAGTTTACAACCATCAGATTGCCTATGTCCGCTCGGCCATGGTAGGCGAATGGGTTACTATCTACTCACGCCTGATTCATTACACCGACGATACCGCCGTGATTGAATACGTAATGGCTTGTGAGGAGGATGTAACTTTTAAGTCGCTTTTGTGGACAACCTTAAAATATGTGGATATTAAAACCGGTAAAAAGCAGATGCACCATCCGGAGGTGATGAATTATCTGAAAGCTATTCATTATCAGGACTTTGACTTTGAAAAAACGCCGTTTGATGAGCGCATCAAGCAGATATCAGCACAATACAAAGCAAAAAAACAGCAATTGTAGGCAATAAATCACTTGAATATTTGCAAGTAATTTTTCGTTTGTATAGATTAGTTGCATACAAATTTTCAATCCACATTTTTTAGGCTATCTGCGTATGTATCTGCAACTGATTAACTCCGACTGCAAGGTTAAGCTATGCCGCCAAGGTTTCTCTTTTCTCAAAAAGAAAGGCATGGATCAGGGCTGGCGTATCCATTCTGCCGGCTATGCGGTGCTTCAATTTACCCAATTTGGGCGCATACAAACTTACTACATGCACAAACTACTGGCAGACCAATTCCTGCAAAAGCCCAACGCAGGCAAGAAACTTTTCGTAAGAATGAAAAACGGCAACAAGCTGGACTGCCGCATAGAAAACTTGGAATGGACAACAATGTCGAATCTGAGGCGGCAGCAAAGTTCGCATCATCACTACCGAGGCGTTTCAAAAGACGGTAAAAAGTATCGTGCCGTTATTTACGACAAAGGCGAAAGAATTTATCTGGGAGTTTTTGATACCCCGGAAGCTGCGGCAAAAGCCTACAACGAAGAGTCGATGAAGCGCTTTGGTATTACCAACAGCCTGAATGATATTGATTAGAAATAGATTTTATCGCATCGTTAATTTTATTTTGTTCCTGCTGCCGGCCGCTATCGGCTATGCAGAAGTAAAGGAAGTTCCTACGGTTATTCTTTATAAAAAGCGCATATTATATTTGCGATTTGTTCAGCAGCAAATAAAAGTTTCAGCCGAAAATCTGCTGATAATCAGGCATGGTACGCAGCGTGCTAACCTGTCGGCCATAGAACGAATCGGCTACTCTAAATTTAACAAACTGCTGACCGTCAAAGCCTTTACCGTAACTCCCAAAGGCGATACGCTTCATGTTACCCGATTCAGCGACCAGAGCGCCGTGCAATCGGGCATTTTCTATGACGACTACATGGAGCGCACCTTCCTTTTTCAGGGGGTTATCAGCGGCGCAACCTCCTACCTCCACTACACGGAGGAACTCTCAGAGCCGCGTTTTTTGGGGGCTTACTATTTCAATGCTGCGCTGCCCGTTCAGCAGAGTGAGTTTGAAATCCACTGCGACCGACACATTAAGCTCAATTTCTCAACTTTTAATACCACACAAGTTGTATTTCAGCAAAAAAAGCATCGGAAAGATTGGGTGTACACTTGGAAAGCAAGCAACATACCTGTATTCCGAAAAAAAGAGGGAGAACAAGAGATTAGCTACCGAGCACCGCATATTATCCCGCGGATTGCTTATTACCGCATATCCGACAAACTAAAAATACCGATGCTGTCCAATGTGGCCGACTTGTACTCGTGGTATGGCGGATTGGTTTCCGGCACAGATGAAGAAAACAATGGCAACCTTTTACAACAGACAGCGGACAGCCTGACGGCAGGCTTACAATCGTCGGAAGAAAAAGCACGCGCCATTTTTAAGTGGGTGCAGCACAATATTCAATACATTGCTTTTGAGGACGGGTACGGTGGGCTGATTCCGAGAAAGGCCGCCGACGTGCTGCGCAAACGCTATGGCGACTGTAAAGACATGACTGCCCTGCTGGTGGCACTCATGAAGCGAGCAGGCATTGAAGCCTATTTTACGTGGATTGGCACACGCCGCTTGCCCTATCGCTATACAGAGTTACCCACGCCCATGGCAGATAACCATATGATTGCTGCCGTGCAGATAGACAACCGCCTGTTTTTTCTGGATGCTACAGACCCCGATTTGCCTTTCGGTATGCCTTCTGCCATGATTCAGGGCAAAGAAGCGCTCATAGGCAAATCGCGGTACGGCTATGAAATCAGAACCGTACCGATTGCGGAGGCAAGGCACAATGTTTTACAAGACAGCGCCGTAGTTATGCTCATGCCTGCCGATACAATCAGAGTAACAGGTAGCATGAGTGGGAGCGGCTACTTTAAAGGCGAACTTCACAACAGGCAGCCTCTGTTTAACAGCCGCAATATTGCAACGGAAGTGTGGCAAACACAACCCGTTTCGTCCGATACGGCCAAGCAAATACAATACAGTTATACGGCGCATCATGCGATGATTCATCAAAACCGACAGATATTTTTTAATCCTCATGCCATAACAGCCCGTTATCAGGAAAAATGGTTGCCGACGGCCATTCTGTTCAATCATTGGGAGTTAGAATATGCCTTTACACTTATCCACAAGCAATTTATCAAGTTGCCCGAAGGATGGGAGGTTGCTTTTCTGCCGCCCGATGCCGACAGCCGATACCCCGATTTCGGCTTTTCCGTTCGCTACGAGAAAAAAAACGACGGTATAATGATTGTGCGCACTATTTTTGTTAATTCGCTATCTATTACTGCCGACAGCATTGCCGCATGGCAAAAGTTTGCAGAATCTTACAACATAGCCGTTAGGCAAAACATTATTTTTAACCCAGTAAACAAATAATTCGTACATTCATACGTTTATACCTCAAAACGCCTGAAACTTGACTTTCCGAATTTCGACACTTATCATTTGCAGCATTCTGTTAGGTCTGCAATGTTGCCATATTCACACATCTGAAGCCTCTGTACTGACAGGTGGCCTCAGTGCCGACTTGTTCTCTAAACCCATCGGCAAGGTTGCAACCGGTGCCATATCTGCAACCGGCACTTTTGAAAACGAAAATTACGATTGGCAAGAGCAACGTAACCCCATTGGCATCCCTTTCAACACGTCTTACAGCGATGCGGTGGTCATTAACGACCGTCGCGTTCTGGAATATTCGCAAGCGGATAACGAAAAAATGTATATCTACGAAACGGTACATAAAATCATTCGCATCAATAACCGCGATGCTATCAACCGTTTCAACAAAGTACATATCTCTTTGGCCGATGTGAATCGGGTGATTGCCATTAAAGCACGCACCGTTCATCCTTCCGGAAAAATTACGGAGGTGGAATCGCAGGCTATGCGCTCGCTCGAGAACGTGGACAACACAGGGGCTTATCTGATATTTGCTTTGGAGGGGCTCGAGCAAGGCAGCGAAGTAGAATATATTTACCAACTCCGCCGAGATTCGCAATTTTTTGGCAGAGCAACCTTTGAAACTGCCGTTCCCATATGGCATCTGGAATTTGAAATCATCACACCCGAACACCTCATTTTCGAGGCCAAAAGCTATAACAACTTCCCCGATTTGCGGATGTTGCCTTTGCGCTACCCGGGCAAAAACTCTTTGTACGCACACATGCAGGGGATGACACAGGCAAATGAAAGAGCCGCAAAGTTGATGCGGGTAGATTACAAATTGTCTTACAATGCCCTTGAAGGAGATACACCGCTTTACACATGGGCTGATATTTCGCGCATGATACGCAACATGGTGTATGACTTCGGGATGCTTGGCGATGCACAAATCAATCAGATGCGCCAACAGGCATTAGCGATTGTGAAAGATGCCAACAGTGAAGCGGAAAAAATTGATGCCATTATCAAATTTGTTACCGATAATGTCCGCATAGAACCCAACGAAGACCGCCTGCATGAATCGCCTCTTGCAACTGTGGAAACGCACATCGGCGGCCGCATGGATATTATTCAACTCTACGCCATGCTGTTTACCGTTGCCGATATTCCGCATCAGATACTTGTAACGGCCGACCGCAATCGGATGGGTTTTGACAGCGACTTTGTAACGCTCTATTCGCTGGAAGAGTTTGTTTTTCATTTCACTAACTCCGACCGCTATTTTGCCCCAATATATGCAGAATACGAGCCGGGTATTATTCCTGCCATGTTGCAGGGCAATCAGGCATTAGTAGTTACCCCGCCGTTTGATGAGTGGGAGGAGCCCATTACCGAACAACTGATTGACAGCCTCCCCATAAGCGATTTTTCACAGTCCATAGACCAAAACTGCCTGCACCTGCAAGCCGATGAGGCAATGGAAACCTTAAATGCCTACTGGGAGCGTTCGCTTACCGGCCATCTGGCTATCTTATTGCGCAAATGGCACCGTCAGGCAAGCACGGAGGAATTTGAAGCGCTGATGCACAAGGTGGTGCAATACCACATACCACAGGCAACCGTTACGGGGCTTTCATGGGAAGAAACATCCCTGACCGGCAATTTGCCCGGCATGGTCATTCGCGCTAATCTAAAAGCTGGCAGCCTGCTGGAATATGCCGGAGAAAATCGCCTGTTGCGCATTGGGAAAATGGTAGAAACAGGTATTAAAAACAACTCTCCCGAATACCCTTTTGGGCGACATTATCAAATACGTCTGCAAATCCCCGAAGGCTGGCAAGTGGCTAATGCAGATGAATTAAACAAATCTGCCATACTCAAACATGAAAATACGGTTTATGCCCGTTTTCATGCCTCCGGTCAGATGGAAGGCAATACCCTGATTATTACGGTAGAGGAGTATTTCCCCGAAGCAACCATTCCGGAATCTGCTGCGGCAGCCTACCAAAAGGTAAAGAACTGTGCCGCTGACTTCGGCTATGTAACTTTGGTGATACAAAAGGCACAATAAAATTGACTAACTTTGTAAGCATGAAAAACTTGCAAAGTATTGCCATTATTTTTTGGCTGTTCATAGGTATTGGCGCACAGGCACAAGTACAAAAACCTATCAGCTGGACTGCCAAAGTTGATAAAGCACAGGTTGCGGTTGGCAGCACCGTAGATATCATTTTTTCCGCCACCATAGACGGCGATTGGTACCTGTACTCTTCCGATTTTGACCCTAATTTGGGGCCTACAGTTACTACGTTTAAGTTTACTCCCAATTCATCCTACGAATTGGTAGGCGGCATTAAGCCCGTTGGTGCCAAGAAAAAATACGACCCTATTTGGGAAGGAGAATACACCTATTTCAAACGCAAAGCCGAGTTTCGGCAAACTGTGCGGGTGCTCAGCGAGCGGTTCAACGTAGTGGCCAATGTTAATTATCAGGTTTGTACCGATGTTGATGGGCGTTGCATCCCCTTAGAAGATGACTTTGCCATCGGTGGCGGCGATGTAAAAGTGCTGCCTGCTGCCAATGGAGCGCCTGTTGTGCAGGAAACAGCCCCAACCACCGCCCCTACAGAAATAACACAGCCCAATGAAAAAGCAGGAGAAGTTGTCGCTGATAGTCTGCCTGCTTCTGTCAACAATACAACCGCAACGCAAGATGCTTCAACCATATCGGCGACCGTGCCCGCAGCAACTACGGAGGAATCGCTTGCAGGCTTTATGATAGCAGCCTTTCTCAGCGGCCTGCTCGCCCTGCTTACGCCTTGCGTGTTCCCGATGATTCCGATGACGGTCTCGTTTTTCATCCGCAAGAGCCAATCGCGGGCGCAAGCTGTCGGCAAAGGCATCATTTTCGGCCTTTCCATTATTGGCATTTATATGCTGATTGGTATTATATTCTCGCTGATTTTCGGTGCAGATGCTGCCAATCTGTTGGCTACTCACTGGCTGCCCAACGTGCTGTTTTTCCTGATTTTCTTTGTGTTTGCACTGTCTTTCTTCGGCATGTTCGATATTGTGCTGCCGGCCAGCCTGACAACCAAAATTGACTCACAGGCAGACCGCGGCGGCTTGGCGGGTATTTTCTTCATGGCATTAACGCTGGCCGTGGTTTCTTTCTCATGTACAGGCCCTATTGTGGGCACGGTGCTTGTGGAAGCAGCAGGCGGCTCATTGTTTAAACCTGCGCTGGGCATGTTTGCCTTTTCATTGGCTTTTGCGCTGCCTTTTGCTTTGTTTGCCATCTTTCCTTCGCTGCTCAGCGGGCTGCCTAAATCGGGAGGTTGGCTGAACGTGGTAAAAGTGGTGCTTGGCTTTATTGAATTGGCACTGGCTTTCAAATTCCTCAGCGTGGCCGACCAAGTATACCACTGGGGACTACTCGACCGCCCGATATTTATTGCCATCTGGATTGCCATTGCACTGACTGCCGGCATGTATCTGTTGGGTAAGGTTCGCCTGCCGCACGACAGCCCCGTGGAATCAATCGGGGTGCCCCGATTCTTGACCGCTATGGTGGCCTTTGCTTTTGTGATTTATCTGCTGCCCGGTATGTTTGGCGCGCCGTTAGCCGCACTTTCAGGATATTTGCCTCCGCAAACCACCCACGATTTTGATTTGGTAAGCCTCATTCGCCAAAACGCAGGCGTAGCAGCAGTTAATAACAGCAATGTGCCGCAGAACGTGAAGTATGGCGACAAATTCAAATTGCCGCACGGACTGAAAGGTTACTTTGACTACAAAGAAGCACTTGCAGCCGCCAAAAAGGAAAATAAGCCCATTTTTATTGACTTTACGGGACACGGTTGCGTGAACTGTCGCAAGATGGAGGCCAACGTGTGGATTAAGCCCGAAGTACTCCAACGTTTGCAAAACGATTACATCATTTTGGCGCTGTACGTAGATGACCCAACAGAACTTCCTGAAAGCGAATGGGTTACCTCTACCTATGACGGTAAAGTGAAAAAAACTATCGGTAAAATTAATGCCGACCTGCAAATCAGCAGATTTAACAACAACGCCCAGCCCTACTATGTGCTACTGGGGCATGACGAATTGCCGCTCGTAACGCCTGTGGCATACGATGAAAATGTGGATAATTTTGTCCGCTTCTTAGATGCAGGAAAAGCCAACTTTAATGCGAAAATGGCTAAAAATTAACTTGTTGCAACCCATACAACCCGACTTAAACCATGCTTGATAAAAACGGAATCGCCAAAAGAATTGCCCGCGAACTGAAAGACGGCTATTATGTAAATCTTGGTATCGGTATTCCGACACTGGTGGCCAATTATATTCCCGAAGGAATGGACGTAGTTCTGCAATCGGAAAACGGACTGCTTGGCATCGGCCCTTTCCCTACGGAAGAGGAGGTAGATGCCGACCTGATTAATGCGGGTAAGCAAACCATAACCATGATACCCGGCTCGAGTTTATTCAGTTCTGCCGACAGTTTTGCCATGATTCGCGGCGGGCATGTTGATTTGACCATCCTCGGTGCAATGGAGGTGTCCGAACATGGCGACATCGCCAACTGGAAAATTCCCGGCAAGATGGTTAAAGGCATGGGCGGCGCAATGGATTTGGTAGCTTCTGCCAAAAATATCATTGTAGCCATGCAGCATTGCAGCAAAGACGGCAAATCTAAACTTCTCAAAGAATGTACATTGCCCCTGACGGGCATCCGCTGCGTTAAGAAAATCGTCAGCGATTTGGCAGTGCTGGATGTGTTGCCTGAAGGCGGATTCAAACTGCTGGAACGCGCCCCGGGCGTAAGCGTGGACTACATCCGCTCGGTAACGGAAGGAAAGCTGATTATAGAAGGCGAAATTCCGGAGATTGTTTTGGAGTAAATAAGCGCAATTTAAAATACGCACGCTGTAAGAAGGCCGTATGCACCGCTGATTGGGGGCAGGTGATGGCATAATAGTTTACACTTAATCTGACAGTTAGGGATTAAATTAACGCGTGTGATTTGGTTGCTGTTATGTTTCTTTGGGCAACTAACTTTACCTCATCAATAAGTTTAAAACGGTAGAACATGACACTCACAGCTCTTATTACGGGCGCAACCTCAGGAATCGGGCTGGCTACTGCGCGCACCTTTGCCCGCAACGGTATTGACTTGGTGCTTTGCGGCAGGCGACAGGAACGTTTGGATGCCCTTGCTGCCGAACTGGGTGCTTTGGTACGGGTGCATACGCTCAATTTTGATGTGCGCGATGCTGATGACACAGCGGCAAAAATTGCCTCTCTGCCCGAATCATTCCGCCAAATTGATATTCTGGTAAACAATGCGGGTAATGCATACGGGCTGATGCCAATTCAAGAAGGCGAAATTGCAGACTGGGATGCGATGATAGATATTAACGTGAAGGGGCTTTTGTATGTGTCTAAGGCTGTTATTCCGCAAATGGTTGAACGCAAACGCGGACACATTATTAATATCGGTTCGCTGGCAGGTCAGGAGGTGTATCCCAACGGGAACGTGTACTGTGCCAGCAAGTTTGCCGTTGATGCTCTTACCAAAGGCATGAGAATAGACCTGAATCAGCACAATATCAAAGTTACTTCCATTAACCCCGGCATGGTAGAAACCGAGTTTTCCGTTGTGCGCTTCAAAGGCGATACGGAGCGGGCAAAAAATGTATATCGCGGCATGACACCACTCACCGCTGAGGATGTGGCCGATGTGATATGGTTTGCTGCCAGCCGACCGGCACACGTCAATGTGGCAGAGGTACTGCTGTTGCCTACCGCACAGGCAAACAGCACCATTGTGAAGCGTGAAGGATAAAAATAAAATGAGTCATTCCATAAAGTTGGGATGACTCATTTCATCAGAAGTCAGTATGCCTGCCTCTAATTCGCCGGTCGCATAACAAACGTTGTCAGTCCTAAATCTTTCTCAAGTGCCTTGTTAATGGCTACAAACTTGCCACTATCCAGCGACTGGATAGTCATTTCCGCCTTAATTTTAATGTCATTGGCTCCGGTCAATTCTGTTTGAATGGTTTTGCCGTCCAATGTCCATTGGCCGGTGGCACCTTCCTTGGCTCCTGAGCCTTTTACCCAAAAAATACCGTCAGGGCGAAACTCGATGGCAAACTTGTCCATATGCACCATAAACACTTGCAGGTTTTTGATGCGGGCATTCATACCAACGGTATCTTCTGGCTTCAAAAACATGTGTGCATAAAAAACAGAATCTATCAGTAGTCGCATTGCAATAGTATCATACGCCCACTTGTGGCTGCTCAACAGCGCTTTATCGGCTTTTTCTTCTTCGGTATCATAATAAGAGCAACCGGGCAATAATGCAAGCGCGAGCGCACCGATAACCAACACATATACAATAACTCGTTTCATCTTATCTGATAGTTTTTAGCATGATGGCGCAAAATTAGACCAAAAAAAGACTCGCTGCTGCTAAAAGCAACAGCGAGAACCCAAACCTATTAATAAACCTAAACTTACAATCTCCGTCTGGACAAGAAACACTTACCTCAGACTGCAAATTGATATCTTCTAAAACATGTACGAATAGTAACCTTTCGTACCGTTTCTGCTTACCCCTTTAATGATGACTCTGCCGCGGATGCGCTCCAGAATTTCGGCCAATTCTTCGGGCGACTGAATGGGACGTTCGTTGATGGAAGTAATGATAAATCCTTCTTCAATTCCCATTTGGCGCATCAAGCCCCCTGTAATTTTGCTGATTCGCACGCCGCTTTCAATACTCAACCTTGTTCGCTCTGCTTTGGGAACAAGTTCTAACTCTGCACCAATCCGCTCGGCTTTATAGATTTCGCGTTTAAAAATGGAAGTTGAGCCGTCTATGTTGGTCAGTTCAACCTGACGTTCGTTTATCTTCCCTTCGCGCTTAAAACGTACATTTACCTTCTCTCCCGGCTTGTAATAGCTCAATTGTTCATCAAAACTTACTTTTGAGTCTATTGGCTTGCCGTTAATGCTCACAATCACATCTCCTCTTCTCAGCCCTGCCTTTTCGGCAGCACCTTTGGGTTCCATATACGTAATTACAACACCTGAAATTTCGTCTAAGTTCAAATCTTTGTAAACTTCTTCGGTAACGTCAATTACATCTACGCCTAAGAATGCTTTTTGTACCTGACCGTAGTTTTTCAAGTCGGCTATCACTTTTACTACGATATCAACAGGTACGGCGAAGCCATAACCCGCATAAGAACCGGTACGCGATAAAATAGCCGTATTGATGCCCACAAGCTCGCCGCGGGTGTTTACCAATGCACCGCCGCTGTTGCCGGGGTTGATGGCTGCATCGGTTTGAATGAACGATTCTATGGGGAACGGCGCGTTTTCCAAAATATTGATACTTCTGCCTTTGGCGCTCACAATACCTGCCGTTACGGTCGAGTTCAGGTTGAAAGGATTGCCCACTGCCAGCACCCAGTCGCCTACCTGAACCGTTTCGGAGGAAGTAATGCGGATGGCAGGCAGATTTTGTGCGTCTATTTTCAACAGTGCCAAGTCAGTAGAGGGGTCAGTTCCCACTATTTTGGCCTTATAGGTGCGTTTGTTGTGTACCACATCAATTTCCGTTGCACCGGCAATCACGTGATTGTTGGTTACTATGTAGCCGTCCTTAGAAAAAATAACTCCCGAACCTGAACCCATCACTCGGTCGTAGCGGGGCTGGGCATCAAAGAACAAATCGAAAAATGTATAGCTGCGCTGATTGAGTGCGGTTGTTTTAATATAAACCACGCTTTCGGTACTTGCTTTGGCTGCCTCGGTAAAATTGAGCGCATCGCCTGCCTGTTGTCCTGCAAATTGTGGGCGATAGTCAGTGAAGCGCACGGCCTGAGCTGTGTCGGTTAGTTGCGAAGAGCTTGACTCAGCTATGCCAAGCCCGCTCAAATGGAACAAATAAGCGCCTAAAAATCCGGACAAAGTGCCTATGAGTACTGTCTTAACGGATGGATTCATAAAAATAGCTGTAAAAAGAACGATACAATAAGTACTGCAAAATTAAGCATTTGAGCAAAGTTAAGCCTATTAGGGTTGTTGCGGATAAGACGGTTTTGCACCGTTTTTTTGAATCTGAATTCCGCAATGCCGATTTATTTTGCTCATTTACTCATGCTAAACAGATGTACGCCGCCCGTGCAAAAGGTGTTGTATCATCCGCGTTAAATGTTGTTAAACACCTGCACAAATAATGTTTACAAGATTTTGTTGAAAAAAATATAAATTGCGTTCAATCAACCGATGCGAAGTAGAATGGAAGAAATTTACAACAGTTCTTATCAACATTTGGCTTATGATAGTGCCAAAAGGGCAATTTATATTACATGGAAAGCGGCATCGCAAGAAATGGATGAGATTACTTATCAAAAAGAGTTACTCAACTACATTGCCTTGTTGAAACAGTACAAGCCCTTGATTTACATGAACGACTTGCGGGAGTTTTTATTTACGGTAACTCCCGATTTACAAACATGGGTGAGCGAAAAATTTCAGGAGTTATATGCCGACCCTTCCATGCCGACAGATACTTTTTCAGCTATTGTAATGAGTCAGGACTTTTTTGCGCATGTATCTATTGAACAGACCATTGAAGAGACATCTGTGGGCTCGGCCGATGCACATGAACGCCTGCGCTATTTTGACAATGTGGAAGATGCCGAAAAATGGCTGGGGTTGCGCTAAATACTTTGCAGCAACTCATTCTTAATAGCCTCAAAATCAAGGCTTTGCCATATTTGCTCAATATCTTTTGTTGCCATCACCCGCTGCATAATCTTGTCTTGAATCCGACCGATGCGCAAGGCTTCGCTGTAAGGCAAGTCAGAAAAAGTTACCATGGTGTAAAGAGGCATCCATTCGTCAGGGAATAGCTGATGAAGGTGTGCCTCAATTTTTTTGCGCAGTAAGAAAGCAGGATTGGCTACGAAATCGCGCATTTCTACAAAATTCATCAACGCAAGGTCTGCAATGGCATTGGCATTGTCAATGCGGGCTTTTTCATAGTCCTTAAAAGTTATTGCCCAATTGCCGGCATGTTTGTCTAACAACTCGGTTAAGATGCGGCAGTCTTCAAAACCGGCGTTCATTCCCTGACCATAGAAAGGCACAATGGCATGGGCGGCATCACCCACAAGGCCGACCTTCCCGCCGTATGTCCAAGGATTGCAGCGAACTGTAATGAGCGATGAAGTAGGATTTTCCGAAAACTCCTGCAATAAATTTGGCATTAAGGGCACTGCATCGGAGAAATTTTGCCGAAAAAATTCGCTAATGGCAGTGTCGGATGTCAGTTTTTCAAAAGAAACATCGCCTTCAAAAGGGAAAAACAAAGTACAGGTAAAACTGCCGTCTCCATTGGGCAGCGCAATAAGCATATAGTTGCCGCGCGGCCAGATGTGCAACGCATTTTTTTCTAAATGAAAACCGCCTGTTGCGGTGGGCGGAATGCTAAGTTCCTTGTAGCCGTATTCTATGTAGTGCTGCGAATAATTAAATCGGTCGGTGCGCTGCATGGCCTGTCGCACAGCCGAAAAAGCACCATCTGCCCCAAGTAAAATATCGGGTTGAACCGTAATAATTTCACCGCTTTCTGTGTGGCGCAAAATAACCTGATTGGTTTTCAGGTTTACTTCGGTGCTGCGATAGCCGAATTTAAAAACCGCACCGTGCTTAATAGCTTCGTTGCACAATGCCAGATTCAGCACGCCGCGCGTAACGGAATAAATGGCTTTGCCGGTATCATCGTAGGGCTGGTAGGTCAGTTCACCCGTGAGGCTGTGCATCATGCGCCCGTACATGGGGATGGCAATGTCTTTTACTGCCTCTGCAACGCCGGCGCTTTCCAGCGCTTTCCAGCCTCTGTCGCTGAGTGCAAGGTTGATAGACCTGCCTCGTTCGTAGCCTTTTTCGCGCGGGTCAGGCCGACCTTCAAAAACAGTTACCCGATAGCTGCGTTTTGCCAATAACACGGCGAGCAAAGAACCAACCAGCCCGCCGCCCAAAATCAATACTTCTTCTTTTTGTTGTAACATTTTGTGTCGGGATAGATAAGTTTAATTATCGTTTTCCTCTGCCCGATGTTGAAAAAAGGCAAGCCAGCTTTTGGGTATCAGTGGTTTCAGTAACGGTATCAGAATGATGACTACCAAGCCGATAAAAACAAGCGGCAAATAACGCTGCGGATTGGGTACTACTGCCCCGGCAAAGTAACCGAGCAACAGGAATGGGATTGCCCACAAGGTGGTGCTGATGAAGTTATATAGTGTAAAAACGCTGTGTTTCATGCCAAAACTGCCCGCCAAAATAGGCGCCAGCGTTCTGACAACCGGTATGTAACGCCCTACGAGGATAGTCCACACGCCATATTTGCGGTAATAGGCACGTGCGAGCGCCAAGTGTTTGCGTTTAATGAGGTAACTGTCCTCCTGCCGCAACAGCCACTGCCCGCTGCGCACACCGAAATAGTACCCGAACTGGTGGCCGCCAAATGCGGCTGCATAAACAGCCAGCAAAGTAACAGGCAGCGAATGTGGCAATAAGCCCATGTGGCAAAATACGCCGGTAAGAAAAACGAGTGATTCGCCGGGCAGCAAAAGGGCAAAAAAAACGCCATTTTCAGCAAATATGATTGCGGAAATGAGCGCAAGGCCACCATACAGGATGATGTATTCCGGGTCGGTAAACCATTTGAAAATTTCTGAGGACAACTCCATCAGAGCGCTGACTTTTCGGGAAAATGATAAATAAAAAACCTCCTAAACAGCAAATAGAACAGCTTAGGAGGTAAATGAGCGAACAAAGTAAAACAGCATTTCATAACAGGGATTCGGTATTTCGGATTTAATTCAGCGGAAAACCGTGCCATCCGAAACAATCCGCATACTTATACAGTGCGTTTTAAATTGCTCAACTGCTTAATGCATTAAACCGGAGAGCCGCAATTATGCCTTGTTGCTTTCCGCAATGATAGACTGACGATAGGCAGCACGCAGGCGAATGTTGCGCTTGCGAACAGAAGGCTTTTCGAAGAAAGTACGGGCGCGCAGTTCTTTCATTACGCCTGTTTTTTCAAATTTCTTCTTGAAGCGCTTCAGGGCCTTATCAATGGATTCGTTTTCTTTGATGTTGATGATAATCATACTTTTATGTCGGTGTAAGTGTTTGCTTATGCCAAATGAGGGGCAAATATAGCAAGTTGGCATGTTTTCTAAAAACAATGCGCCATATTTTTCAAAAAACTACTACCTTTCAGGTCGGATTTTTAATAACAATCGTAGCAACAAAACCCGACAACCTTGCAAGCACAAGTTTTACATTTTAAAGAACTGGGCGAAAATAACCGCGCCAACGGCAGTCTTTTCATCTTCCACGGATTGTTTGGGCTGTTAGATAACTGGCAAACGCTGGCCAAAACGCTGGCTGATACCTATCACGTCGTAATGGCCGATATGCGCAATCACGGGCGCAGTTTCCGCGCGGAAAGTATGCGCTATACCGACATGGCGGCCGATATGGCGCAACTCATTGACCTGATACAACCCGTACAAACAACCGTTATCGGGCACTCGATGGGAGGAAAAGCAGCCATGCAACTCGCCGCCGATTTTCCCGAGCGGTTAGACCGCTTGGTAGTGGTAGATATTGCCCCGCGTGCCTACCCTTTGCATCACCAGCACATTTTAGAAGGATTGAATGCCATACCCTTAGCTACGCTGCAAAGCCGCCAAGAGGCAGAAAATATACTGGCAAGCCATGGTATGGACTGGGGCATACGTCAGTTTCTGCTCAAAAACCTTTACCGCACCGAAGACAACCGATTTGCGTGGCGTTTCAACTTGCCCGTTATCACTTCGCACATTGCCGAGGTGGGGCAACCGCTTGTGTACAGCCGCCCGATTACCACACCCGCATTGTTTATCAGGGGCAGCCGCTCGCACTACATCACCGATGAAGACGCTGCGCAAATAGCAAACATCTTCCCCAATAGCCGTTTAGTAACCATTGCCGATGCCGGGCATTGGGTACATGCCGAACAACCTGCCGCGCTGCTGGAAGCGCTGCAATCCTTTCTTGCGTCTGTATGAAAATAGATATCACACAACCTTTTGCGATTGTTTATGCACTGCTCCGCCATGAATATTTGGGTTATCTGATAGACCCTTACGCCGTCCAGTTAGATGCCGACGGCAAACTTTCGCTGCGCTATCAGAAACTCTCATCCATGAACGTTGCCGAGTTTGCCGCGCAGATAGACGAAAAAGACCGCGAACTCATCCGCCTGTCGGAAGAAATGCACCCCGAAGCAGTCGCAAGGCGATTTGCCACTAAAAAAATGACTGCACAGGATTTTTTCCTGAAAACATACGACAAAGAAAAAGGCAATCGGCAGGTACAGGAAGCTATCTATAAAGCCATGGAAAAGCGGCGCGCGAGCTATCTGGCAGGGCTGACCGACAAGCGATTCTTCATTATGGCGCAAGACGGCAACCCTACCTACAAAGAACTGACGTTTATGCCCGAACCGATAGAAGTACGGCCGCACTACCGCCGCCACAGCGAAGGCACAAGTTTTTTTCTGCAACTTTTCCACCGCGGCCTTCGCCTCTCTATGACTCCCGAGCAAAGCGGCATCGTAATTTGTACGCAACCCGCATGGTTGCTCATCGGGCAAAATATCTATCGCTTTGCACAGCCATTAGACGGCAAAAAACTGTATCCTTTTTTGAAAAAGGACGAGTTGAAAATCCCTAAGCAGGCCGAAGAGCAGTATTTCAAGAATGTGCTGCCGCAATTTCTGAGCAGTTTTGATGTTACCGCCGAAGGTTTGGACATTCGCGTGCATCAACATCCGCTGGAAACAACGCTGAGCTTTGCGGAAATGCCCGTACCTGTACAAACCGGACTTTTTCAGGAAAGCGTAAACGGCAACAGAGAAGCTGCGTCCTGCTTCAAAATACAATTTGATTTACAGTTCCGCTACGGTGAATTTAAATTCAGACCCGGGCAGGAGCAAGCCTGTGAGGTTTGCATAGAAAACAAGGCCGGCAATTACGTATTCCATAAAATCATCCGCTCGCCCGAGCAAGAAAAGGAACAGTTGCGCTGGCTCGTATCAAACGGTCTGGAAATAGGCACAGGCAAAGTTACTATGGAAGGCCGCGAAGCGCTGCAATGGTTACAACGCCACCAAAACCAAACAGCCGCACACGGCATCCGTCTGTTGCAGACCAATCAGGAAACAAAAAAATATTTCATTGGTGAAAGCCGTTTTGACCTGCAAGTCAAAGAAGCAAACGACTGGTTCGACATTCAGGCAAAAATCCGATTCGGCGAATACGAAATCCCTTTTATACAAATCCGCAAGTACATTCTTGCAGGCACGCGCGAGTTTAAACTGCCCAACGGCGAGTTGGCACTTATACCCGAAGCATGGTTTGCCCGTTTTGCCGAGTTTTTGTATTTCACCGAAGAAAAATCCGAACAACTGATTCTGCAAAAACACCATGTGGCACTGCTGCACGAGTTGGAACGACAAGAAGTCGCTACCGTAAACATGAGCCGCAAGTTGGAACAATTGCGCAATTTTGAGCAACCCGAAGACTACCCGCTGCCCGAACAATTTAAGGGACAATTGCGCCCCTATCAGAAGGCAGGCTACAACTGGCTCAGCTTCCTGCGCGACTACAATTTCGGCGGCTGCCTTGCCGACGACATGGGTTTGGGCAAAACCGTACAAACGCTGGCCTTGCTGCAAGCCGAAAAAGAGCGGTTTGCGGCAGAAGGAACACCTTCGCACGCTTCTCTGCTGATTTTGCCTACCTCCCTGATTTACAATTGGGAAATGGAAGCACGCAAGTTCACGCCCAAAATGCGCATACTCAAATACACGGGCGTATTCCGTTACAAAAACACCGCTATTTTCAACAAGTACGATTTGGTCATTACCTCCTACGGCATCGTGCGGCAAGACATAGACGACCTATTGGAAAAATACTATTTCAACTACATCATTCTGGATGAGGCACAAGCCATTAAAAACCCCGATTCGGCAATAGCACGGGCTGTGCGACGACTCAACGGCAAGCACCGCCTCACGCTTACCGGCACGCCCGTAGAAAACAGCACGCTGGATTTGTGGTCGCAAATGGCGTTTGTCAATCCGGGTTTGTTAGGCTCGCAAAGCTACTTTCAACAACATTTTGTTGCCCCGATAGAAAAAAAGAACGACACGGCAAAACTTTACAAGTTGCAGTCGCTTGTGAAGCCTTTTATTCTCCGAAGGCACAAGAGCCAAGTAGCCAAAGACCTCCCCGAAAAAATGGAGCAGGTACATTACAGCGAAATGACAGACCGCCAAAACGAGGAGTATGAGAAAATAAAGTCCAAATACAGAAATGAAATTTTGGCGCATATCGAGAAAAACGGGCTGGCAAAATCGCAAATCCTGATTTTGCAGGGGCTGACCCAGTTGCGACAATTGGCCTGCCATCCGCAAATGGTGCTGGAAGACTACATCGGCGACTCCGGCAAAATGCGCGATGTGCTCCATCGCTTGGAAAGCATCGTTGCCGAAGGTCATAAAGTTCTGATATTCAGTCAATTTGTGAAGCATTTAGAACTTCTGCGCATGCAGTTGGAAAAGCAAAAGTACCAATATGCCTACTTAGACGGCAGCACTCGCGACCGTCAGGCACAAGTGGACAAGTTTATGCAACGCCCCGATGTACCTGTTTTTCTGCTGTCCATCAAAGCCGGAGGCACAGGCCTGAACCTCACCGCCGCAGATTACGTTTTCTTGTTAGACCCATGGTGGAATCCTGCTGTAGAGGCGCAGGCCATAGACCGTGCGCATCGGATTGGGCAGGAAAACAAGGTGATGGTCTATAAGTTTATCACACAGAATACAGTGGAAGAAAAAATTCTTCTGTTGCAGCAAAAAAAGCGTAAACTCGCAGAAGGTTTGATTTTCACCGAAGAAAATTTTGTCAAGCAACTGACGGCAAGCGACATCAGCGCGCTGTTGGCATAAGTTGTTACGGTTTAATGATGCTACCAAAAATCCGGTTGTTTCTATTGCTCTTTGCTTGGGCACTCATCTTGTCTGTTGGCGAAGTAAACCCCGCGGCAGGGCAACAGAAAAAAGTTGTAATACCTCCACTGCTCTCCGATAAAACCGCGTTGGAGCTATTGGAAAAAGGCTTGCCGCTCATGTACGGGCACGACTTCGCGCAGGCGCAGCGCTATTTTGCCGAAGTGCAAGCGCGCCATCCCGAACATCCCGTTACGCCGTTGCTCAACGCGCTGTTGATTTTCTGGCAACATATGCCGTTTGATAATTTTGAGGGTAAAAATTTTAAACAACACAGCTATTTTCTGGAAAAAACCATTGCCGCTTCGCAAAAAATGCTGGATGTTAATCCCAATGATGTGGAAGGCGTGTTTTTTATGCTCACTGCCCGCGGGTTGCTCATGCAGCACTACAACGAACGCGGCGAATCCATGCAAGCCGTAGGAGAAGCCAAACAACTCTATGGCCTGATTAAAACCGCTTTTGATTTGCGTTCGCAAAATGTTGAACTCAACTTCATGACGGGGCTGTACAGCTATTACAGGGCATACTATCCCGAGCGCTACCCTGTTTATCGGCCGTTTGTCATTTTTTTCAAGGAAGGCAACAAAAAAGAAGGCTTGGAAAATCTGGAAACCTGCACCCAAAAAGCCATTTTTACAGCCAACGAAGCAGCGGGCTACTTAACGCACATTTACCTGCGCTACGAAAACAACCACGAAAAAGCCTTAGCCCACAGCCGCCGACTGGCACAGCGCTTTCCCAACAATCCGCACTACGTGGCTGCCTTTATAGAAACTGCACTGCTCACCAAACGCTACGATGAGGCAGCGCAAATGTTGCCTGCTTTGCAAAAATCGCAAAGACCGCTTTTTATGGCAGCCGCCCAAGTTTTCAACGGTATACTGGCCGAGTTTCAACGCAAAGATTTGACCGCAGCCGTTAAATTTTATCAGGCGGCCGAGAACCTGTTGCTGGCCGAAAAAATCGGCTATGCCAACCCTTACAAACTCTATACCTACGCCGGACTGTACCGCTACTACAAGCAGCAACGCAATCAGCCCGTTGCTCAACGCTACTACAAACAGGCAAAAGCATTAGACGATTATGAATATCTCAAATCGGATTTTTGATTTTTTACCGATTGCTCCTTTCCTTTGTGCTATATGAACAAATTGTAAATCAACCTTTGGCAAATAAATACAAACCTTTCACATGATTAATCTGGTACTGTTTGGCCCTCCGGGTGCCGGCAAAGGCACACAAAGCCAAAAACTCATAGAAAAATACCAACTGATTCACCTCTCTACGGGTGATTTATTGCGTGCCGAAATTGCCGCACAAACCGAGCTTGGGCTATCTGCCAAAAAGCTGATGGATCAAGGCATACTCGTACCCGATGAGGTGGTTATTGGCATGATTCGCAATAAAATTCAGGATAACCGCAGTGCTAAAGGCTTTATCTTCGACGGCTTCCCGCGCACGGTAGCACAAGCCGAAGCGCTCGACAAAATGTTGCAGGAAAACGGTTTAGCCATTTCGGGCATGATTGCGCTGGAAGTAAACGAAGCCGAACTTGTTAAACGCCTCCTGCTGCGCGGGCAAACCTCGGGCCGCCCCGACGACCAAAACGAAGAGCTCGTGCAAAAGCGCGTACAGGAATACAACACCAAAACCCGCCCTGTTGCCGATTTCTACGCCGCACAAGGCAAGTTTACCTCTATCAACGGTATTGGCGAAATCGAAGAAATTTTTGCCAACCTATGCCGCGTGATTGACGGTTGGGCATAATACTTTCTGCCCGCATCCAAAACCCGACAGATTTCCGAAACCTGTCGGGTTTTTTTATGTGCATTGCTTAAATTTGGCTTATGGCGTTTGGGAAATGAACTAACAGCCGCTACCGATTGTCTATTGAATGCAACCAACTTTCATTGGCAATACACTTTGCAATAACCCCCTCCTGCTATGGCGATTATCAGCAAAAAGAAAGTACCCTACAAAGTAGGGGACAAACTCCGCCGATTGCTGCACAAATACGGCAAGGAAATCGCTATTCCGTTGCAATATCAGGACTTGTGTCGGTTTATCGGTGCAACCACTCTCTACGACCGCCAAGGAAACGATACGCTGTGGGTAAGCGTTTATTACTCGGAAAGCGACCAAGAATATATTTTTACCAGCCTGCGACAAATTTATGCGCACCTAAAAATTGCAGGCAACCTCTCGGTAATAGACCACCTCTACATAGACCGCATAGACCTTTGCACCTATGGCAATACCAAGCCCTTTCGCGTGCGAATAGTCAATAAAGTCAATGATAATTTTGATTATTTTTACGTAAAAGTTGCGGATGCTTCGCGCATTTACGGAATGGAACTGGAAGATATCCTTTCTCCCAATCGGGTACGCTATCTGTTGCACAAGGATACGCTCATAGAAGAACACATTTTGGGCATCCCTGCCGACCAATTTATCCGCACGCATTTGTCGGATGTCAATAAAATTCGCTTGGCCAAAGAGTTTGTCAAGTTCAATGAGCGCTGTTTTGTGCGCCTGCTGGGCGATATGCACTCCAGCAACTTTGTGATTGACACCACGCCCGACTTTGAGGAAATGCACTACCGCATCCGCGCCATTGACTTTGACCAGCAAAGCTATGAAGGGCGCAAATCCATTTACCTGCCGCAATATTTCAAACAAAACAACCCGATTATTGAATTGGGCTACGATGTGCTGACGCCTGAAAGCGTGCGGCAGTATCAATTGGAAGAGCGCTCGCTGATGGCAAACCGCTTGCGCACTTCGCGCTATGTACTCAAAGACGTAATGGAAGTAATGTTGCAGGATACCATTGCCCCGCAGGAAAATGTTGACCAACTTAAAGAAGAACTCGCCCGCCATTACAAGCGCGACGAGTTCCTCAAATGTAAAAATATGGGCGAAGTGCTAAAAGTCAGCCTGAAACAGTTGTTCCGTTAGTGCGGCTACCGTTTGAGTAGCTTCTCGTCAAACAGTTTCAGGATTCGCTTGTATTCGTCCGTCCAACTGCTCGGCTCTACAAAACCGTGGTCTTCTACGGGATAAATCGCTACTTCCCAATTGTCTTTTTCCAATTCAATGAGACGTTGCGCCAGCAGTACGACATCCTGAAAATGTACATTTACATCCACCATGCCGTGGCAGATGAGCAATGAGCCTTTCAGCCCTTCGGCGTGGTAAATCGGTGAACTTTTGGCATAAGCGGCACTATCCAGCACGGGCGTGTTCAGGATGTTGCTCGTGTAGCCGTGGTTGTAGTGCGCCCAATGCGTAACAGGGCGAAGCGCCGCACCTGCCGCAAACACATCGGGTGTGGTGAACATTGCCATCAGGGTGATAAATCCGCCATAACTGCCGCCGTAAATACCGATGCGCTGCGGGTCTATGCCGTATTTTTCGGTAAGGAATTTTGCCCCGTCCACGTGGTCGCTGAGGTCTTTGCCGCCCATGTGTCGGTAAATGCCCGTGCGCCAATCGCGTCCGTAGCCTGCGCTGCCGCGGTAGTCAATGTCTAAAACGGTGTAGCCCTTGTCTGCCAGCAGGTTGTGGAACATGTACTCGCGAAAGTAGGTACTCCAACGCTTATGGGCATTTTGCAGATAGCCCGCGCCGTGTACGAAAATTACGGCAGCACCGTTTTTAACGTCCGCTTTGGGCTGATAGAGTCGCGCGTACACATCCGCACCGTCCGATGCTTTGAAGGTCAGCACTTCGGGTTCGCGCCAAGCATACTTCTTAAATTCCTCCGATTGCGACTGCGTAATTTGACGCGGCACGGCATTGGGTTTGTTTTCCATTACGTACAGTTCCCAAGGGCGGTTGCTGTACGAATGACGAATGGCAATAAACCGCTCGTCGGGCGAAATGGCAAACTCGTTGCCGCCTGTTAGGAAGGTGAGCCGCTGCATAGCGCCGCCCGCTACGGGAATTCTGTACAAATGGTCTTCGCCCGGGTGCACCTCGCTCGTGGCGATGTAAAAATGTTTTTTGTCGCGGCTGAGTTGGGCAAAGCGAACTTCATATTTGCCCGAGGTCAGCGCTTTTTTTGTGCCTGTTTCCACATCGGCGGTGTAGAGGTGCGACCAGCCCGTTTCTTCGGATTGAAACCAAACGGTGCGGTTGTCAATCCATCCGTTGTTGAAGCCGATGCCCGGTCCGGCAATCCATGCGTCATCGTGTTGGCGGTCAATGGTTTTCAGCGCGGCGGTTTGCGGGTCTAAAACGGTTATCCAAAGGTCTTTGTTGTCTTGCGCACGCAGCACAAGCAGGGCATAGCGGCTGTTTTCGCTCCACTGCATCCCCAGCGGGGTAAGTTCGCGCTTCTTTTTCTGCGGGTTGGCAAGGTAGGCGGGCGGCTCGTCAATGCCCGGCAGTTGGGCGGTGGAAAGGTAGAGCAGCGTATCGCGGCGTCGGTCGTAGAGCGCAATTTCGTAGGTGGGCAGTTGGTCGCCGACTTTGGGGCGCGCATTGAGGTTTTCCGTATAGCCCGATGCTGCCATATAGTCCGGTACGGCGGAGGGTTTGCTGCCGGCAGGGCGCGTGCCTACGCGGAACAGCACAAAGTTGCCGTCGGGGCTGACGGTGAAGTTATCCAACTGCTTTTCCTGAAAATAGTACTCCTTCGGGCGAATGGGGCGCAGTAGCTCCTGACGTGCTTTGCGGGCATCCTCGGCGGCTTTGCGCTCCCGCAGTACCTCAAACAGCCGCTGCTGGTCGGCTTCCAACCAAAGTGCCTGCTCAGTTTTTTTAGTTTCGGCGGGTTTGTTGCCGCGTCGGAAGTCGGTGAGTTGCTCCAATCGCCCCGATTTGAGATGTATGGCAAACAGATTCAAGCCTTGTTGGAAAAATACGCGGTCGCCTTCGGCACTCAGGCGGGGCACGGATTCGGTTTCAACGGTTTGGGTGAGTTGCGTAACCGCGCCCGAAGTCATGTCTTTGATGAAAATATCGCCGTCTTTGGCATACACGCGGCGGGTACGGGCGGCATTGTACTGCCCGCCAAATGCAAGATTGCACTCCTCTTCCAAAGGCACTTTGCGCCATTTGCCCGTTACAGGGTCGGCAGCGTGCAGGCTTTTATCATCGCTCCAATCAAAGTAAAGCGTTTTGCCGTCATCAGCCCAGCGGATATTTTCGGGCGAAATGCCTATCCATTTGGGGTCGCGCATGATGTAGGAGACGCTCAGTTGCGGGCTTTGCGCCGCCGCTACTGCCGCCACCCACAGCAACAAAAAGGTAAGTTTTGCTTTCATGTGGTTTGTGGTAATGAATGGCTTAAAGATACGCCATAAAAAAGCGGGTTTACAACAACATCTGCGCAAGTGCATGTCTGCTGCCTGCTTGCCGCACTCTACTGTTTAACTGCTTCTTGTTTTGGCATTGGGCAACATCGCAACCACTGCCACAAAGCATACAACTAAAAAAGTTATCACTATGCGTGTTTTGTAACAGAGTAATATACATTTTTAAGTGTATCAATCTACATATGTGCAGATAAAATCTGTTTACCTATTTGATTTCTTCATCTACGAACGCATATCGGGGATTTATCGGCACAAAAAACCTATACAGTATAAAAAAATTCATGCACAGCGATAAGTATGACCTGCCAAACATACAAGCATAAAAAAATATTCACATAACACTTGCTCACGATTAATCCTCTTACTATTTTGAGGCACTGCAAAATTGTTACACGTTACAAAAGATTTTTGGCCTTTCAGGCGGAACCTTTGGCGGGTAACGGCATTAAACCTAAAAACAACCTATGTTACTCGCTCTTCCCTATTTGCGCATCAGCTTCAATGCCCCCATTGACGGGCGCGATATCCCAATGTTTCGCGGTGCAGTCGCTCAAACCGCAGGCTACGAACACACCTTATTCCACAACCACACCGAAGACGGTTTCCGCTATGCCTACCCGTTGATTCAATACAAGCAAATCGGCGGCAAACCGAGCATCGTTTGTATAGGTGAAGGTACGCAAGCCATCAGCCACTTGTTCCAAGCCGGCAGACCGTACGACTTGCGCATCGGCAGGCGATACGTAGAAATGTCTATCGAGCGCTTGGATGCCCGCAAACACCCCTTGCAAATCTGGGATGCGCCCATCCGCTTTCAGATTCGCCGCTGGCTGCCTTTCAGTTCGGAAAGCTATGCCGCCTACCGCAGCAAAACCACCGACGCCGAGCGCCGCGAACTGTTAGAAGCTGTTTTGCGCGGGCAAATCATGGCATTTGCCAAAGGCGTGGCATGGCAACTGCCGCCCAAAGAAGAACGCCCCGTGGTGTGCCGTTTGCTGCACCTGAGCGAGCCTGTGCGCCACACCATCCGCGATGCCCGCCTGCTTGCCTTCGATGCTACCTTTGAAACCAACGTATCGCTGCCCAACCTCATCGGCTTAGGGCGACACGTGAGCATCGGCTACGGCGTTGTTACTCAGGCACGCAAAAAAGAGTAGGTACCTTTTGTTGGGAAGGGAAGTAAGTAACAATCCACCATTGAAACCACGACATGAGCTATATGAAAACGATAACTTTTACATGCGAAACCATTACACCGATGTTCCTTTCGGGAGCAGATGCCAGCACACCTGAATTGAGACCGCCCAGCATCAAAGGTGCATTACGCTTTTGGTGGAGAGCTATGAATGGGCATTTAAGCCTTGAAGAATTAAAGAAAAAAGAAAGTGAGATTTTTGGCGGAACCGAGCCTGCTCAGAGGAGTAAGGTGATTATGAGAATTGGAAAACGACGTCTGACAAATGAAAACACTAAACAAAAAGATTTTTTGCCCAAAGGATATTCTGTAAATGTGGGTCTTGGTACAATGCACGCTATTGATTATTTGGCTTATGGAATTGAAAATTTTGACCCACAAAAAAGTTTCAACCGAGAGTATCTACGTAGCCAAAAAGAATTTGACTTAGTATTAAGTTTTCCTGAGAATTTACAAGAAGAAATTTTAAAAACACTCTTTGTTTTTTCTTATTTTGGCGGATTGGGTGCTAAAAGCCGTAACGGCTTGGGTTCTATTTCCATTAATTATAATGGATTTAATGACATTGAAGTAAAAGAACTGTTTAAAGGAGATTTGAAAAGTTATACCTCCTTTTCAAAATTCAGCAAATTATATAAAGGAAAAGAGTTTACTAGTCCTTACGAGGCTTTATCAGAGATTGCAGTTGCTTATCATCACGCTAAAAGTTCTTTAAAGCAAAGTGAAAAACAATACATTGCTTTACCAATGCAAGGCTCAACGCCTCCATTAAAACAGCTTGAAAGGCACACTAAGCCATATTTTTTGAGTTTGCATAAAACTAACAATACACAAAAACCTTATCAAGGGAAAATACTTTTTTTGCCATATAAGTATTTACAAGAATATAAAGATAGAAATGGTAGAGAAATACAGAATTTAGGTTCTGTTCAAGAAGCATATGATGCCGCCACTCAAAAATTCAATGAAAAACTTCAAGAAAAATTAAATCTTGTGTAACTATGACCCACCTATTCCTATTCACCCTTACCCCTGTCCAGAGTTTTATCTCGCAGGCACGCAAAACACAAGATTTGTGGGCGGGGAGCAAGATTTTGTCTGAATTGACAGAGGCAGGAATAAATGCTTTTGGAGCAGCAAACATCATTTTTCCAAACGTAAGTAATAATTCTAAGCCCAATCGTTTCTTGGGCAAAATTGCAAATTGTGATGACTTGAAAGGCTTAGGCGAAAAAGTGGAGAAAGCCGTAAGGGATAAGTTCAAAGCATTATCCGAAAATGCTTTGAAAAATGCAGGTAAAGAGCATAACAAACCAAGTGCTTTTGATACACAGATAGAAAACCACTTGGAAATCTTTTGGGTCTTTGAACCTATCGCTGACGATACAAACGAAGCCTACAAAACCGCCTATCAAAACATAGAAAGAAACTTAGGGGCTATCAAAAATGTACGAACTTTCAAGCAAATGCCCGAATCAGGCAGAAAATGCAGTTTGGACGGCGAAAGGAATGCTTTGTTTTTCGGACAAGGTACAAACAGCAAGTTTTGGACTGAAACAAAATGGAACAAACAAAGCGGTGCGGTAGAATTAGGCGGCACAGACGAGGTAAAAGTAGCCAAAGGCGAAGGATTAAGTGCCGTAAGCCTGACAAAGCGGTTTTATGGCAGTGGAGGTTTTCCTTCTACGGCTAAAATTGCTTTGATGCACGACATCAATAAATTGGAAAACAGTAAAGATGAAAAAGATGCTGATGCCAAAATAGTGTTTGCTTGCTATAAAAAATTTTTTAGCGACAAAGATTTTGATGAGCAACTGCTTTTTGAGGAAAATCTAACTCAAAAATATTTTGAAAATCACGGTTTGGAAAAATATTTAGACAAATTGCCCAACATCATTGCAAACCACAACAAAATAAAGAAGTATCTCAAAACGAACTACTACGCTTTGTTGGTTTTTGATGGCGATAAAATGGGCAAAATGCTTTCAGGCGAATTATTGCAAGACCAAAATGCCGATTTACAAGCCTACCAAAATAAAATTTCTTCTTTGTTGGGTACGTATGCAAATTGGGCAAAAGGGTATTTAGATGAGAGAAATAATAATGGGCAAGCCGTTTATGCAGGCGGTGATGACTTTTTGGGTTTCGTCAATTTACATCATTTGTTTGCTGTATTGCAAGAGTTAAGACAAAGGTTTGATACAGAGGTAAACCAAGAACTGCAAAAAGTTTATCCTTTACAAGAGGACTTTACTTTTTCCGCAGGCATTTGCATTGCCCACTACAAAACACCTTTGAATATTGTGCTGAAAACTGCCAAAGCAATGGAACATAAAGCCAAAGAAGATGTAGCAAAGGGAGGTGGTGGCAGAAATGCTTTTGCGATTTCGGTACTCAAACGTTCGGGGGAAAGCCACGAAACTGTATTGACATGGGAGCAAAATGTTGAAAACTTAATTCGTATCAAAGAGATTACGGAAAGTTTGCAAAATGATTTTTCGGCAAATTGGATAAAAAACATTCAAGAAGAATTTAGACTGATACCAAATGAAAAAGGCATGCTTGAATTGACACACCGAGAAATGTTTAAAACCGAAATGAAAAGGCTTTTGAGCAGAAGTTGCAACCTTACGGGAGAAGCAAAAGCCAAAAAAGTAGCAAACCTAAGCGGCAAAGCAGACTTGTTATTGGCAAGTGTAGATTATCACTTTCACAAGTTTTCGGAATTGCTCAACATTAGCAAATTCATCAACAAAGAACTTAAAAACCAATAAACGACATGATTATACGCATCAATCCTTTGGATACTTTCTTTTTTCGGGACGGAAAACCTTTTGATATGGGAGATGAGTCTTGGGCTGACAGTGTGTTTCCGCCCTCGCCTAGTGTGATTTATGGGGCGTTGAGGACTTTGTTTTTTGCATATAATGGCAAACTTGATTTGACAAAACAAGCATTAGACGAACTTACCAAAGACTTCAAGATAAAAGGTATTTACCTTCAAATAGACGGTGATGTTTATTTGCCTGTCCCGAAGGATGTGGTGAAAGAAAAAGACACCAACACATTTGCTTTTTTGAAGTTAGAAAACAAACCAACTTACAGTTCTTGCAAAACTGATAAGGTGCTCGTTGCCAATGCTTTATCAGAAGGAATAGAAGGATTGACAAATATAGCAAATTTTACAAATATTTTAGCAAAGCAACACATCGGACAACTTTCTGTGAAAGAGAAAGGATTTTTATTCAAAGAGCCTAAAGTAGGCATTGCACGAAACAAGGCAAGCAGAGCAACGGAAGAAGGGCGACTGTATAGGGTGGAAATGTTACGTTTGCAAGATGGTGTTAAGATTGTAGTTCTGTTTGAAAACTTAGAACTGCCCGAAAAATACATTTCAAAAATTGGCGGTGAGGGTAAGACCTTTTCTTATGAATTGGAAAATGTAGCAATTCCTGAAAATGGTTTTATTGACTACCCGCAAACAATAGAAAATAATATCTTTCGGGTATGTCTGACAACCCCCGCCCTTTTCAAAAAAGGTTGGCTGCCCAATTGGATTGACGAAAATACGCTCATAGGCACTTTTCCTGAAAGCATCTTAAAAGTAAAATTATTGACTACCGCTTTGGGCAAACCTATTTCATTAGGTGGCTTTGATGTAAAAAATGCACAACCCAAAGAAATGAATAAATATGTTCCTGCGGGTTCGGTGTATTATTTTGAAATTTTAGAGGGTACGTATCAAGATGCTATCCAAGCATTTCATTTTAAATCCATATCAGAATGTGATACCGCCAAAGAAGGTTTTGGCATAACTTATATCGGAAAATGAAAAAAATAATCACCACTGTCGGGACTTCCATTTTTAGCAATTTTTTTAAAGACGGGAAAAATGCAACTTTTAAAAATGATTATGATACGCTTGATAAGGCAAATCATTCTTTTGATAAGTGGAATGATAATCAGGTAATAGAGTGCATTGAAGGAACAAAAGGTTTAAGCCAAAAAAATGGCTTACGTAAAAACGTTTTTAATAACATAAAATCAGATGACAATGCATCCGCCGAAATAAAATCCATTCTCAAGATAACGGAAGAAGCACAAGTAGATACAGAAGTGTATCTCATGGCGACTGATACGGTATTGAGTGTATTGGCTTGTGAGTTGATTAAGGAGTGGTTTGAAAATTATAAGTCAGTAACACAGAAAATAACGGTTCATTTTGCACACAACGACACCCACATCATCAAAGACCTGCGAGTAGATAGCAAAGGCAACTACGAAAAAGGTTTTATGAACTTGATTGAACAGTTAGACAAACTCAAATTAAGTAAAAACGACATTCTCAACATCACGGGAGGCTATAAGGCAATTATCCCTATCCTCACGCTCTACGGACAACTCAAAGAAATTCCTTTGAAGTACATCTACAACGAAACCGAATTGGATAAAACCAATGAATTGGTAACGGTGGGGAATTTGCCGATAAATTTTGACTTGGGCTACATTGAGAACTACGTGAATTTTATCATAAACCCTAACTTATTGAGTGTTAATCATCAGGCTATTGTAAATCAAATGTTCAAATTAGGACTTTTGAAGTCTGAAAATATCCCCGCAGAACTCTCAGTAATTGGTGAATTGATAAAAAACAAACTCAATTCTGACGATTTACCTTTTGAAAAAACCACAATGGGTTACTTCGTTGAATACAAACTTTATGAATACTTTGTTGCAAACAAGCCTCACGGTTATACAAATGTTATACTTGGTTTCAAACTTTCAGATGAACCTGACAGAGATTTAGAAGATGCCGACTTGTGGTTTTCTAATGAAGGAAATAACAATGTTATTGCCGTTGAAATAAAACCATCTTCAATAAGTGCGAAAGCAATGCGTAGTAAAATACGTAAAAACATTGGGCTTATCAATCAATTAAATCCACAAGTTAGTTTGCAAGAGTTTTGGATAATCTTATATGAGTTTCAAAGTAACCCGTTTCAGAATGAATTGAATTGGTGCCAAAGTGTGCTAAATCAAGAAGTTATAACTGAATTTCCTAACATTGTTTTCAAGATAAAGAAAATGACAATCAATCAGAACGTCATTGACGGAAACAGAAATAGGCTCAGATACCAAGAGTTTATGCGTTCAACCATTGGGAATGTATGTGAAATATTTTCAACACAACAAAACCAAAACCCTGTAAATCCTGAAATCCTGTCCTAAAAACACAAAATGGAAACGCTCTATCAAAATATCCGCCTCACGATTTTGGAGGCAAGGCAGAAGGTAGTTGCTACGGTCAATGTGGCAATGTTGGAAGCCTATTGGCTGATAGGGCGGTACATAGTAGAAGACGAGCAGCAGGGAAAAAACAGAGCTGAGTATGGCAAAAACCTTATCAAACATCTTGCTGATAAACTTTCAGACGAATTTGGCAATGCTTACAGCGAACGTAATTTGCTTTACTGCAAACAGTTTTACCTCACTTTCCCGATTTTGAACGCAGTGCGTTCAGAATTAAGTTGGACGCATTATAGAACTTTGTTAAGAGTAGAAAACGAAAAAGCAAGAGAGTTTTATATCCAAGAAAGCATTGCCAACCATTGGAGTACAAGGGCTTTGGACAGGCAAATCAAGTCTTTGTATTACGAACGCCTGCTTTCGTCCCAAAACCGAGACGAAGTAAAGGCAGAAATGCAGGAAAAAACCAAAGACTTACAACCCGAAACATTTTTGAAAGACCCATACATTTTGGAGTTCTTGCAACTCAAAGACAGCAAAACCTACTTGGAAAGCGAATTAGAGCAGGCATTGATGGACAAACTCAATGAGTTTTTGTTGGAATTGGGTAAGGGCTTTGCCTTTGTGGGCAGGCAAAAACGCATCAGCACCGAAACCAAGCATTTTTATATTGATTTGGTCTTTTACAACTACATCTTGAAATGCTTTGTACTCATAGACCTCAAAGTAGGCGAACTCACTCACCAAGACATCGGGCAAATGGATATGTACGTCCGCTTGTATGAGGACAAATACAAAAACGCTGACGACAACCCAACCATTGGGCTAATTCTCTGCACACACAAAGACCAAACGATTGTAAAATATTCCGTTTTGAGCGAAAGCAAGCAGTTGTTTGCTTCCAAATACGTATTGTACTTGCCTACCGAAAATGAGTTGATTATGGAATTGGAAAGGGAGAAATTATTGATTGAAAACGAGAGCAAACATTTAAAACCATAAAACAAGATGTACAAAAACGCCAAGTCTTTATTCATCACTCGCCTGCGCCAGCTCGGAGCATTTTGGAGCTATGCCCCCGATGCCGAAATTTCTGACGAGGTATTGATAGAGGAAGCTTTGCGGTGGGGAGATGTGGAGGAATTGCAAACTTTGTTCAAAATGTTTTCCGTCAAAGAAATCAAGAGGATTTGGCGTGAAAAAATGCTGCCCGATGAGCGGATTTACAGGCACAACTTCTATTTGGCAGCCATATTTTTCAACATTCAAAACCCGAAAAGGCACATTTTGCCGTTACAAAAAAAATACAGTCGCTATGAAAGGATTAGACAATTTACTGTCTGATACCGAAAAAGTGCTGCGCCGGTTAGCCACTATGCCCTTACTGCAATATTTTACTTTTGTAGGCGGTTCGGCATTGGCGGTTTATTTGGGGCGTCGTCATAGCGAAGACCTTAATTTTTTTACTTGGAAAAACGATTTACAAGCCACGACTATACAAAACAATTTACAAAACAGCGGCAAATTTGAAACTATCAGAATCGTGAATTTATCACCGCAACAAGCCGATTTTGTGATAGATGGAGTAAAAGTGACTTTTTTTGCCAATGGTTGGGAGGAGCTTAAAAACAGAAATCATTTATTTGATTTTCTGTACATCGCCGAATTGCCTGTTTTGGCGGTGATGAAAGTGAATACCTTATTTTTGAGAGCAAAGTTTCGTGATTATTACGATTTATACGTGTTAAATAAAGAGCATTTTTCGCTCAAAGAATTGTTTGAAATGACTACCGTCAAAAAGAAAAACCTAAGCAAAACCCTTTTTCAAAGAGCTTTGATTTTCATAGACGACATAGCCGATGAGAACATACAACATTTGAAACCCCAACAAAATGTTTCCTTGTTGCAAATCTCAAAGCACTTTCAAACCGAAATCAAGTATTGGAATAAACTAAAATCTTAAAACACGATGTACAAAAATGCCAAGCCTTTATTCCTCATCTGTGAAACGCCCCTGCACGTAGGCAGCGGCTCAGATTTAGGTATCGTAGATTTGCCTATCCAACGCGAAAGGCACACCAATTTCCCCAAGATAGAAGCCTCTTCGCTCAAAGGTGCGTTGAGAGAGGCTTTTGAGAGTGAATTAGTTTTGTCTGAAAAAGACGATGATAAAGCAAAAAATAACCTAATCAAAATTAACAAAGCTTTTGGCTTTGATGATGGAGAGTTAGGCATTGATGTAAAAAAACGTTTCTCTGCGAAAGACCATTTAAAAGAAGCATTCAAAGACAATTCCCAATTCTCAGGAGCATTAGCCCTGACCGATGCCCGCTTGTTGTTGTTTCCCGTCAAGTCTTTGTACGGCGTATTTGCGTGGATTACCTGTCCGAGAGTGATAAAGAAGTTTATTTCGGATTTGGGATTGACCGATTTGCAATTTGATTTCAAAGAAATTAACGGTGCAATGGTGGCTAATGGCTCTGCTCTTTTTGGCCAAGGGCAAAAGATGCAATTAGAAGAATTTGTTTTTTCAAAAGTGAATCCTGTTACTTCTGATAACGAAGTAAATAAGTTAGGTATTTGGCTTTCAAAAACCTTATTCAACGATGACCAAAGTTATTGGTCTGAAAAAATCAAAACCGACATCGTAGTCCTTGACGACAACGACTTCCGCGACTTCGTAACCCTTGCTACCGAAGTGATTACCCGCACCAAAATCAACAACGAAACAGGTACGGTACAGCAAAGTGCATTGTTCAGCGAAGAATATCTTCCCGCCGAGAGCGTTATGTACTCTTTGGTAATGTTTTCGGATGAGTTTTCAGATAAAGAAGGAAAGATGACGGCATCGCAGGTAGAAGAGTTTTTCGGACAATTACCGTCTATCGTACAAATCGGCGGAAACGCTACCTTAGGTAAAGGAATTGTGAGAACTAAATTTGTAAATACTTAACAGACAGGATTTCAGGATTAACAGGATAGAAGAAATCTTGTAAATCTTGAAATCCTGTCAAAAACAATAACGTATGCAGCACGAAGAACTCACCAAACAAATCATTGCCTGTGCCTACAAGGTGCATAATACATTGGGGGCGGGCTTTTTGGAAAAGGTGTATGAAAACGCTTTAAAGATAGAGTTACAAAACAATGGTTTTGAAGTCTATCAACAATACCCTATTGATGTATATTACGAAAAGCAGTTGGTAGGTGAGTATTATGCCGATTTGTTGGTGAATTACGTAGTGATTATAGAATTAAAAGCCGTAGAGAACCTACACCCGCTGCACGAAACGCAGTTGGTCAATTACCTCAAAGGCACAGGGCTTGACATAGGCTTGCTGATAAACTTCGGCTCGTCGGTAGAGGTAAAACGCAAGTATCGGGTGTATAAACCCAAAGCGAGTTAGACAGGATTTCAGGATTTACAGGATTTTTTTATTTCAAATTTATCTTGTTAATCCTGCAATCCTGTCAGAAATAAAAAACTTTAAACTCAAAACAATATGTCAAACCTCTCAACCATGAAAAGCATCGCCCAGGCACGAGCAAAATTTGCGTGGGAATGTGCGAAGGATTTAGGAAGTGATAAATTTTCAACATCGGTTGATAAAGTACCCACTTACATCAAAACCAATGGTTTGCTCAATACAATGGCTTTTTGCTATTCAAAAGCAGATTACGAAAGTGTTTTCCTTTTGATTATTGAATGGTTAACGGGAAATAATCAAGGTGATAAATATCCATTTTTCACGCTTCAAATGCCAATAAAGCCTAAAGAAGCCTTAGAAATACGGAAAAAAGAGAAAGATAAAGATAAAAAATTATCAGAGGCAGAAAAACAAGAAGTTGAGAGGAAGATAAAATCTCTTAATGATTTCAGGAAATCTGCAATGGAAACTCTTGTGGGTCAATGTGAAGATACAAAACAACATATTGCACTCACCACCGAAGTATTAGCCTTGCTCAATTGGTTGCGTAGGTTCGCTAAATCGGAATAACTATGGCAGAAATGAAAAAAGTACTTGCTACTGTGAGCAGTTGGGATACCAATGCTAAGAATGGTTGGCTTGTTGCAAGAGATGTAAGCCCGGATATTTTTATAAACTATGCAACCTTACAGCAAAAGAAATCTACAAATTTAAATCCTAAAAAAGGCGACGAGTTTGAGCTTGAAATTCAGGCAACTAAATATAAGGGAAAACCTAGCTGGACTATTCTTTCATTAAAAGCATTGGCTAAAAAGTTGATATTAGAAAACTTCGCTCTCAAACTTCACAAGGAGAAGATTTTTGACGATACGAATTTTAAAATAGAAAATCGCATGTTAAAAAAGCGAGGCGAAGATTGTCAAACTGCTTTTGGGGACAGTGAAGATGAAGCAGTTAAAAAGTATTATCAAAACTTCATCACTCGCCATCATCGCAACGCATTACAACTCACAGGTGGTAATTTATTGCCCAAAGTGTATGACAACAATCAAATAAATGATCTGCAATTTAAACCCGATTGGCGATTAGCTGTAGGTTTGGGCAGCGGTTCAGTGTTTGAAACCTCTATCTCTCTGCATCACGTTTACGGATTTCCGTATATTCCGGCAAGTGCTATTAAAGGCATCACGCACCATTACGCCCTTGAAAACGCCAAAACAAACGAAGACTTAGCTAACATCAAAAAAATATTCGGCACACATTACAGCGAAGAAGACTTCCAAAAAAATCCTGTCAATCCTGAAATCCTGTCTGACAAAACAGAGCAAGGCAGCGTCATCTTCTTTGATGCCTACCCCACCCGCAGCCCGCAAGGTTGCATCAAGGCAGATATAATGAACAACCATTATCAGCCCTACTACAACGGCGAAGCACCACCTGCCGACTATCACAAATTGAACCCCATCATTTTCCTCACCGTTGAAAACCTCACTTTCCAATTTATGGTAGGCTTGCACAAAGGCATGGAAAATGCACATATTACGTTAGGGTCAAAAAGAGGTGATATGCTTTCGGTAGTTTCGGACTTTCTCAAAGAAGCTCTGCAAGAACGCGGCATCGGCGCAAAAACCGCCATCGGTTACGGTTACATGAAACCGTAATAGATGGTATGAAAATACAGAAGCAAAAGTCGCTGTTTGGCTTAACAGATCCAATCAAGGCATCTATTCTGTAAACAAACATCACATTTTCCTATTCAAACAACCCCCATGCCCACCGCCTCAGTCCTGCTAATTTCTGCCGAGACGCTGCCTAATGTGCTGTTTATCAAAGAGTTTCCTGCCGAGCGGCACGTGTTTATCACCACCGCCAAAATGGAGCAGGAAAAGCGCAGCGAATGGATTATGCGTGCTGCAGGTATTGCGCCCCAAAAGGTGCAACGCATCACCGTGAATCAGGATGACTTTGGCAGCATTTTGCAAAGTTTGGAAAATGCAGGGCTGCAACCCTCTGCCGATTGGCAAGTGAACATCACGGGCGGTAATAAGCTCATGTCCATTGCCGCCTTTGACTTCTTCGCCCGCCACGAAGCAGCTATTTTCTATCTGGCAGTGGATAACAAACATTTTCAGAAGTTGTTTCCCGATAGCAGTTTGTATCCGATTAACTACCAAGTCAGTTTGAGCGAATATTTGGCTGCACACGGGCGGGTATTTAAGTCTATGGCAAACCCTAAGCTGCAAGACCCTTTGCATCTGCAAGAATCTGTTACAATCATGAAAGAATGTAGAAGAGTGAACGGGATTGTAGGGGAAAGTCTGATGTTAAAGGAAAAAATCAATACAACTAAAAACTTAGCTGAACAACAGGTGTTTTATACCGGTCAGTGGTTTGAGTTGTATGTCTATCAAACCATTAAACAACATCTCAAACTAAGCGATGCGAAAATAGCACTCAGCGCAGCACTCTACCCGATTGATAGTGATGAAGAAATACAAATGAACCATAACAAGGATAACGACATTGATGTGTGTTTTGTACGCAATAACTACTTCTACATAATGGAATGTAAGGTTTACACAAGTCAAACAAAAGCAAAGAATTTGCAGCAATCAAAAGGAGTAAGCAGTATTCATAGTCATCTCTACAAATTAGCGGCTATTAAGCAGCCATTGGGTTTGAATGCCAAAGCATTTCTTATTACGCCTAACAATCTGACCGCCAACCCGACTTCTTTTGAAGCCATTAAAAAGCGTTGTGAGCTTTTACGCATCAACAAACCCGTAGATTACCAAACCCTTCAAACCGAGCAAACCTTCCAAAAATTCCTTCTTGAAAAATTCTAATCATCCCATGCCCACCCTCTACCTCTTATTTTCTCACCAAATTACCCCCGAACAGCAAGCCGATGCGGAGGCTTCGTTAGGCGTGAGCCGATTGGAAGCTCTGCCTGCCGACTTGCAAGCACTGTTCAGCAATGTGCCGCCCGACTTGGAATCGCTGCGGGAGTACCTGCAACCTGTGCGCCAATGGCTGGCAGAGCGCGTGCAACCCGCTGATTTTGTGCTTATTCAGGGGGATTTTGGCGTAACCGTGTCGCTGGTGCACTATTGCATCTCCAACCGTTTGGGAACGCCCGTTTATGCCACTACGCAGCGCCGATCGGTGGATGCGGTGCAGCCCGACGGTTCGGTGGTTACGCAGCGCGTGTTCCGCCACTGCCGATTCCGGCGTTATGAGCAGTAGTGTAGAGCATTATATGATACTACCGATATTGATTCCCTACGGGAAATTTACTGCCGAAAGTTAACCAAATATGCTCCCTGCGCCGTAGGTGCTGCATATCGGTAGTAATTGAAATTCATATTGGCAATAAAATATAACCTGTCAATTTTTGAATATTGACTATCAAAAACTGAAAAATTAGCCTCTTTTTGCGCCTAAATCAGCACATCAAAAAAATTTTTTCTTACTGATTATCAGTGAGTTAAAAGATTTTTTGCGGGTATTTGGGAACGGATGGCACATTTCTGTTATTAAACATTGGCAAATAACAGAAAACATACGTTCACCTTATGGAAATCCAATTTGATGTGCTGCGCAATGCCTGCCTGCCTTTCGTGAAAAAAATGGTTATTCGTAACAGCGGCTCTTTGGAAGATGCCGAAGAAATTCTGTCTGATGCACTTTTGATTTACCTGAGTAAGGGCAAACCGGCCGATAAGGCCACACCGGCTACCTACGTATGTGCTGTGGCATGTCGGCTGTGGATGAAAGAACTCCGCCGCCGCCGCATTGCCCAAAGACACAGCCAACTGCTGAAATGGCATCGCGAACAAGAACAGGCCGCCCGCTGTGCCTACGAAGAAGAACAGGTACTTTGTGCCTTTGAAAACCTGCCCAACGACCGCAGCAAGCAAATTCTGACGGCCTTTTACCTTGACAAGATGAGCATGGTAGAAATTGCCCATCATTTTGGATTGTCTTCCGAAAACGCTGCCAAAAAGCAAAAATTCCGCGCCATTAACAATGTACGTGCGCTGTTGCGCAACGAACTGCCGCATGTATTTCATGCGGCGTAATGGCAACCTAACCCGTAAAATTTTTTAATCCTACCATAAAACCCTGATTATCAACATGAAAAATCCGATTGTATGGGCTGTGAGCCTGTTTTTATTCATCCTTGTAAGCGGACAAAGCCTTTGGGCGCAGAAGAATGTTGCGGTGTTTCGCTATATCGCCGGATGCGAAAAGAAGAAGACCGATGCGCGTTTTTCCGAATGGAGAGACATTGAAAGTACCATCAAAGTAGTCATGGATTTTGACAAAATGGTTATTCAATTCTACAACAAGGCAGAAACCAAATTTGATTTACTTGACCAGACCGATACCGGCAAAGACCGCGACGGGGACGATTATTTTGACTATGAGGCCATTGACGAAGAAGGTATCCGATGTACGGTGCGCATCATTGTAGATAAAGATGACAGCGACCAATGGTATTTGTATGCGTATTACAACAACTTAGCATTAGGTTTTGCTCTGCGTCGCTAACTGTTTTGCCCGATGAAACGCTTCTTTTGGATGCTGTGCCTGCTTGTGGTGGCAGGCACAGCCACTGCCCAGAACGATACCGACGTGCCGCCCGGCTTTTTCGGCGACAAAGAAAATGAAAACCTGCCCGTTCGGATTCAACCTGCACCCAACAACGGCAAAAGCAACGGCAGCAACGCAAGCAACGGCAATCGGCAACAAGAGGGCGCACCCGAACCCGACCCTGAAACGATGCGCACCTACATCCGTGTGGGGGCACTCTGCAAAGACGGCACGCGCAGCTACTCGGTCAATAGCGGCACTTGCTCGGGGCATGGCGGTGTTGCTTTCTGGCTCTACGGGCCGCAGGGAACGCCCCCCGATGCACCGCTGGAACGACTTGTGCAGATAGCACCCGGCCAAAAACGGCGCGGCAACTATCGGGCAATTCCGTTGGAGCAGCCCTACCCATCTCCCTATCAGCAGCAAGCCATGATTGAAGACGGACAGATGTACGGATGGCTTTACAAAAGCCGTCATCCTGCCGCCATTTTTGTTGATATTCTTATCATCGTGCTGGCCTTTTTGCAAGTGGGCTGGTTCATTCGCAAAGCCATTGAACGCTATAACAAATCCAATCAGCCATGACACAGATACACATCAATACCTACGGCGCTGCCGTCCACAGGGTACAGGGCAGTTTTGAAATTGTTACACAGGAAAACAAAACGCGCATTTCGCCCGACAAAATCCGCAGCTTAGTTATCAGCACTGCCGCCCGTATCAGTTCGGATGCCGTTTTGCTGGCCATTGAAAACGAAATTGAAATCCTGTTTACCGACCGCCGCGGCCACCCTGTCGGGCGCGTATGGAGTCATAAATACGGCAGCATCAGCACCATCCGCAAGCAGCAAATTGTATTTGCCAAAGGCCCTGCCGGCGGCGAGTGGGTGAAGGCAACCGCCATTCATCGCATCAGGGCACAACAGTCCATTTTGCGGGCTATCGGGCGCGACCGCCCCGCACAGGAAGGCCTCATCAGCGAAGTGCTCGCCCGCAAAGATGCTTTTGCCGACCGCATCCGCGAACTGCCGCCAACAGCCACCCAAGAGTGGGCAGCCACTTTGCGAGGCTACGAGGGTAACTCATCGCGCATCTATTTTGAAACGCTTTCGGAACTTTTGCCCGAACAATACCGCTTTGAAGCCCGCAGCCGTCGCCCGGCACAAGACCTGTTCAATGCTGCCCTAAACTATCTGTACGGCATATTGTACGGTAACGTAGAGGGGGCACTCATTAAAGCAGGCATAGACCCCTACTTGGGCGTGCTGCACGCCGACGAGTACAACCGCCCCGTACTTGCCTACGACTGCATAGAACGCTACCGCCACTGGGCAGAGGCAGTACTGATGCAACTTTGCTTCCGCCGCTTGCTTACGCCCAATATGGCCATATTTCAGCAAGGCGGCTACTGGATGGAGCCCGACGGCAAGCGCCTGCTGGCTACGGCTTTCAACGACTATCTGGCCGAAGTGATAGACTACAATCATCGCCGCCGCAGCCGATTGACACACATTCAGGACGATGCCCACGAACTGGCGCAGCAACTGCTCAAAATGGACACTGAAAATGTGTAGGGTAGGGAAGAGGTGTGCCCGTTGCGCATTGCTTGTAACTGCCCCAATAACCATTGGCAATCGCCTATGAAAGACCCCGTTGAACTGATGCGGCAGCTCAATAAATCGCTGCAAAGGCGCAACCAAGCGATTCACAATCGCCTGATGGGAACAAATGTGCCCCAAAAAACAGCAGAGGAGCCACCCCTGCCCGACGATGTGCCTCAGTCCCCCCCCGAAGATACTGCCGAAGATACCGCCACACCTACGGATGTGTTCGGCATATCGTTTTTCCTGATAGACGATGCTCCCCCTCAACCCGATGAAGCATGGGTAGAACAAACTGCGGCCATTGCCGAAAAGACCATACAAAAACGTGCACCGCGTCGCCCGCAAGGAATGCCCAAACCCGACAGCGACCAGTTGGCGGCTGCTACCGAGCGCGTGGAAGCCTTAAAAAGTTACTTTGCGCAACTCAAACCCAAACCCGTTGGCTATATGCTTTGCTTTGTTATGTACGACATTGAAGACAACCGCATCCGCAAAAAAATAGCGGACTATCTGATTGAGAAAGGTTTGCAGCGCGTGCAAAAGTCAGTATTTCTGGGACAATTGCACCAAAAAGCCTATCAGGAAATCTACCAAACCATGCACGCCCTGCAAGCCGCCTATGAAAATGAGGATACGATTATGATTGTGCCCGTTGCCGAACAAGACCTCCGCTCCATGCGCCTGATTGGGCGCGAAGTGGACATGGAAATTACACTGGGGCGGGCTAATACTTTGTTTTTTTAGCGTAAATTGCATTACCGAACGAGGGGGCGGAAAACCGACCACTCCGCTCTTTGGCTTATTGGAAAAGTCAAATAAAAAATAAGATAAATGCAGTGGCTGCAAAAAAGTTTGGGGAAAATTTCAAGCCAAGTATTTGGTTATCAGACCGATTTGCAGAGATTGCTGTCGGAGTACTCCCTTCAATAAGAGATGGATTGCGACATTTTTCCAATTGATAGTAAAAACTATCACGAAAGTCGGAGTACTCCCTTCAATAAGAGATGGATTGCGACATTTAACTTTTTATTATTAACTTTGTTTTCTCTGTCGGAGTACTCCCTTCAATAAGAGATGGATTGCGACCTTTTAGCATGTTTTTCCAATGGTATTAGGTATCTGTCGGAGTACTCCCTTCAATAAGAGATGGATTGCGACAAAATGTCCTCATTGCGAGATAGGGCGGTGTTGAGTCGGAGTACTCCCTTCAATAAGAGATGGATTGCGACTGGTACGATAAGCAATTTATATTACGACGAAAGTTGTCGGAGTACTCCCTTCAATAAGAGATGGATTGCGACTTCGTGAACGTAGCTGTAATACCTGAGCCCAAGTCTGTCGGAGTACTCCCTTCAATAAGAGATGGATTGCGACAATAAAAAATTGTGTGGACAGAGAACTATGTTCAGTCGGAGTACTCCCTTCAATAAGAGATGGATTGCGACTATATGGGTGTGAGTTTATGGATTGGAAGAAGAGAGTCGGAGTACTCCCTTCAATAAGAGATGGATTGCGACCTCCTATATTTGGGCCATCTAATATAACAAATCAAGTCGGAGTACTCCCTTCAATAAGAGATGGATTGCGACAAAGATAATCCTTACGATTGTACCTTGTCATATAGTCGGAGTACTCCCTTCAATAAGAGATGGATTGCGACTGGTTACCACTACTTTTACTTAAACTACTACCCGGTCGGAGTACTCCCTTCAATAAGAGATGGATTGCGACTTTGATTTGAAAACTAAAACTTTTATTCCTAAATGTCGGAGTACTCCCTTCAATAAGAGATGGATTGCGACAGCTTCTATCTCTTTGTGTGTCATTGGATAAAAAGTCGGAGTACTCCCTTCAATAAGAGATGGATTGCGACCCCTTATTATTTCAGGCATGACCACATCACAAGTGTCGGAGTACTCCCTTCAATAAGAGATGGATTGCGACTACAAGAAGGGTTTGATTTACTCTACCCTTCTTTGTGTCGGAGTACTCCCTTCAATAAGAGATGGATTGCGACTTTGATACCCTGCGAATGCCTGTTGGACAGGTTGTGTCGGAGTACTCCCTTCAATAAGAGATGGATTGCGACAGGGATCGTCTTTCCCTCTGAAGAATGTCATTCGGTCGGAGTACTCCCTTCAATAAGAGATGGATTGCGACCAAGAAGCCACCAACAAAGGTGTCATCGGGGGATAGTCGGAGTACTCCCTTCAATAAGAGATGGATTGCGACGGAATTTGCAATAGCCATGATTTTGAGTGTTTAGGTCGGAGTACTCCCTTCAATAAGAGATGGATTGCGACATTGTTTCAGACGGAACGTATTCAACGTTGTTAAGTCGGAGTACTCCCTTCAATAAGAGATGGATTGCGACACGTAATCATACGGGCCAAGGACGCGAAACTGACTGAGTCGGAGTACTCCCTTCAATAAGAGATGGATTGCGACTTTCCTATCAAGATACTTCTGAATCAATTCAGAGTGTCGGAGTACTCCCTTCAATAAGAGATGGATTGCGACATCTGTCAAATTTGAATGTTGATACTCTGACTTGTGTCGGAGTACTCCCTTCAATAAGAGATGGATTGCGACTTGTGTAAACGGGTCTTGTAAAATTAATTGTGAGAATGTCGGAGTACTCCCTTCAATAAGAGATGGATTGCGACTCTATAGACTTCGACCTGCCTTCCGTGTTTAACTATGTCGGAGTACTCCCTTCAATAAGAGATGGATTGCGACGTGTATTCTTGGTGCTTATAGCTTAAAGAAAGCTGTGTCGGAGTACTCCCTTCAATAAGAGATGGATTGCGACACAGTTCTCCCAACTTCATTTACAACTACAACCTGGTCGGAGTACTCCCTTCAATAAGAGATGGATTGCGACCAGCTGATTCTTTTTTTGATTTACAAGATTACCGTCGGAGTACTCCCTTCAATAAGAGATGGATTGCGACCGGCTTGGCAATTACAATGAACGAAACCATCCTCCCGTCGGAGTACTCCCTTCAATAAGAGATGGATTGCGACACCTTCGACGGTGGAAAGGCGGACATAGCGGTAGTCGTCGGAGTACTCCCTTCAATAAGAGATGGATTGCGACCGGGCCGGACGGATTTGCATCGGATTGGATTATCGTCGGAGTACTCCCTTCAATAAGAGATGGATTGCGACTCAAAGCGCTAGAAGTAGCATCTAACATCTCTTCGTCGGAGTACTCCCTTCAATAAGAGATGGATTGCGACACTCTCCACCAATCTTTTTTTTGGTGGGTGAGAGTCGGAGTACTCCCTTCAATAAGAGATGGATTGCGACTTGTGATTTTTTGTTTCATTTTTTCTTGCATTTAGTCGGAGTACTCCCTTCAATAAGAGATGGATTGCGACTAAGAACTTTCCGGATACAAGTTTTGCTAACGCTGTCGGAGTACTCCCTTCAATAAGAGATGGATTGCGACGGTATAAAAATGAATTGGCGAAAATCCTCCCCGTGTCGGAGTACTCCCTTCAATAAGAGATGGATTGCGACATTCGGAAAGGCGAGCTCTCCGATAAAGATTTGTACGGTCGGAGTACTCCCTTCAATAAGAGATGGATTGCGACGATTTTCTAATGATTTTTGAAATATTCATTATTTTAGTCGGAGTACTCCCTTCAATAAGAGATGGATTGCGACCCTGCCGACTCTACTGTTACTTTGCTGTACATAACTAGTCGGAGTACTCCCTTCAATAAGAGATGGATTGCGACTAAATAAGATCTTAATGGAAATCTATAAATACCTCTTGTCGGAGTACTCCCTTCAATAAGAGATGGATTGCGACAAGTGAGATGGTCATAAAATACACTCGTCGTTTGAATGTCGGAGTACTCCCTTCAATAAGAGATGGATTGCGACTGTTTTTTTTGCTGTTAAACATCTTTTTTAAATTTGTCGGAGTACTCCCTTCAATAAGAGATGGATTGCGACACTTTACTATACATAACTATACTGTTTTATACTTCAAGTCGGAGTACTCCCTTCAATAAGAGATGGATTGCGACTAAGCACCAAGGATACGCCATAGTTATACTATGATGTCGGAGTACTCCCTTCAATAAGAGATGGATTGCGACACGAGGCCGGGTGTAAGTTCACTTGTACTGTTGAAGTCGGAGTACTCCCTTCAATAAGAGATGGATTGCGACTCCCGTAGTGAGGAAAGAGTGGAATCTTTATCCGAAGTCGGAGTACTCCCTTCAATAAGAGATGGATTGCGACGCCCGGCCATCTTGCCGGCCGACTCCACTATAACTGTCGGAGTACTCCCTTCAATAAGAGATGGATTGCGACTTCCTCATCACCTTACGGTGCTAAAACCTATGGATAGTCGGAGTACTCCCTTCAATAAGAGATGGATTGCGACGCTAGTCTTGAAGAAGAAAAGTCATGAACGGCGCCAGTCGGAGTACTCCCTTCAATAAGAGATGGATTGCGACGTCTTAGCATGATACCACGATATATTTCTATCCGTCGGAGTACTCCCTTCAATAAGAGATGGATTGCGACTTTTTCATTATTTATTATGAAGGGGCTTCCTCGCTGTCGGAGTACTCCCTTCAATAAGAGATGGATTGCGACCCATCTTGCCGGGCGACTCCACTATGACTTTGCTATAGTCGGAGTACTCCCTTCAATAAGAGATGGATTGCGACAGAGGATAATCGCCTCCAACATGGAAAGCGATTGCGAGTCGGAGTACTCCCTTCAATAAGAGATGGATTGCGACACAATAAATTTGTCAGAAGTGAGAGGGCCACTTTGTCGGAGTACTCCCTTCAATAAGAGATGGATTGCGACACGAGGCCGGGTGTAAGTTCACTTGTACTGTTGAAGTCGGAGTACTCCCTTCAATAAGAGATGGATTGCGACCCGAAGACTGACACGTGGTTCGCAATGAACAGGCGTCGGAGTACTCCCTTCAATAAGAGATGGATTGCGACTAACGTCCACGGGGAGGACGTCGGCCAAGGTGTTGTCGGAGTACTCCCTTCAATAAGAGATGGATTGCGACTTGTCTTAACCGTAAGAGACTCTCTTCTCTCTTAATGTCGGAGTACTCCCTTCAATAAGAGATGGATTGCGACTTGTCTTAACCGTAAGAGACTCTCTTCTCTCTTAATGTCGGAGTACTCCCTTCAATAAGAGATGGATTGCGACTTTCACGGAGACTACTACTGTTGAACTGTACAATAGTCGGAGTACTCCCTTCAATAAGAGATGGATTGCGACTTTATTTCAACGGGGAGGGCTTCAGCCAAGGTGTGTCGGAGTACTCCCTTCAATAAGAGATGGATTGCGACGCTAAAAAATAATACCACGCGTGTTTCACGGAGAGTCGGAGTACTCCCTTCAATAAGAGATGGATTGCGACACTCCACTGTTATCTTGTTATACATAATTTTTTAATGTCGGAGTACTCCCTTCAATAAGAGATGGATTGCGACTCTTTTGAGGAGAAGGCGCCTATGATGGTAACTAGTCGGAGTACTCCCTTCAATAAGAGATGGATTGCGACAATAGTACAGGGAATGGAGAAACCTGTGTGTAAAAGTCGGAGTACTCCCTTCAATAAGAGATGGATTGCGACGTGAGGGGCCCCTTTGGGGGGGGGAAACTATAGTGTCGGAGTACTCCCTTCAATAAGAGATGGATTGCGACTTTATCCTCTTATATCTTTATTATTAAAGATAGAGGTCGGAGTACTCCCTTCAATAAGAGATGGATTGCGACATCTTGTTATACATTTTAATTAATTTTAGTTCAAGTCGGAGTACTCCCTTCAATAAGAGATGGATTGCGACACCTGCAAAGAGATTAGCCCACAATGTAAGTGTGGTCGGAGTACTCCCTTCAATAAGAGATGGATTGCGACAATATAAGCCAAATTATAATATTTAATTAAACTTTAGTCGGAGTACTCCCTTCAATAAGAGATGGATTGCGACAATGAGTATGGCACACTAACCCCCGCAGGGAACCCGTCGGAGTACTCCCTTCAATAAGAGATGGATTGCGACACTCCACCGTTATCTTGTTATACATTACATAGAGTGTCGGAGTACTCCCTTCAATAAGAGATGGATTGCGACTAATGGATCAAATCGATACTAAGATAAAAGAAAGTCGGAGTACTCCCTTCAATAAGAGATGGATTGCGACCTCCGTATCTTTTGTTACGTACAAATGGGTAACTCGTCGGAGTACTCCCTTCAATAAGAGATGGATTGCGACTGACTTACGTTCAGTGGTAGACTGGATGCAAGTAAGTCGGAGTACTCCCTTCAATAAGAGATGGATTGCGACCGTTTAGCATCTCGTTTTTATACCGACCCTTTCCCGGTCGGAGTACTCCCTTCAATAAGAGATGGATTGCGACAGGAATCGAACCTTCTCTGCAATAGTAGCTTGTAGTCGGAGTACTCCCTTCAATAAGAGATGGATTGCGACACTCGCAGCTATATAAAGAGTTATATTCTTCCAGTCGGAGTACTCCCTTCAATAAGAGATGGATTGCGACACTCGCAGCTATATAAAGAGTTATATTCTTCCAGTCGGAGTACTCCCTTCAATAAGAGATGGATTGCGACCACAGATGGTGGAAGCTCCACCACGCTCTGGTCAGTCGGAGTACTCCCTTCAATAAGAGATGGATTGCGACAACTTGTTCCAATTTTTGATTACTTAAGAACTTTGTCGGAGTACTCCCTTCAATAAGAGATGGATTGCGACACTATAGTACCTAGGCTAAGCCTATGTAAACTTTGTCGGAGTACTCCCTTCAATAAGAGATGGATTGCGACACTATAGTACCTAGGCTAAGCCTATGTAAACTAGTCGGAGTACTCCCTTCAATAAGAGATGGATTGCGACTGTGTATGGTTGTGCCATTACCTCATGTGGCTAATGGTCGGAGTACTCCCTTCAATAAGAGATGGATTGCGACAAAAGATCGCTGAATTTTAAAACTACCCAGAGTTGTCGGAGTACTCCCTTCAATAAGAGATGGATTGCGACTTTAACCGTAACTAACAGAGGATATTACCTACAAGGGTCGGAGTACTCCCTTCAATAAGAGATGGATTGCGACTTAGTATCATTTTCATATCTAACTCCAGTTATTACGTCGGAGTACTCCCTTCAATAAGAGATGGATTGCGACTCTCTTTTGTGTGTGCCCACGGATAATCCAATCCGTCGGAGTACTCCCTTCAATAAGAGATGGATTGCGACTGACAGCCCTTCGGCAAGTACGTTTTTATACCGAGTCGGAGTACTCCCTTCAATAAGAGATGGATTGCGACAAGGAATCGAACCTTCTCTTTGACAGTACAGTCAAGTCGGAGTACTCCCTTCAATAAGAGATGGATTGCGACGAGAGACTTTCTACCCATTATATTCTCGGGTACTGTCGGAGTACTCCCTTCAATAAGAGATGGATTGCGACCGGAAACCATTAATAATATGCCGGAACCTCAAAAAGGTCGGAGTACTCCCTTCAATAAGAGATGGATTGCGACTATTTTGTTATACATATATATAAAGTTTTTAGTACAGTCGGAGTACTCCCTTCAATAAGAGATGGATTGCGACTATTTTAACGTGGTCTTAGCATGGTTTACCACAATAGTCGGAGTACTCCCTTCAATAAGAGATGGATTGCGACCTATTAGGACTTCATGTAGAGCCCCTTTGCGACCGTCGGAGTACTCCCTTCAATAAGAGATGGATTGCGACTTAATATCGCTTCTAACTTGGATATTAAAATCTACAGGTCGGAGTACTCCCTTCAATAAGAGATGGATTGCGACATGAAGGAGCAGCTTGCTCTTCTTCTACCTGACTTGTCGGAGTACTCCCTTCAATAAGAGATGGATTGCGACAAGGCTTGGAGCCTTTTTCGAATAAGTTGTTTTTGTCGGAGTACTCCCTTCAATAAGAGATGGATTGCGACTTAATGTGACCTCTTGGTCACACACCTCTGAACAGGTCGGAGTACTCCCTTCAATAAGAGATGGATTGCGACCTTTACAATTTTGTGCATATAATATTGTTTTAGTGTCGGAGTACTCCCTTCAATAAGAGATGGATTGCGACATTAATGCCTTGTTCAATAGCGAGCTTTTTGAGAGTCGGAGTACTCCCTTCAATAAGAGATGGATTGCGACGTACTATTTGTGAGCATGGTTCCTAACTCACTTCGTCGGAGTACTCCCTTCAATAAGAGATGGATTGCGACTTTTGATGATTTCCGATGCAATCACCGTTTTGCCACCGTCGGAGTACTCCCTTCAATAAGAGATGGATTGCGACATTTACCCCAAATTGTTATGTATTTGGGGCAGACTGTCGGAGTACTCCCTTCAATAAGAGATGGATTGCGACATAAAACCATTCGCACATGCGTACGGAGGAATTGTGTCGGAGTACTCCCTTCAATAAGAGATGGATTGCGACCGTCGCGAAAAAATTGTGCGATGGGTTTTTCATAGTCGGAGTACTCCCTTCAATAAGAGATGGATTGCGACGTTTTTATTCATCTCGTGTAGGTAACGCAGAGTCTGTCGGAGTACTCCCTTCAATAAGAGATGGATTGCGACAAGTCTTATTTAACCATCACTTGTGCGAAAAGTGAGTCAGAGTACTCCCTTCACTATAAATATATCTTTCTTTACTTCTTATTGTTGCCAAATAGCCCTTTGAACGCTCTAAATTAAGGTTTTGAGCACAATTAAGCAAAACAAAACCATATAAATTCACAAAAAACATCTAAATTCGCGTATAGCATTTCCACCATTTAGCAAAGATTTATGCCCGATAAAAATGTCCATTTTTACTTGGTGCATCCCAAAAAAGATAAGTCCGCCATCTACCTGCGGTTCTATTACCACAGTCGGGCGCTGACCTGTTCAACAGGCATCAGCATTGAAACCCACATGTGGGATTTTAAAAAGCAAGCACCCAAAAAAAGCACCGCCCACTATACCACTTACAAAATCTATCTGGAACGGGTAGAACAGATTGTCATTGCCTATTACAAAAAAGCCCTTGAACAAGAAAAATTGCCTACGCCCGAAGAAATCCGCCTACACCTGCGCAACACCCTGAAAAACAATGCCGACAGCCTCTACAACTTCTTTGACTATCTGGAAGCCTACTACCAATGGCAGCAAGAAAACAAAACGCCTGAACTGACATTGAAACCCACCCGAACGCTGATTAACATGTTGCAAGAGTTTGAAACTCTTACAGGCTATCAGCTGACGTTCAAGCGCATCGACAAAACCTTTGAAGATAAATTCCGTGCCTATCTGCTGCAACGCAAAACTTCCCGCTACAAGGAAAAAGGCGTTCCCGAAGGGCTTTTGAATGCCACCATCGCCAAGTATTTCAGCAAGTTCAAGGCATTTATGAAATGGGCATTGGAAAAGGGCTACCACGACAATGAAGCCTTCCGCAACTTCAATGCAAGCCGACGGAACGATAAACCCCGCAGCGGGGGCAAAAATGATATTGTCGTACTGACCGAAGAGGAATTTGAACAACTGCGCGACTATGATTTCAGCACCCGCAAGCAACTGGAACAAGTGCGGGATTTGTTTCTCTTTGCCTGCTATACGGCACAACGCTGGAGCGATGTGGAAGCCTTCCGACCCGAACAGATAAAAGGCAATTACTGGGAATTTACCTCTTACAAAACCAAAGATTTTATCCGCGTGCCGTTGGTAGGCTGGTGCGGCGGTGCTTGGGACATCCTCAATAAATACAACGGCAACCTACCTAACCACATATCGCAGCATCGTTTTAATCACCTCATCAAAGAGGTGTGTCAGATAGCGGGTATTACGGCAACCGCACGCATCCAACGATACAGCGGCAATCAGTTGGTAACAATTGAATGCTCCAAGTACGAATTGGTGAGCAGCCATTGCGCACGAAGGACGGCAATTACGATATTGGGCACGCGGGGCATTCCGCTCAATGTATTGCAGCGCCTCACGGGGCATGACGATGTAGAAACGCTCATGAAGTACGTCAATACACCCGAAGATGCCTTAGAGCGCTGGCTGAGGCAGTTGGATGCGGCAAAAAAAGGCGGGGATTCATGAGGCAGAACGGGTATTTTGCAAAATAAATCACCCAAAAACAGGCATTCAAGTGCTCTTTCCACCTGCAAAAGCCCTAAAAACGACAAAAACTCGCTTGGAATGCGCTGGGGACTTGTTCGTAAACTGTTCGCAGAGCAAAAATCGGGTGATTTTTTTTGCAGAAGGGAAGGGCGGTTTTGTTGATTTTTTTGAGATTGCAAAGAACAGCACCGCCGTCAAACCGACATCTCGGCGCAAAATACCCTGCAAGGCAGTTGTTAGCTGTCCGCAAACTGTCATTGAACCTCAGGCAAGCCAAGCTCTCGCAAAAAGGATTGTGTTGGGCGGCTTGGGCACTCAGGGCGGAAAGTTGCATCTTCACTGAAACATCTCAAAGAGATGCTGTAATAACCTATGGGCTACTTGGCGGCTTGGTACTTTTCCCTGCGGTAGAAAAAACCGACAGCCGTACACTGATAGCCGCGCCCGGCACGAGTTGCCGCCACCAAATCCATGATGGCACGGGGCGCACGGCACAGCAACCCGCAGAGATTCTGCGGGAGGCGCTGGTGGAGTGATGAATTTCTCGTGTTTTAGTCTTGTTTATTGGCAAAGAAATAAGTAGTATTGCTGTAAGCATAAAGTGAGCCGAAAAGTTGCGTGTATGATGTTGCGCATTTGTATTGTCAGTTGGGTACATGCAGTACATGTCCTTATCAGGCAGGTTGTATTGACGCAATGCGTATTTCATATTGTCAATAGCGGCTAAAAGCCTAACTATGAGCAAGTTACTTGTTGTTAGGAAATTGCTTACTTATGTGTTGATTGATACGCAACATTGTTGCAGAGAAGTGCGTGAGTTGCGTATATTTATATGTTGTGGGCAAGCATAAACGAAAAACAACAGCGAAATGAAATTTAACACAGCGATATTTTACGACATAGAAAACCTCTTAAAGGGCTATGGTTTTGGACAACGAATAATACAAGGTTTGTCCCTCAAAGAAATTTTTAAACAAATTCAGGCAACGGAAGCCATCGGAAAAGTTGCAATTCAGCGTGCATATGCAAATTGGAGTGATGTTAGGTTGGGTTTTATGAAGAACGAACTTTTGGAGTTAGGAATAGAACCTATACAGGTTTTTGGCTTTTCATATGGTGGCAATAAAAATGTAGCAGATATTCAATTGGCAGTAGAAGTAACAGACTTAGTGCATACACACCCAACACTTGAAACTTTTGTAATCGTGTCAGGAGATGGTGGTTATGCTTCACTTGCAAAGAAATTGCACGAATATGGTAAAACTGTAATAGGCTGTGCATACGAAAAAGCGACAAACAAAGTCTTTGAAGCCGTTTGCGACAATTTTGTATGGATTGAAGACCCAGAAGATAGTGGGGACGATGCCTCAAACATTAGGATTACAGACAGCCGTGCATTAAGATTGATTGATAAGATATTCAAAATAGATGCAACGTATTCTGAAACTGATATTTGGGCAAAGATTAAAGAGATATTAGTTGTATTTCAAAGTTCAAGTGAATATAGACAAGAGTTAGAAGTCGGTATAAATCCCGCAGCACTTAGAGAACTAATAAATGGTGTCATAAAGGGCTTTGACCATACAAAATTAGGATTCGGCAAATTTGTTGAATTTCTCAACAAGGCTTTTGAAGGGACAGACTTGTCTGTTTATACAATTCCACCATCAGAAGTAAGAGTAGCATATAAAAACCGTAAACTCACAGGTTATACCTTGCTAAACTCTGCAAATTTGAAGCAAATTGCTAACTATGCAGATGTGCAAGCGTCAGACCCAAGAGTACAAAGAATGCAAAGGAAAGTACAAAGCATAAAAGCATCAGAAAGCCAAGATGTCATTCTTAAAAAAGTTAAGGAAGTTATTAGTTGGATTGAAAACGATACAGAGTTTAGTTCTGATTTGAGAATATCGGGTTGCAGTCCTTCCGTTCTCAAAGATGCAATAAATGTTAGTGTTATTGGTTTTGACCCGATTAAGTTTGGATATGCGAAATTTTTAGAATTCTTACGATTTGCCTTTACAGGCACATCATTAGGAATTTGGCAGAGCGACAAACTAAGTTCTGATGTAAAAGTAGGTTTCAGAAAAAATAGCATAAGAAATCATACATTAGACTTTTTGGAAGTTAAAATACTGAAAATCAATTGATTGAAAATTTCAACTTGTAATTATGTAAGCCTGCGGTTAATTGGAAATTTTCTAATATCTGCTCTTTTTGCTTCACTCTGCTT